>NZ_JAMYUT010000002.1:0-381630 GCF_040323235.1 Mesorhizobium sp. M0051
TTTTTTTTTTTTTTTTTTTTTTTTTTTTTTTTTTTTTTTTTTTTTTTTTTTTTTTTTTTTTTTTTTTTGCTGTGTCTGTGTCTCGCTTCCCTCCCCCCCCCCCCACGCCGAAACCCTGGCGACGGCCTTGCCCTCGCCATGGACCTATATCGCGACGGCGCAAGCCTATGACGATGAGATGCGCGAGCGCATCGCGCTGCACCGCTCACGCCGCGGCGAAGGCTGGACGACCATCGACGCACCGCTCGATCTTGCCGGCGCGCTCGCGGCCTTGCCCGACAACCAGCCGGTGCTTGTCGACTGCCTGACATTGTGGCTGACCAATCATATGCTGGCCGAACATGATCTCGAGCTGGAATGCCGGCGACTGGCGGAGGTGCTGTCGCGGCCGCGCGGGCCCTGGTTCGTGGTGTCCAATGAAGTCGGGCAAGGCATCGTGCCTGACAACGCACTGGCGCGCCGGTTTCGCGATGCCGCCGGCCGGCTTAACCAGCAGATCGCTGCCGTCGCCGACACAGTGCTGCTGATGGTGGCGGGACTCCCGCTGAAGGTGAAATGACATGACCGACGTCGACAATAAGGACGAAGAACGCCACCGCGCCAAGATGGCCAAGCGCAAGGCGGTGCAGGATGCCGAGGTGGCGAGCAAGACGGTCGAGAAGGGGCTGCTGATCGTCAACACCGGGCCGGGCAAGGGTAAGACGACGGCCGCCTTCGGTCTCGCGCTGCGGATGCTCGGCTACGGCAAGCGCGTCGGCGTCGTCCAGTTCATCAAGGGCAAATGGCATACCGGCGAGAAAGACGCCTTCGCCGCCTTCGGCGACCGCGTCATCTGGCACGCGATGGGCGAGGGCTTCACCTGGGAAACGCAGGATCTGAAGCGTGACATCGCCGCGGCCGAAGCGGCGTGGGCCAAGGTGCTCGAGCTGATGGCCGATCCGTCGATCAGCCTGCTGGTGCTCGACGAGTTGAACATCGCGCTGCGCTACGACTATCTCGATCTCGACAAGGTGGTTGCGGCGCTGAAAGCCCGGCGCGAGGGCCTGCACGTCGTCGTCACCGGCCGCAATGCCAAGCCGGCGCTGATCGAGGCTGCTGACCTCGTCACCGAGATGGGCGTGACCAAGCACCATTTTTCCGCGGGCGTGAAGGCACAGCAGGGGATTGAGTTCTGAGCATTTCCTACCCTCTCCCTTGTGGGGAGGGTCGATTCGCGAAGTGGAGCGGGGTGGGGGTCTTCGGCGCCGCACCCCCACCCCGGCGCTACGCGCCGACCCTCCCACAAGGGGGAGGGTGAAATAGGTCACGCCACAATGACGATGATCGAAATCAGCCCGAACAGCGCAATCAGCAGATAGTCGGCGACGCGATAGAGTTTCAGCGCCTGCCTTATATCGGTGCTGTCGGCTTCGCGGCGGCCGCCTCCGCCCATGAAGACGTCGTCGACCAGGACGCCGCCGTAGCTGCGCGGCCCGGCGAGTGCCAGGCCGAGCGCGCCAGCCATCGCCGCTTCCGGCCAGCCGGCATTCGGCGAGCGGTGCTTCTTCGCGTCGCGCCACACCGCGTGCCAGGCATTGCGCGGGTCGGCGTCCCTGACCAGGAAAGCCGCCAGCACGATCAGCAGCGCCGTCAGCCGTGACGCCGGCAAATTGATCCAATCGTCGAAGCGTGCCGCCGCCCAGCCGAACGCCTCATGGCGCGGGGTACGGTGACCGATCATCGAATCGGCGGTATTGGCGGCCTTGTAGGCGGCGCCGCCGGCGAGGCCGCCGATTCCGGTCCAGAAGGCGGGAGCGACGATGCCATCGGAAAAATTCTCGGCCAGGCTCTCGATCGCCGCGCGGCTGATACCGGCCCTGTCCAGCGTCTCGGGATCGCGGCCAACGATGCGCGAGACGGCCACGCGGCCCAGAGCGAGGCCGCCAGTGTCGAGCGCGTCCGCCACCGCCTCGACATGTTCGTAAAGGCTTTTCTGCGACAGGAGCGAGGTTGCCAGAAGGGCCGTGATGATGAGTCCCATGGGAACGAACCAGAGCAGGATCTGCATGCCGAGGCCGATCAGCGCCGGCACGAGCACGATGACCAGCAGCGCCTGGACACCGCGCTTGCGACGCAGTGCGTCGGGATCAGCAGCGTGGTTGAGCCTGCGGTCGAGAAAGGATATCAGCCTGCCGAACCATGTCACGGGATGGCCGATGGCGCGAAACAGCCAGTCGGGATAGCCGAGGGCGAATTCGACGGCCAATGACAGGAAAGCGATCAGAACTGACATGAAGCTTCTTGAAGGAGCGGTGGACCATGGTGGAAGTCTTGGCCGGGCGAGGGCGCTGTTCCCTCACGCTTCGCGGCCTTTCGTCGACCTCTCGACCGGTATCAATCCGCACTCCTACCCGCTTTTCGACCTGCCCGCCACCTCGCTGTCGCGATTGCCGGAGGCCGCGCGCACGCGTGACCTGTTAGAGATCGCGGCCAGCACCTACGGCGCGCCGTCGCCAGCCAACCTCGCGGCGGCACCGGGCACGCAGATCCTATTGCCGCGCGTTGCATCGCTGATCGCGCCCGGCAAGGCTTTGGTGCTGGGGCCGACCTATGCCGAACATGCCCGCGCTGCGGCGATCGCCGGACACCGAGTGTTGGAGGTCAACGATTTCGAAGCGCTGGCAGACGCCGACCTTGCCATTGTCGTCAATCCGAACAATCCGGATGGACGCATCGTCGAGCGGGACCGTTTGCTGGCGCTGGCCGCCCGACTGCGCGCCAAGGGCGGGCTGCTGGTCGTCGACGAGGCGTTCATGGATGTCGGCCCGCGTGAACATAGCCTTGCCGGCGATGTCGAGAGTGGCGGCATCGTCGTCCTGCGCTCGTTCGGCAAGTTCTTCGGTCTTGCCGGGCTGCGGCTCGGGTTCGCACTGTGCGATGTAGCGACGGTCGAACGGCTGGAAACGCAATTCGGGCCATGGGCTGTCGCCGGCCCGGCGCTTGAATACGGCATCCGCGCGCTTGCCGACATTGACTGGCAGGACGCGATGCGGGCATCCCTTGCGGAAGCATCGGCGCGGCTCGATACGCTGTTCGGCCGCTTCGGCATTCTCGTCGCGGGCGGCACGACCTTGTTTCGCTATCTCCGCCTGGCCGATGCCGATGGCCTGTTTGCAGCCCTTGGCGAGCGCGGCATCCTGCTTCGGCATTTTGCCGACCGGCCACATGTCCTGCGCGCCGGCCTGCCGGGGAGCGAGGAGGAATGGCAGCGGCTTGAATCCGCTCTTGCCGAATGGACGGCGCGGCGCGAGGATCGATCAAAGGGTTCGAAGCAATGATCTATGTCTGCTCGTTGGCAAAGATCGAGGAAACGGTGGCAAGGACCGGTGCCGAGCGCATGCTGTCGCTGCTTGCCGCTGGAACGGAGGTGGTACGTCCCGCCTCGATAGCGAGTGAAAACCATCTGCACCTGGTCATGCATGACATTGCGGTGGCGCAGGACGGCATGACCATGCCGGGCGAGGATCATGTCCGCAACCTGCTCGATTTCGCGCGCCGCTGGGACCGGGCAAGGCCGATGGTCGTGCATTGCTATGCCGGCATCAGCCGCTCGACCGCCTCGGCCTATATCATCGCTGCAGCACTGGCGCCGAAACGCGACGAGGCCGAACTGGCTCAAACGCTGCGAGCGCTGTCACCATCGGCGACACCCAATCCGCGACTGATTGCGGTGGCCGACACGCTGCTCGATCGCAACGGCCGCATGGTCGAGGCGATCGAAGCGATCGGGCGCGGTGCCGACGCTTTCGAAGGCACGCCTTTCGCGCTCAAGATTGACGGCTAGCTATTTCAGCCAGTCGACGAGTTTCGCCTTGCGCACATCCCGCAGCAGGCTGATGAAACCATCGGCCTGATATTCTGCCGTCAGCCGGCCTTTTTCCGATGTGGCGATGCTGGCGTCGCCGACCACGCCATTCGGGTTGAGATCGCTAGCGATCCAGGCAAAGGCGTGGGTGCCGGTGTGGCGCAGCAGCGAGAATTCCTTTTCGGCCTTGGCGACGTTGGAAACGAAATTGTCGGCCTTGCCCATGTCGACAAGGTCCGGCCGGAAATGCAGCATCAGCGAGGTCTCGACATCGCCGCCATGGATGCCGTGACGGTCCTCGAGCTCGGTGTACATGCCGGCCGGGCGGCCAAAACGCTGCCAGCTGGTCTTCACCGCCAGCATTTTTTCGCGCACGCGCAATTCGCGCGTGACGATGCCCATGATCTCCTCGTTGCCACCGTGCGAATTGACGACGACCAGTTTTCGCACGCCGGCGCGCGCGATCGACAGGCCTAGCTCGGTCCAAGCTTCGATCAGCGTGGTTGCCGGCAAGGTGAGGGTGCCCGGCGCGTGCAGATGCTCGTTCGACTTGCCCACTGCCTGGACCGGCAGGATTCGGATGTCGAGATCATCAGGCAGGCGCGAGATGACCGTGTCCAGCATGCCATTCATGATCGAGGTGTCGGTCGAAACAGGCAGGTGCGGTCCATGCTGCTCGATCGCAGCCACCGGCAGCACGGCGACCGTCGCCTCCGGATCGATCGAGGCGTATTCGGTGGTCCGGTAATCGCCCCACCACACGCGCTTCTTCGCAACCGTCATGTCATGCCTCTTCGATCAACCAGCCAGACCTAGCGCGGGAAGGACGGCCTGTCGATCACCCAGCCGCGATCGCCTCGACCTCGACCTTGAATTCGGGCCGCGCAAATCCGGAGACGATCATCAGCGTCGATGCCGGAGCGGGGCTGGAGAACAGGCGGTCGCGGACATCCATGTAAGGCCGCAGATGCGCGCGGTCGGTAACATAGGCGTTGATGCGCACGATATCCCCGAGGGCCAGCCCGGCCTCGCCGAGCACCGCGGCGATGTTGCGGAAACAGAGCTCGGCTTGTGCCCCCGCGTCTTCCGGGATCTCGTCGTCCGCCGTAATGGCAACCTGGCCCGAGCACAGTACCAGCCGCTTGCCGGCCGGCACTTCGACGCCATGGCTGTAGCGGGCAAAGGGCGGCTTGATCGACTTCGGGGTGAGGAATTTGAACATGGCAATCTCCTGGATGCCGCCAGCCTAAGGCCTGACCCGTCACGCATTCAAGATGGCGGTGCATGTTGCTGGTGCGATTGTGGACAGGCGTTCAAAAAATAGGCACGATGCCTCTCGTGCAGCACGACCTTGTCCGGCTTTCGCAGATGGCTGTGGTGCAAGCGGGCGGTCCCGGCGCAAGGCGCTGGTGGCATATGTCTTGCTTCTTGATTCTTTGGTGTCGAGCCTGGCGCGTGGCGCGCCGGAGCAAACAGAGGGTGGTGTCGATGTACGGAAAACAGAAGATTTCGGCGGCGGTGGTGGCGCTGCTTGCAGCCGGCACGCTGAGTGCCGCTGCGAATGAGAAAGTCACCTTCGGCACCAACTGGTTGGCCGAGCCGGAACATGGCGGATATTATCAATCCGTGGCCGATGGCACCTACGCTGCCTGCGGCCTCGATGTCACCATCATGCAGGGCGGCCCGCAGGTCAGCGGTCGGCCGATGCTGCTTGCCGGCAAGATCGATTTCTACATGGGCGGCAATCTCCTGTCGGCTTTCGATGCCGTCCAGCAAGGCATTCCGATGCGCGTGGTGGCGGCGGACTTCCAGAAGGATCCGCAGGTCATCATGTCCCACCCCGGCGAAGGGCTCGACAAGTGGGAAGACCTGAAGAACGCCGACCAATACATATTGGGCGACGAGGGCGTGCAGACCTTCTTCCAATGGATGGTCATCGAACTCGGTTTCGACGCCTCCAAGCGCGCGCCCTACACCTACAACACCGCTCCTTTCCTCGCCGACAAGAAGTCGATCCAGCAGGGCTACGTCACCTCCGAGCCGTTCGCGGTAAAGAAGGAAGGCGGCTTCGTGCCGAACCAGTTCCTGCTGGCCGACTATGGCTGGGACACCTACGCGACGACGATCGAGGTGATGCAGGACACGATCGACAAGAAGCCGGAGGTGGTCCAGTGCTTCGTCGATGGCTCGGCCAAGGGCTGGTACAAATATCTCTACGGCGACAACAAGGCCGCCAACGACATGATCAAGAAAGACAACCCCGACATGAACGACGAGCAGATCGCGTTCTCGATCGATCAGATGAAGAAGTTCGGCCTGGCCGATTCCGGCGACACGGAAAAGCTCGGAATCGGCGCAATGACCGATGCGCGGGTCCAGAGCTTCTACGACAAGATGGTCAAGGCCAAGGTCACGCCAGCCGGCATCGACGTCAAGAAGGCCTACACGCTGACCTTCGTCAACAAGGGCGTCGGGCTCGAGCTGAAGAAGTAGGCCGTCCCGGCATGATGCAGGAAAAAGTGGCGCCAGCGCCGTCTGCGTCGGGCACGTCCTCGACGCTTCTGGCGCTGCGTGGCGTCGGCAAGGTTTTTTCCAACGGTGTGACGGCGCTGAGCGATGTCGACCTGACGATCCGGGAAGGCGATTTCCTCAGCCTGCTCGGACCATCGGGTTGCGGCAAGTCGACGGCGCTGCGGCTGATCGCCGGCCTGTCGACGCCGACCTCCGGCGTGCTCGACTGGCGCGGCGGCGGCTCGCTTGACCGCTCGAACATCGGCTTCGTCTTCCAGGAGCCGACGCTTTTGCCCTGGGCAAATGTCTTCGACAATGTCTGGCTGCCGCTTCGGCTGAAAGGCATTTCGCGCGCCAAGGCGACACCGGCGATAACGGAAATGCTGGCGCGGGTGCATCTGACCGGTTTCGAAGACGCGGTGCCGCGCGAACTGTCCGGCGGCATGAAGATGCGCGTCTCGATTGCGCGGGCCATGGTGACCAAGCCACGTGTGCTTTTGATGGACGAGCCGTTCGCGGCACTCGACGAGATCACCCGCTTCAAGCTCAACAATGATCTGCTGGAGCTGTGGCAAGACGAACGCTTCACCGTCGTGTTCGTCACCCACAGCGTCTTCGAAAGCGTCTTTCTCTCCAACCGCGTCGTCATCATGGCGGCACGGCCGGGCAGGGTGTTCGACGAACTCGCGATCGAGGCCACCTATCCTCGCGACGAGGCGTTTCGCACCTCGCCCGACTATGCGGCACTGTGCCGCCAGGCCTCCGATGTGCTGGTCAAGGCCATCAACGCAACAGCAGGCACACACCATGACGGCCATTGACGAGAGGGTGCTCGAACTCGACCCCGAGGAAGCACGCCGGGTGCGCCAGGAACGCTTCGAGCGGATCGGCCGCTGGGTGCTGCCGCTGGCGATCATGATCCTGGCGATCTGGCTGTGGGACCGCATCTGCGTGTGGAACGAGATTCCGCAGTACATCCTGCCGCGCCCCGGTGTGGTTCTGTGGACGCTCTACAACGATGCCGGCCTGCTGTTTTCCTCCCTGCTGGTCACTTTGCGCATCACCTTCCTCAGCCTGGCTCTGGCCGTCATCGGCGGGGTCGGGTTAGCGGTGCTGTTCGCGCAATCGAAATGGGTCGAGATGTCGTTCTTCCCCTTCGCGATCGTGCTGCAGGTGACGCCGATCGTGGCGATCTTTCCGTTGATCAACATCTATGTGAATGACCAGACGACCAAGCTTCTGCTGTGCGCCTGGATCGTCGCCTTCTTTCCGATACTGTCCAACACCACGCTTGGCCTCAACTCCGTCGACCGCAATCTGCGCGACATGTTCAAGCTCAATGGTGCGACGCGCTGGCAGCAGTTGCGCTATCTCAGGCTGCCGGCGGCGATGCCTTATTTTCTCGGCGGGTTGAAGATCGCCGGCGGCCTGTCGCTGATCGGCGCCGTCGTGGCCGAATTCGTCGCCGGCACCACCGGCCAGTCGTCGGGGCTTGCCTCGCGTATCATCGAGGCTGGCTACCGGCTCAACGCGCCGCGGCTGTTCGCGGCGCTGTTCTTGATCTCGCTCACCGGCATTTTGATCTTCCTCGTGCTGTCGCTGATTTCGCATCTCATCTTGCGGCGCTGGCATGAAAGCGCACTGAAGCAGGAGCGCTAGGATGACTATAATGTTGGCGCGAAATACCCCCCTCTGTCCTGCCGGACATCTCCCCCTCAAGACAGATGGGGGCAGGCCTTGATACCAGCCTCCGGCTCTTATCAGCTCGCTAACGTCCGTGTTCATCAATCACTGACGTCGGGCCTTACTGCAACTTACGACAGTGACGGTTTCGCGCTGGGCGACATTGCCGTCGCCGACGGCAAAGTCGCCAGCATTGCAGCGCATGGCAAATCGAAGGCACGTGCCGATGCCGTCGACCTCGCCGGCCGTATAGTGCTGCCGTGCTTCGTCGACTGCCACACGCATATCGACAAGGGCCATATCTGGCCGCGAATGCCCAATCCCGACGGCACCTTCATGGGTGCGTTGAACGCCACCGGCGCCGACCGTGCCGCGCGCTGGAGCGCAGAGGACGTGGCGCGGCGTATGGATTTTTCGCTGCGTTCAGCCTACGCCCATGGCACAAGGGCGCTGCGCACGCATCTCGATAGCGTCGCACCGCAGGAGGAGATCTCCTGGCCGGTGTTCGAGACGATGCGCGAGGCATGGCACGGCCGCATCGAGTTGCAGGGCGCCTGCCTGCTCGGCATCGAGGGCGTGCGCGACAAGAAGTGGTTCGACAGGCTGGCCAAGCGGGTCGCGGCCGCGAAGGGCGTGCTCGGGGTCGTCACCTATATGGTGCCGGACCTCGAAGAGCTGCTTGACCATGTCTTCGCGCAGGCGATCAAGCATGGCCTCGATCTCGATTTCCATGCCGACGAGACCGGCGATGTTGCCGCCATATCGCTGAAGAAGATCGCGGAAGCCGCCCTTTGGAACGGCTTCGAGAGCAAGATCCTCATCGGCCATTGCTGTTCGCTGGCGCGCCAGCCGGACCTCGATGTGCTGGACACGCTGGACAAGGTGGCGAAGGCGGGGCTGGCCGTCGTGTCGCTGCCGATGTGCAATCTCTATCTGCAGGACCGGCGCGGCAACGGCACCACGCCGCGCTGGCGTGGCGTGACGCTGCTGCATGAGATGAAGGCGAGGGGCATTCCGGTGGCGGTCGCATCCGACAATACGCGCGACCCGTTCTATGCCTATGGCGATCTCGACATGCTGGAGGTCTACCGCATGGCGACGCGCATCCTGCATTTCGATCATCCGGTCGCCGACTGGCCGCAAGCAATCACCGCGACGCCGGCCAAAGTGATGCGGCTCGACGGCTTCGGTACGCTCGCCGCTGGTGGCGATGCCGATTTCATCGTGTTCAAAGGTCGAAGCTGGACGGAATTGCTGTCGCGGCCCGAATCGGATCGCGTTGTCGTGCGCGGCGGCAGGGCGATCGACCGGCAATTGCCCGACTATGCCGAACTCGACGAACTGATGGTGGAATGATGGACGTTTCGGCGCTCAAACGCGATCTCGAAGGCCTGAAGGTCGACGACAATCCGGCCATCGTCCAGCAGAAGAGCCGCGATTTCTATTGGTATAGCCCGGTGCTGAAGCAGCAGCTCGATCATGTCACCGGCGATTTGATCGTGACGCCGAAGACCGAGGCCGAACTGATCCGCGTGCTTGCGGCCTGCCATCGCCATGGCGTGCCGGTGACGCCGCGCGGCAGCGGCACCGGCAATTACGGGCAGGCGATGCCGCTCTCCGGCGGCGTAGTGCTCAACCTTGCCGAGATGAATGAAATCAAGTCGATCGCGCCAGGTCGCGTGGTGACCGGACCGGGAGCCATTCTGGCCGACATCGACAAGGCAACGCGGGCGCATTCCGGCCAGGAGCTTCGGCTGTCGCCGTCCACCTACAACACGGCCTCGATCGGCGGCTTCATCGCCGGCGGTTCGGGTGGCATCGGTTCGATCAATTTCGGCGGCCTGCGCGATTTCGGCAATGTGCTTCGGCTGCGCGTGGTGACGATGGAAGCGGAGCCAAAAGCGCTCGAACTCACCGGCGAGGACCTGCACAAGGTGACCCATGCCTATGGCACCAACGGCATCATCACCGAAGTCGAGATGCCGCTGACCGCTGCTTACGATTGGGTCGATGTCATCGTCGGCTTCGACACTTTCATGGATGCGGCCCGCTACGGCAATGCGCTTGCTTGCCAGGACGGCATCCTGACCAAGCTGATCACACCGATAGCGGCACCCGTGCCGCAGCTCTATTTCAAGCGCCACCAGAAATTCCTTCGGGAAGGGCAGAGCATTTGCGTGGTCATGGTGGCGTGGCATGGGCTGGATGCCTTCCTGGCCTTTACCCGCCGTGCCGGCGGCGAAGTGATCTTCAACGCGGCCACCGTAACGCCGGAGGAGAAAAAGGGCCTGCCGCCAGCCTATGAATTGGCGTGGAATCACACGACGCTGAGGGCGCTGCGCGTCGACCCTTCGATCACCTATCTGCAATCGCTTTATCCCTTTCCCAACCAGTTGGCGCTGGTCGAGAAAATGGACGCGATGTTTCCGGGCGAGGTTTTCTCGCATCTGGAGTTCGTGCGGCTGGACGGCAACATCACCTGCTTCGGCCTGCCGCTGGTCAAGTTCACCACCGAGGCGCGGCTCGACGAGATCGTGCGCCTGCATGAGGAGAATGGCTGCCCGATCTTCAACCCGCACCGCTACACGTTGGAAGAGGGCGGCATGAAGCAGACCGACGCGGTGCAGCTTGCCTTCAAGCGCGAAACCGATCCGCAAGGCCTGCTCAACCCCGGCAAGATGATCGCCTGGGAGAAGCCGGACTACGACTACCGATCGGGCCGGACTTTTTTGTTCAAGGGGCTGCAGAGGACGGGATGAGAGGTTCGCGCTTGAACACCCCCCTCTGTCCTGCCGGACATCTCCCCCGCAAGGGGGGAGATTGGCAGCCTCTCGGTCGCGACCATCCTGCGGCGTTGACAGTTGGCGAAAGCGATGCGGCAGTCCGATCTCCCCCCTTGCGGGGGAGATGCCCGGCAGGGCAGAGGGGGGTGCCTCGCGCTGACCTGCGAGACTTCATCCCATGAACATCCTCGTCCTCTACGCCCATCCGGTCGAGACCAGCTTCAATGCCGGCCTGCATCGGCTGACGCGCCGGGAAAGGCTGGACTATCACAACCAGCGCGGCTCCTCCGATGCGGTGGCTTCCTATGTCGAACGCCTGCTGCGGGCGGATGCGCTGGTGCTTTCCTATCCGGTCTGGAACTACGGCTTTCCGGCGATCCTGAAAGGCTTCTTCGATCGCGTCTTCCTGCCGGGCGTCTCGTTCAAGCTGGTCGACGGCAAGGTGCAGCCGTCGCTGCACAATATCCGTAAGGTCGCAGCGGTGACCACCTATGGCGGCAGCCGGTTCCGCGCCATGCTGATGGGCGATCCGCCCCGCAAATTGATCAAGCGTATGCTGCGCGCCACCGTAAAACCGGGCGCGCCGGTGAGCTATCTCGCTCACTATGCAATGAACCTGTCTACAGACGGCACGCGCAAGGCCTTCGCGGCAAGAGTCGCAGCCAGCATGGACGCCTTCTGATGCGCGCGCTGTTGGTCTACTGCCATCCGGTGCCGGAGAGTTTTTGCGCCGCAATCCGCGATACCGCCGTGGACGTGCTGAAGGCGAGGGGCTGGGAGGTGCGGCTGCTCGACCTCTATGCCGAGAAATTCGACCCGGTGATGACCTGCGACGAGCGGCGCTCCTACAACGACCAGGCGCCGCAGGACCCGGCGCTGAGGCCGCATTTCGAACTGCTCAACTGGGCCGAAGCGATCCTGTTCGTCTATCCGACCTGGTGGTATGGGCTGCCGGCGATGCTGAAGGGCTGGCTCGACCGGGTGTGGGCGACGGATGTCGCCTTCAAGCTGCCTGCTGGCAAGGGACGCATCAAGTCGCTGATGACGCATGTGACCAAGGTCGGCGTCATCACCACCTGCGGCGCGCCGACCTGGTGGAGCGTCGTCGTCGGCCAGCCCGGACGCAAGACCCTTTTGCGCGGCATGCGGGCGCTGTGCGCGACACGTTGCCGGACATTCTTCCTGGCGCACTATCTGATGGATTCCTCGACGCCACGGTCGCGCGCAGCGTTTCTGGCGAAAGTGCGGGCGAAGCTGGAGCGGTTTTGAGTGGCACGCCTTTCCCTTCTCCCCTTGTGGGAGAAGGTGTCGCCGAAGGCGACGGATGAGGGGTGTTCCAGGGAACGCCAACGTCTCACTCCGCTGGAACACCCCTCATCCGTCTCGGCGCTACGCGCCGATCCACCTTCTCCCACAAGGGGAGAAGGGTAGGGCTGCGCTATATCCTCACCCTCTCCGACTTCGGGTCGTACATCGGCTTCAGCGATGCTTCCGCCGCAAAACGCTCGCCGGCGATCTCGATCTCGTAGGATGAGGCCAGCACGTCCGCCTCGCTCTCGCCTTGGCATGGCACATAGCCGAGCCCGATGGCGCCGCCGAGATGATGGCCGTAATTGCCTGATGTGATCGGACCGGCGATCTTGCCGTCGCGCAGGATCGCCTCGTTGTGGAAGAGCAGGGGTTGCGGGTCCTTCAGGCGGAATTGCACCAACCGGCGTGACAGTCCGGCTTCCTTCTTGCGCAGCACGGCATCGCGGCCGATGAAGTCGCCCTTGGCCGCTTTAACCGCGAAGCCGAGGCCGGCTTCCAGCACGTCGTCCTCATCGGTAATGTCATGGCCGAAATGCCGAAAAGCCTTTTCGATGCGGCAGGAATCCAGCGTGTGCAGGCCGCAGAGTTTCAGCCCGACATCGGCCCCTGCCTCTTCGATTGCTTCGAAGACATGGGCTGCCTGGTCGGTCGAGACGTAGAGTTCCCAGCCGAGCTCGCCGACATAGGTGACGCGGTGGGCGCGGGCCAGGCCCATGCCGATCTCGATCTCCTGGAACGTGCCGAACGGATTGGCTTCGTTGGAGAAATCGTTCGGGCTCACCTTCTGGATCAGCTTTCGCGAGTCCGGTCCCATCAGGCAGAGCACGCTTTCGGCCGCCGTGACATCGGTGATGACGACGAATTCGTCGGTGAGGTGTTTTCTTAGCCAGGCGAGATCGCGCTGCAGCGTGGCGCCGGGAACGACCAGAAAGAACGCTGTCTCCGACAGGCGCGAGACGGTGAGGTCGCTCTCGATGCCGCCGCGCTGGTTGAGCATCTGGGTATAGACGATCTTGCCCGGCGCGACGTCCATGTCGTTGGCGCATAGTTTTTGCAGGAAGGCACAGGCGTCGCGGCCCTCGACGCGGATCTTGCCGAAGGAGGTCATGTCGAACAGGCCGACCTTGTTCCTGACCGCGAAATGTTCTTCGCGCTGGTTATCGAACCAGTTCTGCCGCTTCCAGGAATAGCGGTATTCGCGCTCCTGGCCTTCACGGGCGAACCAGTTTGCGCGCTCCCAGCCGGCGACCTCGCCGAAGACAGCACCACGCGCCTTCAGATGCGCATGCAGGGGTGAGCGGCGGACATTCCTCGATGTCGCCATCTGGCGATAAGGGAAATGGTCTGCATAGAGCAAGCCGAGCGTTTCGGAGACCCGCTCCTTGAGATAGCGGCGGTTCTTCTGGAACGGCTGGGCGCGGCGGATATCGACTTCCCAAAGGTCGAAAGGCGCTTCGCCATCGTTGATCCACTGCGCCAGCGCCATCCCGGCGCCGCCGGAGGAGACGATGCCGATCGAATTATAGCCGGTCGCCATCCAGTAGCCGGACAATTCTGGTGCCTCGCCGAGATAATAGCGGTCGTCCGGCGTGAAACTCTCGGGGCCGTTGAAGAAGGTGTGGATGCCGGCGGTCGCCAGCATCGGCATGCGGTTGACGCCCATTTCGAGGATGGGCTCGAAATGATCCATGTCCTCGGGCAGTTGGTCGAAGCAGAAATCCTCTGGGATGCCGTCCATGCCCCAGGGCTTTGCCACCGGCTCGAAAGCGCCGAGCATCATCTTGCCGGCGTCTTCCTTGTAATACGCGCACTCGTCGGGCACGCGCAGCACCGGCAGGCGGCCGAGACCGGGGATCGGCTCGGTGACGAGATAGAAATGCTCGCAGGCGTGCAGCGGGATGGTGACGCCGTTCTGCGCGCCAAGCTCGCGCGCCCACATGCCGGCGCAGTTGACGACGATGTCGGCTTCGATGGCGCCTTGGTCTTCGCCCTGTGCCCAGGACACGCCGGTGACGCGACCGGCCCTGGTGTGGATCTTGGTGACCTTCACATTCTCGACGATTGTGGCGCCGCGCTGGCGCGCGCCCTTGGCCAGCGCCATGGCGATGTTGGCGGGGTCGCACTGGCCGTCGAGCGGCAGATGCACGGCGCCGACGACATCGGAGACATTGAGATGAGGGTACATCTCTTTGACTTCATTGGGCGAAATCTCGCGGACATCGACATCGAAGGCGCGGGCGAGAGAGGCTTGTCGATAAATCTCGTGCTTGCGCTCCTCGGTCAGCGCCACGGTGATCGAGCCAACCTGGCGCATGCCGGTGCCGACCTCGGTCTCGGCTTCCAGCTTGACGTAGAGGTCGGCGGAATATTTCGCCAGCCGCGTCATGTTCTGCGAACCGCGCAACTGGCCGATCAGGCCGGCGGCATGCCATGTCGTGCCCGACGTCAGCTGCTTGCGTTCCAGGAGCACGATGTCGGTCCAGCCGAGCTTGGCAAGGTGATAGGCGACCGAACAGCCGGAGACGCCGCCGCCGATGATGACGGCTCTTGCTTTGGCGGGAACTGCCTTGCCCGTCATGCGGCCTCGCGACGGTAGCTGGAGGCAAAGCGGCGCAGCCGGAGCGCTGCTTCCTGCAGCACGAGTTCGGGCTGGCAGAGGCTGATGCGAATATGGCCGGCTGCGGCTTCGCCGAAGCTGGAGCCGGGCATCACGGCGACATTTTCCTTGTCGAGCAGAGCCCAGGCGAATTTCTCGTCGTCGGGTTCGAACGCACTGATGTCGAGCATGACAAACATGCCGCCCTCGGAACCGCGCACGTTGACATTGTTCATGCCGCGCACGGCGTCGAGCAGGACGGTACGGCGCGCCGCATAACGCTCGGCGATCTCCTTGACGCCATAGCGGTTCTCCAGCGCCTCGGCGCAGGCGATCGAGATGAAGGCCGGCAAGCCGTAAGTCGTCACCAGATTGAGATTGGTGAGCAGTGTGATCATCGCCTCCGGGCCTGTCAGCCAGCCCATGCGCCAGCCGGTCATGCCGTGGCTCTTCGACATCGAATTGATGACCAGCGTGCGCTCGGCCATCCCGGGCAGCGAGCGCGGCGAGACGTGCTCGCCGCCGCCCAGTGTCCAGTAGACCTCGTCGGATAGCAGCCAGAGGTCATGCTCCCTGCAGACCTCGGCGAGTTGTTCGAGCCGCTCTCGCGAATAGACCGCACCGGTCGGGTTGTTCGGCGTGTTGATCAGGATGGCGCGCGTGTTCGGCCGGAGTGCCGCCCGGATCATGTCGGCACGCGGTTGGAAGCCGTCTTCGGCGGGCGTCTCGACGACGGTGAAATCGGCGCCTGCAGCGCTGAACGTGTTTGGATAGGTGGCGTAGTAGGGCGCCACGACGATGGCGTGGTCACCCTGGTCGAGCACGGCCTGGATGGCCGCGTAGAGCGCGGCCTGGCCGCCGGGCGTGGCGATGACCTGATCTGGTGTCGTCTCGACGCCGGTGCAGGCGCTCGAGGCCGCCGCCATCGCCTTGCGCAGGCGCGGCAAGCCGGGAAGCGGGGTGTAGTGGTGGTTGCTGCCGCGAACCGCTGTCACGCAGGCTTCGATGGTTTGCGAGGACGTGTCGAAATCATGGTCGCCGACCGACAGCATGATGATGTCTTCGCCGGCCTCCTTGCGGGCCCAGGCGGCCGAATGGACTTCCCAGCCGTCCTTGCCCGAAGGCACGATGCCGGAGATGCGCGATGATGGCTTAGGCATGAAAAACTCCCGAAATTTCGTAGCCGGCCTGTTCGAGCCGGTCGCGCAGAGCTGCGATATGCGGCGGTCCAACCTCGCAGCAACCACCGACAATGTCCGCGCCGGCCTCCACCCAGCCGATCGCCTGGTCGGCATAGGCGTCCGGGCCGAGATCATGTCGGGCATGCAGCACGTCGACGGTGCCGCCGTGCTTGAGCGCTTCGGTGGAGGTGAAGCCGTTGGCATAGGCGCCGACCGGGCCGCCGAGGTCGATCAATTCAGGCAGTGCCGCGGCAATCGCTTCCGGCCGGCAGCAGTTGAGCAGCCGTGCAGTGACTGCCAAGCCGTCGAGCGCGCTTGCCGCGGCGGTTATTGCCTCGCCGCTGCGCAGCCGCGGTTTGCCGTGATCGGCCAGCGTCCACGAGACCCATACGGGCTTGCCGCTTTCCGATGCCGCGGTGACTGCCGCGCGCGCCTCCTCTGCGGACGCCATGGTTTCGCACAGGAACAGGTCGACGCCATCAGCCTGCTCGGCAACGACGCGCCGGTAGATGTCGAGCGTATCCTGATATGAAATGGTCAGTGCCGGTGCGTAACTGCCGAACAGCGGCGACAGGCAGCCGGCGATCGCCGCATCGCCGGCCTCGTCGCGGGCTTGCCTCGCCAATTCGATGCCGCGCTTCTGCAATGGCTTGAAGAGGTCCTCGGCGCCCTCACGCGCCAGGCGTTCGGGTGTCGCTGAATAGGTGTTGATGGTGATGACGCGAGCGCCGGCACGGATGAATTCCGCGTGCAGGCCGCGCACCAGATCCGGCTCATCGATCAGCACCCTGGCCGACCAGAGCGGTGTCGGCTCGGATTTGCTGCGGCGAACCAGTTCCTGTCCCATGCCGCCATCGGTGAGAATGATCCTCTTCATGCGCGCAGCCTCTCGTTCTTCGGATCCCATAGCGGCTCATCTTTCTGCACGACCGCCTGGAAACGGTCGCCGAAGATTTCGACCTCGATTGTGGTGCCGGGTTCGGTCAGGTCGGCGCGCAGCATGCCGAGCGCGATCGATTTATCGATTCGATGGCCCCAGCCGCCCGACGTCGTCTCGCCGACGATCCGGCCGTCATGCCACAGCGTCGACATGTAGGGAGCGTCGCAGTCGCCGGGATTTTCGACGATCAGCGTGACGAAACGCTTCTTCACACCCTGTTGTTTTTCGTTCAGCAACGCCGACTTGCCGCGGAACTCGGGCTTATCCCATTTGACGAAGCGCTCGAGCCCGCCTTGCAGGATCGAATAGTCGGTCGAAAGGTCGCCCTTCCAGGTGCGGTAGCCTTTTTCAAGCCTGAGCGAATCCAGCGCATACATGCCGAACGGCTTCAGTCCGTGCTGCTGTCCTGCCGCGCAGACCGCGTCGAAGATGGCGGCAGTGTCGTCGACCCTTGTGTGGATCTCCCAGCCGAGTTCGCCGGCGAAGGAGACGCGCACAAGTTTCGCCCAGCGGCCGGCGATCTTGGTCTCCTGATGCGTCAGCCATGGCAGAGCGAGGTCGGCTTCGCAGACATCGGCGAGAATTTTTCGCGAGTTGGGGCCGGCCAGGACCTGTGTCGAGAATTCCTCGGTCCGGTCGATCAACTTGAATGGTGCATCCTTGGGCATGCGCGACTTCAGCCATTCGAAATCATGCCATTGCGCGACCGCCGCGGTGATCAGCGTCATCAAATTCTCGTCGTGACGCACGACGGACATTTCGGTGACGATGCGGCCCTTGTCGTCGGCGAAATAGACGAGGCCGATGCGGCCGGGTTTCGGCACCAGCCCGGTAACCTGCAGGCTCAGCCATTCGGCGGCGCCCGGGCCGTCGAGGTTGAAGCGCGAGAAGCCTGGCAGGTCGAGGATGCCGGCTGCGTCGCGCACCGCCAGGCATTCTTCGCGCACGCGATGCTGCCATGGTCCGTCGCGGCGGAAGGTCAGTGTGGCTTCCTCGGAAACATCATCGCCGTCTTTCGCATACCAGGTGGCGCGCTCCCAACCATTGTAGGCGTCGAAGCGGGCTCCGAACGCCTTGATGCGATCGTGGATCGGCGACAGCTTGCGGTCGCGGCCTTCAGGCCAGACATGGCGCGGAAACTGGATGGCGTATTCGTTGCCATAGATCTCCATGCCCTTGGCGACGCAATAGTCTGGCGCCGAGGCAAAGGACGTGAAGCGGCGCGGATCGCACGACCACATGTCCCATTCGGTCTGGCCTTCGGTCACCCATTCGGCCAGCACCTTGCCGGCGCCGCCGCCCTGGGCGATGCCGAAGGTGAAGACGCAGGCCTCGAAGGCATTGGGAACGCCGGGCATCGGCCCGATCAACGGGTTGCCGTCCGGCGTGTAGGGGATCGGCCCATTGATGATCTTGGACAGGCCGGCCGTGCCCAGGATCGGCACGCGGGCGACGGCGTCGGCCAGATAATGTTCGAGCCGGTCGAGATCGTCGGGGAACAGCTGGAAGGAAAAATCCTCCGGCATCGGATCGTTGTGGGTGGCCCAATGCGCGCGGCAATTGCGCTCGTAGGGGCCGAGGTTCATGCCGTTCTTTTCCTGGCGCAAATAGTAGGAGGTGTCGACGTCGCGCAGCAGCGGCAATTTCTTGCCCTGTTCCTTCGACCACGCCGCCAGTTCCGCAATTTCCTCGAACAATATGTACTGATGGCTCATCACCATCATCGGTACCTCGCGGCCGAACATCTTGCCGACTTCGGCGGCGCGGTAACCGGCAGCATTGACGACGATCTCGCAGCGGATCTCGCCTTGCGCTGTCTCGACCACCCATTCGTCGTTCTCGCGGCGCACGCCTGTGACCGGGCAGAAACGGATGATTTTCGCGCCCATGTCGCGTGCGCCCTTGGCCAGCGCCTGCGTGAGCTGCGCCGGATCGATGTCGCCATCGCTCGGATCGTAGAGCGCGCCCTTCAAATCATGCGTCTCGATGAAGGGATAGCGGCGCTTGATCTCATCGACGCCGACAATGTCGATGTCCATGCCCTGATAGCGGCCCATGCCCTTGGCGCGCTGAAACTCCTGCATACGCTCTTTCGTATGAGCAAGGCGCAGCGAACCGGTAACGTGGTAGTTCATGGGATAGTCGACCGCTTCGGCCAGCCCGCGATAAAGCTCGGTCGAATAGCGCTGCATGTTCATCAGCGACCAGGACGAGGAGAAGGTCGGGACGTTGCCGGCAGCATGCCAGGTCGAGCCGGAGGTCAGCTCGTTCTTTTCCAGAAGCACGCACTCGGTCCAGCCCGCCTTAGCGAGATGATAGAGCGAGGAGGTGCCGACGGCACCGCCTCCGATGATCACCACGCGAGCCGTGCTCGGCAAACCCGCCATGTTCTTCTCCCAAACCTGAAGCGCGTCGCGCTTCTATTTTTGTTTTGATGCATGTCGTTCTCCCAAAACCGCTGCACACTTTTGGGCGACATGCATTCTTCAATAGACTGGTGGTGAAACCACCCAGATGACAATTGCCGGCTCGGAACCCGGATTGCGCCAACGGTAGGGCTTGCCTTCGAAGCGAAAGGAATCGCCCTCGCCAAGCCGATGCCAGACGCCGGCTATTTCGATGTCGAACAGTCCGGATGCGACGTACCCGGCTTCCTCGGTCGGCCGCTGTGCCTCGGCCTTCAGTTCGGCACCCGGCGCGAAGACCGAACGCACCATTTCGAAGCTACCGCCGAGATCGGGCGACAGAAGCTCCTCCACCAAGCCGGTTTCGCTTGTGCCAAGCGTGCGACGTCTGCCGGCGCGCACAACCACGCCGCGCTCGCTTTCGACAGGCACGTCATGGCTGAAGAACAGGCTGATCGGCACACCAAACAGTTCGGCGAAAGCTCTGAGGTCGCTGAGCGATGGCGTTGACAAGCCACGCTCCACCTGACTGACCCAACCGACCGAACGGCCAAGCTTCAGGCCGATCTCCGCCAGCGTCAGACCACGCAGTTTGCGCAAGGCCCTAATATCGCCGGCCAGCACGCGTTCGTCAGGTCCCTGCAATGTACTTGCTGTAGGCGAAGGCAAGGCGCTCACTTCATGAAAAAATCCGCATAAATTTCATGAGAAATCAAGCGCATGAAAAAATCAAGTGGATTTTCACGCTTGCTCAAGATTTGCTTGCACGATTTTGATGGTTCATGCAAAGGCTCGGGCACGAACGGCGAGTGGGGACGTCTGGTCGAGACGAGGGTTAAGGGACGGCCCATGCTGGAAAACAACACTCGAATCGCGAGCGAGGCCGAGATCGTCGACGAGGCGATTCTGTCGCGCCGCTCGGTGCGCGCTTTCCTGCCCGACATGGTCGACGACGATACGATCCGCGCCATTCTGGCAGTTGCAGCGCGGGCTCCGTCGGGCACCAACATGCAGCCGTGGAAGGTCTATGTCACCAAGGGCGAGACCAAGCAGCAGATTACCGACGCCATTCTCAATTCTGGCATTCGCGCCGAAAAAGCCGACTGGGACGAGTACCGCTACTATCCCACCCAGTTCTTCGAGCCGTACCTGACCCGGCGCCGCGCCAACGGCTTCGGCCTCTACGGCGCGCTCGGCATCGGCCGCCGCGAGGTCGACAAGATGCGCGCCCAGCACGACCGCAACTTCGTCTTCTTCGACGCGCCGGTCGGCATGATCTTCACCATCGACCGCCGGCTCAAGCAAGGCTCATGGATCGACTACGGCATGTTCCTGCAGAACATCATGGTCGCGGCGCGCGGTAGGGGTTTGCACACTTGCCCACAGGCAGCGTTTGCACCCTACCATCGGCAGATAAGGCCGGTGCTCAACATTCCCGACGAGGAGATCGTCGTCTGCGGTATGGCGCTTGGCCATGAGGACCTATCCAAACCGGAAAACACCTTCCGCACCGACCGCGTGCCGCTGGAAGAGTGGGTGACGTTCAGCGAGTAAGCCGGTCCGGCTAGGAACCCAGGTGGTAGGTAGGCAAGCAGCGCACAGAGCGTGATGACGCCCTCAATCACGAACAGGAGGCGGAAGTCGTCGGCGAGAGGCCGGCCGCCTCTACTGCACCTCGTAGCCAACTTCCTCGCTTGCATGACAGAGCGCCTTCCAGAACGACCGGGCGAAGGAGCGGAAGACGTAGATGTCGAACTGGTCGGCGCCGGTGCGCTGGATCTGGGCGAAGACGTCGTGATGGGTGGTCGACCGGCCGGCGCCGACCGGGAAGGCCGGCAGCGAAAAGTCGATGGCGAAGAATTTCGCCAGCACCCATTCGGCCTTCGGCCCGGCGATGCGGATGGCGGTGCGGCCATGCGAGAGGTCGGTGACGGTACCGATGGCCGGGGTAACCACCTTGGCAAAGGCCGCGGCCAGCCCCTCGGCCTCGTCGGCAACGGTGAACTTTCCTGGCGCGAAGCCGAACACCGACTTCACGCCGTCGCTCACACCGCCGCCGGCGCCATCGGGCAGCGCAAGCCCAGTGACGGTGCGGATGGCTGCAATCAGCTTCTTCTCCTCGCCGGGCCAGGCGGCGAGCTGCACGATCGAGCCCGGCGTCGTTTCGGTCAGGATGATTTCGACGCCATGCTCGAAATTGCCGTGCGAGCCGACGTGAAATTCCGGCTCGAGTGGCGACAAGTGCTCTGGCGGCTTGCGCTCGGGTGATTGGCGCTCAACCATGCATGCGACTCCCATCCGGATCGAAGAAGTGGTTGGAGACGATCTCGACCGGTCCGAACCGCTTGCGCAAGGGATCGGAGACATGGGCGCGCGTGCCCTGCCTGGCCTTGCCGCCCTTGATCAGCGCAAGCGCGATATGCTTGCCGAGCGCCGGCGAATAGCAGCAGGCGGTGATGTGGCCGATGGAACCGTGCGGATTGGCCTCGTCCAGTTCTTCGACGATGTGCGCGCCGCCGTTGAGTGGCCGGTTGTCGAGCGAAATCAGGCCGACCAGTTCCAGGCGGTCAGCGGCGATCAGGCCTTCGCGGTCCATCATCGCCGAGCCGATGAACGGCTTCTTCTTCGACAGCATCCAGTCGAGATGCAAATCGCGCGCAGTGGTGCGGCCATCGATCTCGGCGCCGGTGACATGACCTTTCTCGATGCGCATCGTGCCGAGCGCCTCGAGCCCGTAGGTGACCAGCCCGAATGGCTTGCCGGCCTCGATCAAGGCTTCCCAGACATGGGTGCCGTAGCCGGCGCCGGAATAGACTTCGAAGGCCATTTCACCGGAGAAAGACAGCCGGCAAATCATCACCGGTACGCCTGATATCTCGCCACGAACGATGCCCATGAACGGCAAGGTAGCGTTGTCCACCGCTGTGCCAGTGACACATGTAGCAAGGATCTGCCTGGCCTTGGGCCCGCCGATCGCGGCGCCCGCCCATTCGTCGGTCACCGAGGTGACGTGGACTTTCAGGTCCGGCCAGATCACGTCGAGGAAATATTCGAGATGCTGCATCACCTTGCCAGCGTTGGCCGTGGTGGTGGTCATCAGGAAATCCTGCTCGCCGAGTCGCCAGGTGGTGCCGTCGTCGAAGGCGAGGCCGTCCTCGCGCAGCATCAGGCCGTAGCGGGCCTTGCCGACGGCGAGCGTCGAAAACATGTTGGTATAGACGCGGTCGAGGAACAGAGCGGCGTCGGGCCCTTGCACCGCAATCTTGCCCAGTGTCGAGACATCGACGATGCCGGCGCTCTCGCGCGTCGCCTTGGCTTCGCGGACATAGGCCTGCTCGACCGTCTCGCCGGCATGGCCATAGATCATCGGACGGTACCAGAGGCCGGCGGAATACATCGTTGCACCATTGGCTAGATGCCAGTCATGCATCGGCGTCAGCCGTTCGGGCTTCAGGTCGCCGAAGCGCTCGGCCGCCAGCGAACCAATGGAAACCGGCGCAAAGGGCGGCCGGAAACGCGTCGTGCCGACCTCTGGGATCGGCTTGCCCAGCGCTTCGGCCATGATGGCAAGGCCGGGCACGTTGGAGCTCTTGCCCTGGTCGGTCGCCATGCCGAGCGTGGTGTAGCGCTTTAGATGCTCGACCGAGACAAAGCCTTCGCGGTGCGCCAGCCGCACGTCCTCGGCGGTGACGTCGTGCTGGAAGTCGACAAAGCTCTTGCCCTTGGCCCTGATCTCGAACACCGGGGCAGGACGGGGGTCACAAGGCAAGGATTCGATAATCGGGTACGCCATCGGCGTGACTGTTGCGCCGACCGCCGAAAAACCCGCGTTGCGGCCGTCCAGTATTGCCTCGAGGGTCATGAAATGGCCGTTGAAGGCGCCGGCGCCGACCCATTTCTGCGTCGGCTTCGGCGGCAGGAAAGCTTGCAACGCCTCGTTCCATTCCGCTTTGGCGCCAGCCTGACTTGCGAGATGAATGGTCGGCGACCAGCCGCCTGACATCAGCAGGCAATCGGCATGGATGCTGCGCGCATCGCCGGTGAGCGTTCCGTTGGTCATGTCGAAGCGTTGCAACTTGAGACCGGACAGCGCCTTGCCACCTTCGGTGGCGATGACGGCGTGACCGGCGAAGATCTCGGCTTCGACTTCCGCGGCCAACTTGCGCATTTCTGGCGAAAGCTCCGGCCTGATATCGGCGATGGCGACGATCGCGGCGCCGGCCCTCTTCAAGGCGACAGCCGCGCCATAGGCGCTGTCATTGTTGGTGAACAGCGCGATCCGCTCCCCCGGCAGCACGCCGAACTCGTTGGCATAGCGCTCGGCGGCATGCGCCAGCATCACGCCTGGCCGGTCATTGCCGGGGAACACCAGCGGCCGTTCGAAAGCGCCGGTGGCCAGCACCACGGATTTGGCGCGGATCGCCCAGTAGCGATGGCGCGGCTCGCCTTTGCCTGGCTGCTCCTTGTGATCGTTGACCCGTTCGAGCGCGGCGAGCGTGTTGTTATCGTAGTAGCCCCACACCGTGGTGCGCGGCAAAAGCCGGACATTGTCGCGGCCTTCGAGCTGGGCGACGATGCGGCGAGCCCAATCGGCGGCCGATGCGCCATCGATGGTCTCGTCGGACCAGTTGGCCGAGCCGCCGAAACGCGGTTCGAGATCGGCCAGCATGACGCGGACGCCCAGATCGGCGGCGGTCTTGGCTGCCATCAGGCCGGCCGGGCCGGAGCCGACCACCAGCACATCGCAAAATGCGTTCATGCGCTCGTAGCGGGCCGGGTCCTTGGCCGATCCGGCGCTGCCGAGCCCGGCGGCACGACGGATGAAATGCTCGCAAAACATCCAGAAGCGCGTGCCCTTCAGCGGACCGAACACCGGTCCCATGAACGTCTTGTAGTAGAAGCCGGCCGACAGGATCTTGCCGCCGAGCTGGTTGACGGCGTTGATGTCCCAGGTAAGCGAGGGAAAGCGGTTCTGGCTGATGGCAACCAGCCCGTCATGGATCTCGACCATGGTCGCCGGAATATTAGGCTCGCGAACCTCGCCCCTCAGCACTGTCACCAGGGCGTTGGGCTCCTCGATGCCTGCGGTGACCAGGCCGCGCGGGCGGTGGTATTTGAACGAGCGACCGAAGAGGGTGATGCCCTTGGCCAGCAGGGCCGACGCCAGCGTGTCGCCGGCATGGCCGGTGTAGGTCGCGCCGTCGAAGGTGAAGCGGATCGTTTTCAGCCGGTCGATGCGGCCGCCGGTGTCGGTGCGGCGCGGGCTCATGCCTTGTCCTCCGCCTTGCGGCGCGCGGCCGAGCCATGATCGCCGCGCACAAAGGCGACGCTGGAAATCTCATGCGTCAGCGTGTTGCGCACGACCCTCAGATGCGCGCGGCAACCACCGGAATGCTGCCAGATCTCGTTGTGTTCGCCGGCCGGGTTCAGGCGGTCGTAGACATAGGCGTTCCACGCCTCGAAATTCTGCGAGGCAGGGTCGGGACGCTGACGGTTGCCGTCACCTTGATAGGTAAACTCGATGACGTCGCGCGGGCCGCAATAGGGGCAGGTGATCAGCATCGAATTTTATCTTCTTGGTTGACCATGAGCTTATCGGAAAACCGTTCTCCACTTTTCCGCATCATGGTTTAATGCAGCCGCGGGTTTGCACCCTGGCCCTTGTCGTCGATCATCAGGCCGCGATGGAAGCGGTCAAGCGTGAAGGGGGCGTTGAGGTCGTGCGGCTGATCCTTGGCGATGGTCCAGGCGAAGCACCAGCCGGAAGCCGGCGTCGCCTTGAAGCCGCCATAGCACCAGCCGCAGTTGAGATACATGCCGGGCAGGGGGCCGGTGGTGATGATCGGCGAGCCATCCATCGACATGTCGCAGACGCCGCCCCAGGAGCGCAGCATGCGCACGCGGGCAAGGCCCGGAAACAGCGCCAGCATCTCGCTCATCACCTCATCGACGATAGGCAAATTGCCGCGCTGGGCGTAACTGTTGTAGCCGTCGATGTCGCCGCCATAGATGAGGCCGCCCTTGTCCGACTGCGACATGTAGAAATGGCCCATGCCAAACGTGACGACGGTGTCGATGAAGGGCTTCAGCGATTCCGTCACGAAGGCCTGCAGCACATGGCTTTCGATCGGCATCGTCTCGATGCCGGCCAGCTGCATGACGCGTCCAGTGCTGCCGGCCACCGCGACAGCCACCTTCTTGGCGCGGATGTCGCCGCGCGACGTCGTGACGCCCGTGATGCTGTCGCCATCGCGAAGGAAGCCGGTGACCTCGCAATTCTCGATGATATCGACGCCACGGCGGTCGGCGCCACGCGCATAGCCCCAAGCCACCGCATCGTGGCGAGCAGTGCCGGCGCGCCGCTGCATCAAGCCGCCGACCACCGGAAAGCGTGCGTCGCCGGAAACGTCGAGCGCCGGGATCAGGCGCTTGATCTGCGCCGGTGTCATCAGCTCGGCGTCGACGCCGAGATGGCGCATGGCGTTGCCGCGCCTTGCATAGTCGTCGAACTGGGCCGGCGTGTGCGCCAGGTTCAGGCAGCCGCGCTGCGAAAACATGACGTTGTAGTTGAGCTCGTGCGAAAGGTTCTCCCACAACTTCATCGAGTGTTCGTAGAAGCGCGTGTTGGCCGGCAGCAGGTAGTTCGAGCGCACGGCTGTCGTGTTGCGGCCGACATTGCCGGAGCCGAGCCAGCCTTTCTCCAGCACGGCGACATTGGTGATGCCGTGCTCCTTGGCGAGATAATAAGCGGTCGCCAGCCCGTGGCCACCGCCGCCGATGATGACGACATCATAGGACGCTTTCGGGTCCGGCTTCCGCCAGGCCGGCTTCCAGTCCTTGTTTCCCTTGAGCGCGTTCGCGAGCAGCGAAAAGGCCGAGTACTCTGCCATCATGGTCATCCGGTTCAGGCGATGCGGCAGACTATAGAGCAGGCCGCATCGGCAAAGCCAATATTGCGCCATTGCCTTTCGACTGGCCGACGCACTGTGTGATCGGACGGGCCAGTGATGGTTGCGACGGCTTGCCCCATGATATGGCCGTCTCTATCAAGGACAGGCAATTTCAAATTGCCTTTGCCGCACGAGTCGCCATCAAAATCATGATTTTCCGATTGCATCGCCTCATTTTGATCCTCGCGCTCGTTTTCTCGGCGCTGCACCCGTTCGACGCTACTGCGCAGGCGCTCGGCCAGGGCGCCGCCGGACTGATCACCGATCAGCAGAAAGTCATTCAGGGCCTGACGGCCAAGACTGACGACCTCGAGAAGAAGATACAGCAGGACGGTGAGGACGATGCCTCGCTGGTGGATATACGTCTGCAACTGGAGGGTCTGTCGCGGGCGGCCCTCACCGGTGCGCTGGCGTTCCGTTCGCGCCTCAACGATATCAACAATCGGATCGAGACACTGGGTCCGCCGCCGGCGGCAGGCCAGCCGCAGGAGCCCGACATAGTGACCGGCGAACGCCAGGCGCTGGCGTCGGAGAAGGCCGAGATCAATGCGGTCGTCGCCAGCGCGCAGAACCTGTCGATCCGCATCAGCGGGCTGATCGACAGGATCGGCAGCATGCGCAGCGAGCTGTTCCGCAATCTTTTGACCAAGCGCTACGTGCTATCCGATGCACTGAGCCCGCAGGTCTTCTCCGACGCCAGGGACGAATTCGACAATTTCTACAAGGCGGTATCGTCCTGGCTGAGCTTCGCCTTCAAGTTCAAGTTCCAGGCCGTCCTTGCCGCGACCTTCGTGGCGCTCGGGCTGGCCCTGGTGCTGCTGGTCGGCGGCAGGCGCCTGTTCGGGCGGGTGTTCGAGGCTGACCCCACCAACGAAGATCCATCCTATCTCAGCCGTCTTTCGGTGGCCTTCTGGTCGACCTTGCTGCCGACGATGGCGGTCGGTGTATTCCTGGCCTCCACGGTATTCTTTTTCAACTATTACAATGTGCTGCGCGGCGATATCGGCCTCTTCCTGAATGCGCTCGCGGCGGTTATCGGAGTGGTGTTCTGCGTCAACAGGCTGACCAACGCGGCGCTTGAGCCGCGGCTGCCGAACTGGCGGCTTATCCCCGTCGAAACCGGCCCGGCGCGCTGGCTGGCGCGGCTGACGACCGCCATGGCGGTGGTCATCGGCGTCAACTATTTCCTGTCAGTGGTCAACGACAAGATGGGCTCGCCGCTGTCGCTGATCATCGCCCGCAGTTTCGGTGCCACCATCATCGTCGGCGTTATCCTGATCCTGATGGCGATGCTGAGGCCGTTCAAGGCGCATGACGGAAGCTGGCGGCCGTGGCCGGCATGGCTCCGCTATACATCGCTTGCGCTTGGTCTTTTCACTATCGTTGCCGCGCTGCTCGGCTATATCGGACTTGCCTTGTTCGTCTCTCAACAGGTGGTTGTTACCGGCACCGCGCTGGTCACAGCCTATATCGGCTTCCTGTCGGCACGCGCGATCGGCGAGGAGGGCGCTTTCACCAACACGTCCGTCGGGCGCTGGCTGTCAGCCAATTCAAGTTACGAGGATACCGCGCTCGACCAGCTGGGCCTCGTCGTCAGCGTCGCCATCAATGTGATGATCGTGCTGGTATTTCTGCCGCTGATCCTGCTGATGTGGGGCTTCCAGCCCGGCGATATCGAGGCCTGGGCCTACAAACTGGCAACCGGGATCAATATCGGTTCGGTGACGATTTCGGTCACCGGGATTCTTTCGGGCATCGTCGTCTTCATCATCGGTTATTTCCTGACGCGCTGGTTCCAGGGCTGGCTCGACGGTTCGGTGATGGCGCGCGGCAAGGTCGATACCGGGGTGCGCAATTCGATCCGGCTGGCGGTCGGCTACGCCGGTGTTGCGCTGGCGGCGCTCGTCGGCATATCGGCGGCGGGCATCGACCTCTCCAGTCTGGCGCTGGTTGCCGGCGCTCTTTCCCTCGGTATCGGTTTTGGTCTGCAGAACGTTGTGTCCAATTTCGTTTCCGGCCTGATCCTTCTGGCGGAACGGCCGTTCAAGGTCGGCGACTGGATCGTCGCCGGCGATGTCAGCGGCACCGTCAAGAAGATCAGCGTGCGCGCCACCGAGATCGAAACTTTCCAGCGGCAATCGGTCATCCTGCCCAATTCAAACCTGATCAACAATGCCGTCGGCAATTGGACGCATCGAAACAAGCTCGGCCGTATCGATATCAAGGTCGGCGTTGCCTATGGCAGCGACGTCAAGCAGGTACATGCCGTCCTGCTGGACATCGCCCGCAGCCATCCCTTGGTGCTGAAAAACCCCGAACCCTTCGTGCTGTTTTCCAACTTCGGGCCTGCCGCACTCGAATTCGACATCCGCGTGTTCCTGGCCGATGTGATGAACGGCAACATCGCGCAGAACGACATCCGATTTGCCGTGCTTGAGAAATTCAGCGGCGAGCACATCGAAATTCCATCGACCCCGCGCGCCGTCGTCGATGTCCACAAACCCAAGGCCTGGCCGACCGATGATGACAAGATCGAGGCCGACTTCGCCGAACAGGAGCAGGCCAAGATGGAGGCTGCCGCCGAAGCAAGACGGGCCGCCAAGACGGGACGCAAGGTGCGCAAGCCAGATCCCGACTAAGGTTGTGCCGATTTCAGCCAGCCCGCCAATTGACGCGCTCGGACGGCAAAGCCAATTACGGCATGAATGCGGCATTCAGTTGCGGTTCAGCTTCCATCTCATATAAGCTCCCATGCAAAGGCGAAAGTGCCTTGCGAAATGCAACAGAGGCGGTGGGAACACCGATATTGCACCATGTGGAAGTCTCTCGTCGCTGCCGTCGCTTTGCTCGCCGTGAGCGGCTCGACCCATGCCGCAAGCGCGGTCAACAAGGACGCCGAGACCCGCACGCTGATCGTGACCGAGGGTGGCAGCAAAAGCGACCTGGCGCTGGCCGCTGGCGAAACCGTCGAGTTCTGCCCGAATGGCTGTTTCGTCACCTTGCCCAACGGCGACCTCGAAGCCCTGACCGGCTCGGAAACGGTCGAAATCTCGGGTGGCGTCGCCCGCATCAAGTAATCTTGGCGGCATGATTGGAAAGGCCGGGCATTTGCTCGGCCTTTTGCCGTTCCGGTATCGAGTGTTTAACAATGACGCCGGAAATAGCGCCACGGCAGCCACAACCAAACGCAACCGGCCTGCCAGCGGTGCCTGAGTTAACCCCGCTTCGGAAGGCGACCCGCTCAAGTCCCCAATGTGAAGCATTTCACCCTGTGGTCGCTCGGCTTTTTGCCAATGTCGCAAACAGGCTTCATCAGCGCCACCGCTCCGCCCTATAGTCCGCCCGCTTTATCACTTTGGAGTCGCGGGCAATGGCAGAGTTTCCGAAAAAGGCGAAGGTCGTCATCGTCGGTATGGGCGGTATTGTCGGCGCATCGATCGCCCATCATCTGATCGAGCGGGGCTGGGACGATATTGTCGGCATCGACAAGTCAGGCATCCCGACCGATATCGGCTCGACCGCGCACGCCTCCGACTTCTGCTACACCACCAGCCACGATTTCCTGTCGTGCTGGACGACGCTCTACTCCATCGATTTCTACGAAAAGATGGGCCACTACGCGCGCATCGGCGGGCTCGAGGTCGCACGTGTCGGCGACGACAGCCGCATGGAAGAAATCAAGCGCAAGATCGCTTCGGCCAAGGCGTTTGGCACGCGCGCCCGGCTGATCGAACCGGCTGAGATCAAGGAAAAATTTCCGCTTATCGAAGAAGCGATGGTGCAGGGCGGCCTGTGGGACCCGGACGCCGGTCTCGTCATTCCGCGCTCGCAGACCGTCGCCGGCAAGCTGGTCGACCAGGCTGAAGCGTCGGGCAAGCTGAAATCCTTCGCCAACACGCCGGCCCGATCGCTTGTCGTCAAGGACGGGCGCATATCAGGCGTGGTGACCGATCGCGGCACCATCGAGGCAGACTATGTCGTTGTCTGCGCCGGCATCTGGGGCCGGCTCATCGCCGAAATGGTGGGCGAGGACCTGCCGGTCATGCCGATCGACCATCCGCTGACTTTCTTCGGCCCGTACAACGAGTTCGCCGGCACCGGCAAGGAGATCGGCTGGCCGCTGCTGCGCGACCAGGGCAACTCGGCCTATATGCGCGACACAGGCGACCCCAGGACCGCCGAGGGCGGGCAGATCGAATGGGGTTATTACGAAGAGACCAACCCGCGCCTTTGCCATCCGCGCGACCTGCTAGAGAAGGACCAGGCGCGGCTTTCGCCGTCGCAGCGCGATCTCGACATGGAACAGATACTGGCCCCGCTCGAACGCGCCATGGAGCTGACGCCGATCCTCGGCGAACTCGGCTATAACGAAAGCCATTCCTTCAACGGTCTCTTGCAGGTGACCGCGGATGGCGGCCCGTCGATGGGCGAAAGCCAGAAGGTGCGGGGCCTTTGGTATGCCGTCGCCATCTGGGTCAAGGACGGCCCCGGCATGGGCAAGCTCATCGCCGATTGGATGACCGACGGCCGCACCGCGATCGATCACCACGCCATCGACTATGCGCGCTTCTATCCGCACCAGACAAAGGAGCAGTTCATCTGGGATCGCTGCACCGAGACGGCGATGAAGGTCTACAATCCGGCGGTGCATCCGCGCGAGCCTTTCTCCAAGGCCCGCAACATCAGACGTTCGCCGTTCTGGGAGCGCGAGAAGGAACTCGGCGGCTATTTCATGGAGCTGGGCGGCTGGGAGCGCGCGCATGGTTATGCCGCCAACGAGCATCTGCTGGAAAAATACGGCAACCGGGTGCCGGTGCGCGAGAACGAGTGGGACAACCGCCATTTCTGGCGCGTCTCCAATGCCGAACACCTCGCCATGAGCGAGGATGTCGGCATCGTCAACCTGTCGCACTTCGCCATGTATGACATCGAAGGTTCCGACCATGTCGCGTTGCTGGAATGGCTTTGCGCGGCCAAGATCGGTGGCGACAACAACATCGGCAAGGGCATCTATACCCACTTCCTCGACGAGGAAGGCATGGTGCGCGCCGACTTCACCGTCATCCGCATGGCCGACCGCTGCCGTTTGATCGACGGCGCCGACGCCGGCCCGCGCGACTTCCAGTACATGCGCCGCACCGCACAGGACAAAGGCTTTAACGTCACCATCACCGATGTGACCGAGAAATTCGTTACCATCGGCATCTGGGGGCCGAACGCCCGGGCGACCCTGCAGAAAGTTGTCGAGAATCCGGACGGGCTTTCGCATGAGAATTTCCCGTTCGCGGCGATCAAGCCGGTCAGCATCGGTGGCAAGGATGTCACGGCTTTCCGCATCTCTTATGTCGGCGAGCAGGGCTGGGAACTGCATATGCGCTACGAGGATGGCTTGGCCGTCTGGGATGCGTTGCGCTCGACCGGCGTGATGCCGTTCGGCGTCGAGACCTATGCCAATACGCGCCGCATGGAGAAGAGCCTGCGCCTGCAGAACGCCGACCTTTTGACCGAGTACAATCTGCTCGAAGCGGACCTCGCTCGTCCGAAGGTCAAGGAGAACGATTTTTGCGGCAAGGCCAAGCATGTCGAATACCGCGCCCGCGAGCACCAGCCGGCCATGCTGTGCACGCTGGTGATGACCGAAAACGTCGATTCCAAAGGCGTTGCCCGTTATCCCGTCGGCACAATGCCGGTGATGGATCCGAAGACCGGCGAAACGCTGGTCGATGAGCTCGGCCGGCGGTCCTTCACCACCTCGATGGCCTATGGCCCGACCATCGGCAAGAATATCGGTCTCGCCTATCTGCCGTGGGCCTACGCCCAGGAAGGCCGCAAGCTCACCGTCGAGTATTTCGGCGAAACCTATCCGGTCGAAGTGGCCGCCGTCGGCTACAAGCCGCTCTACGACCCTGAGAACCTCAAGCCGCGCAGCTGATTGCCCGTGCAGAACGACATGATTGCAAAGCCCGGCTTCGGCCGGGTTTTTGTCTTTTTAACCGGGTGATTCTCGCTTACCGTCACGCCGGGCGGAGAAATGCACTTGCAACGGTTCGGCTGGGACAGGAAGAACGATGTGTTTGTGTTCAGGACGAGCTGGAATATTCCCGTTCGTATCAGCTGGACTTTTGCTGTTCCAATCATCCTGCCTTTTCTGCGTGAATGGTTGACGCGGCCCGCCGACGCCTTGATCCATACAGCCGTTTTTGCCGTGCTTTTCTTCGTGTCGGTGTTTTTGCATGAACTGGCGCATGCATGGGCCGCTCGCCGGCAAGGCATAGGCACCGAGAGGATAGAGCTCTATCTCTTTGGCGGGATAGCTTATTTCAAGCGGGGCGTAGCTTCGTCGCGGGGATGGGCATGGATCGCCTTTGCAGGCCCATTGGCGAACATCGTTTTGGCGGCAGGTTTCGTTGCTTCCTACTGCCTCATGGTGGCGCCGTTCCTGCCCGTTGAATCAGATAGTTTCTTCAATTCGCCGCCTCCAAGGCCGACCAGTCTTGTGGAGTGGACGCTTTGGCTTGGCGCTTTGCTGAATGGGGTGCTCTTTGTCGTCAACATCCTCCCGGCCTATCCCCTAGATGGCGGCACGATCGCACGGCATCTGCTTACAAGCCGCTTCGGACCCGGTAGGGCCGTGCGAATCGTTGGTTTCTGTGGCCTCGTCCTCTCGATCTTGCGTTTTGCCGTGATCCTCTCTGCTGCCGTCGCAGGCGTTCTGCTATGGCTTCCACCGTCGTTCAGGCCGAACTGGCGAGCGTTTCGCGGCACGGGCCGGAAAACCCCCAGTCCGCCGGGCTCAGCGGTCGAGGTTACCGATGAAGTGGAATGGCGCGGCAGAGGCGGATGGCCGATCAACAAGTGATCCCGGTCGAGCGCAGCCATCCTCTGGTCCTTTGAAGGGTAGATCCCCGAAGCCGCGCTCCCTGCTTTTTTCTTTGCCGCACAGCGATTCTCGCTTACCCTTGCGGCATGTCTGCTTACTCTTGCGCAAGACATTTCCTTTCAGGCTGCGCCGCGTTCGCGCTGACGCTCTGGCTGACGCCGGTGTCCCTCGCGGATGAGCCGGTCGATGTGGAATTGGTGCTGGCTGTCGATGTTTCGCTGTCCATGTCGCCCGACGAACTCGAGATCCAGCGTCACGGCTATGCAGCGGCGCTGACGCACGACAATGTGCTGCAGGCCATTGCCGATGGCGCCCACGGCAAAATCGCCGTCACCTATGTCGAGTGGGCCGGCACCAGCTGGCAGCGCGTCATCGTGCCGTGGACGGTGATTGCCAGCCGCACCGATGCGGAGCGAGTGGTTGCGCAATTGTCCGCCCAGCCTCCCAACAGTGCGCGACGAACCTCGATCTCCGGCGCGCTCGAATTCGGCAACGACCTGTTCGCCGAAAGCGGCTACCAGGGGACGAAGCGGGTCATCGATATTTCGGGCGACGGCCCCAACAACCAGGGCGCGCCTGTCAACCTCACTCGGGACGAGCTGATCAAGCAAGGCATCGTCATCAACGGCCTGCCGCTGATGACCCGAGGCGGTTTTTCCGGCGCCTACGACGTCAACAATCTCGATCGCTACTACAGCGACTGCGTCATCGGCGGCCCCGGGGCCTTCATGATCCCGGTCAACGACTGGACGCAGTTTCCCGAAGCCATCCGCCGCAAACTGGTGCTGGAACTCGCCGGCCCGGCCTCGCCGCAATGGGCGGTGGAAGAAGCCGCGCATCCGCCGGTGGTGTTGGCGCAGGACAGTCCCGCCACAGACTGCCTGGTCGGCGAGAAAATGTGGCGCAACCGCAGCTGGATGTTCGACAGCCGCTAGGCGGCAGGGCAACGAACTCGGGTTAACGGGTTCCTTCGGAGCCTTCGCCGGCGCGTTGGCTGACTGAGCATCAAACGAAAAACCCGCCTGTGCGGCGGGTCACTGGCGCAAATCAGCACCATGGACGAATATGTACCATAGCTGAGGGCACGGAGTCAAGAAAAAATTCCTATCCTGAAAAGCTGCCGGCACAAAAGCTGCCGACACCGCCGAACTGGCTGCCGTAAGGTCCTTTGTTAAGCTGAGTTCGGTGCCCTACGCTATGCGGCCGAAGCATTGGCAAAATGGCCGGACCGCGCTATCCAGCCGGAGGGGGCCGCGGTCGAAACGGAGGAAACATCAGATGAAACGTCTAGCCATCCTGACTGCTGTCGCGTCCGTGCTTTTTGCAGACGGCGCGAGCGCCCAATACAATGACGAGCCCGCCTGCATGATGTTCGAGCACGCGAATTTTCGCGGACGGTCCATCGGTATGGGCCCCGACGATTCCGTGAACTTTCGCGGCGGTCAGTTCTGGAACGACCGTGTCTCGTCGGTGATCGTTCGCCGCGGCTGCACGCTAGTTGCCTACGAGGACTCGCGCATGGGGGGCCGCTCGATCGAGATACGGCGCAGGATCCGCGATTTTGGTGGCAGCGACTGGAACGACCGCATCTCCTCGGCGGAGTGCTACTGCAACGACTACTGAAGGCCATGCTGGGTTTCTGGCCGCCCGCACCTGTTCGGGGACGGGCTGCCGATCGAGCTGCCTTCGCCACCGGGCCTGCCCGGTGCCTCACCAAGCTGTTCATTGACAAGCCGACTAGCGTCTGTGAGACAATTTCCTCAGCGAAAACAAAAGGGGAACTGACATGACTAGGATCGCCGCTCTTGCCGCAACATTGACAGTTGCCGCCGGTCTGTCCGCACCGGCGATGGCCGCTACCTCGGTTACCATCGGCATCAGCGGCTGGACCGGCTTCGCGCCGCTGACGCTTGCCAAGCAAGCGGGCATTTTTGAGAAGCACGGTCTGGATGTGACCTTGAAGAAAGTGCCGCAGGCGAGCAGGCCGCTTGCCATCGCCAGCGGCGACCTGCAATGCGCCGCTACCACGGTCGAGACCTGGCTGGTGTGGAACGCCAGCGGGGTTACTACCAAGCAGATATTCCAGCTCGACAAATCCTATGGCGCCGATGGCATCGTTGCCCGCAACGACATCAAGACCGTCGCCGACCTCAAGGGCAAGACCGTCGCATCCTCGGCCCCGGGCACGTCACCCTATTTCATGCTTGCCTGGGTGCTGAACAAGAACGGCATGTCGACCAAGGATGTGACCGTCGTCAACCTGGAGCCGGACGCGGCGGCGCAAGCCTTCCTCGCCGGGCAGAACGATGCGGCGGTGACCTATGAGCCGTTCATTTCGGCGGTGCGCGACAAGTCCGACCAGGGCCACATCCTGGCAACCACGCTCGACTACCCGATGGTGCTCGACACGGTTGGCTGTACGCCCGAATTCCTCAAGGCCAATCCGGATGCGGCCAAGGCGCTCGCCGATAGCTATTTCGACGCGCTCGACCTGATCAAGAAAGATCCGCAGAAATCCTACGAGACCATGGGCGCCGATGTGAAGCAGTCGGCCAAGGAGTTCGAGGATTCGGCGAAATACCTGAAATGGGCCGACAGGGCGGAGAACAAGCAGTTCTTCACCAAGGAATTCCAGGATTTTTCCAAGACCGCCGGCGAACTGCTGCTGCAGATGGGGCTGATCAAGGAAGCGCCCGACGTCACCACACTGGCCGACACCAGCGCGTTGTCGAAGTGACGGTGCTGCCTTTGACCGCAATGCGGCGGCGCTTGGCGCCGCCGCCTTCTCCTGGACAAGTGACGATTTGACGATGGGGACGATTTGACGATGCGCCCCTTGCATCCGGTCTCGCCGGGCACCCGAACCGTGCTCGGCATTTCCTTCTTCGTGCTGTTCGTGGTCTTCTGGGCGTGGATCACGCTTGGCGGCCACGTCAACCGCATCTTCCTTGCCGATCCGCTATCGATGCTGCGGGATGGCTGGCGGCTGCTGGTCGAGGATCGTTTCTGGCTCGACATACTGATCACGATCTGGCGGGTTTTCGGCGGCTTCCTGCTAGCGTCGGTTGTCGCGGTGCCGCTCGGCATCGCGATGGGCGCCTGGAAGCCGGTGGAAGCGTTTTTGGAGCCGTTCGTCTCCTTCGCACGCTACTTGCCGGCCTCGGCCTTCATTCCGCTGCTTATCCTGTGGGCCGGCATTGGCGAGCTGGAAAAATTGCTCGTCATCTTCGTCGGCTCGGTGTTCCAGATCGTCCTGATCATCGCGGTCAAGGTCGGCAGCACGAGACGCGACCTCGTCGAGGCGGCCTATACGCTCGGATCCACCAACGACGGCATCGTCAGACGGGTGATCATGCCGGCCAATGCGCCCGAGATCGCCGAGACCTTGCGCCTGGTGCTCGGTTGGGCCTGGACCTATGTCATCGTCGCCGAGCTTATCGGCTCGTCCTCCGGCATCGGCTACATGATCATCAACAGCCAGTCGCGGCTGGCAACGGGGCAGATCATCTTCGGCATCATCGTCATCGGGCTGATCGGGCTGTTGTCCGACTTCGCCTTCAAGGCATTCAACCGCTGGCTCTTTCCGTGGAGCCTGGCGTGAGCAAGCTTCTCATCGAAGGGGTCTCGCGCACTTTTGCTGGCGTGAGCGGCGGAGAGCCGGTCAAGGCATTGATGCCGATCGACGTGGCGGTCGCCGCCAACGACTTCATCACCATCCTCGGGCCATCCGGATGCGGGAAGTCGACATTGCTGCGGATCGTCGCCGGGCTCGAAGCACCGAGCGAGGGCCGCGTGCTGCTCGACGGCAAGGTGGTGACCCGGCCCGGGCCGGATCGCGGCATGGTCTTCCAATCCTACACGCTGTTTCCCTGGCTGACGGTTGCCGAAAACATCGCCTTCGGCCTGCGCGAACGCGGCATGCCTGAGAGGGAGCGGGACGGGATCGTCGCCTCCTATGTCGACCTTGTCGGCCTGAAGGGGTTCGAGAACCATTGGCCGAAGCAGCTCTCCGGCGGCATGCAGCAGCGCACGGCGATTGCACGGGCGCTGGCCAACGATCCCGAAATCCTCTTGCTGGATGAGCCGTTCGGCGCGCTCGACAACCAGACCCGCGGGCTGATGCAGGAGCTGCTGCTCGGCATCTGGGAACGCCGCAAGAAGACGGTGCTGTTCGTCACTCACGACATCGAGGAGGCGATCTTCATGGCCTCGCGGGTGATCGTGATGACGGCGCGGCCTGGCCGCATCAAGTCGGATGTCGCCATCGACCTGCCGCATCCGCGCCATTACACGCTGAAGACCAGCCTGGAATTCTCGGCGCTGAAGGCACGGCTGACGGAAGACATCCGTGTGGAGGCGATGCAGACAGCGCAGGCTCAGCCGGCGTAGCTCCCCAGATCTATCCGATCAGGCCGCCAGCAACTGCTTGCGGTCGACGCGCTCCTGCTGCGGCGAGCGGGCGTAGAGTTCGCGGTAGCATTTGGAGAAATGCGAGGCCGAGACGAAGCCGCAGGCGACCGCCACCTCGACCACCGGCATCGACGACTGGATCAACAGGTGTCGAGCGCGGTCGAGCCGGATTTCGAGATAATAGCGGGCGGGGGATCGGCCCATCTCGGTGCGGAACAGCCGTTCGATCTGTCGGCGCGACAGGTCGACATGGTCGGCGATCTCTATCAGCGACAGCGGCTCGGAAAGATTACCCTCCATCAGTTCGATGATGGTCAGCACTTTCGAGTTCTGGACGCCGAGGCGAGCGCGCAGCGGCAGACGCTGGCGGTCGGTAGGGCTGCGCACGCGATCGGTCAGCACCTGCTCGCAGACGCGGTTGACGAGGTTCTCGTCAAAGTCGTCGCCGATAAGTTTCAGCATCATGTCGAGCGCCGCGGTGCCGCCGGCGCAGGTGTAGACGTTCTGGTCGATTTCGAACAGGTCGGCAAAGACATTGGCCTTCGGGAACGCCTCGGAAAAGCCCGGCAGGTTCTCCCAATGGATGGCGCAGCGCTTGTTGGACAACAGGCCGGCTGCCGCGAGGATATGCGCGCCGGTGCACAGACCGCCGACGGCGACGCCGCGATTGTACTCCTCGCGTAGCCAGGCAAAGGCTGACTTGTTCTGATAGCGCTCGACATCGATGCCGCTGCAGACGATGGCCATGTTCGGCCGGTCGGGGCCCGCCATCTTCCTGCGCTCTTCCTCCAGCGAGGTGTTGACAGCGCATTCGACCCCGTTCGAGGCACGCACCGGCTTGCCATCAATGCTGGCCAGGCGCCAGCGGTAGGCTTCGTAGCCGAGCATGCGATTGGCGGAGCGTAGGGGATCGAGCGCGGTCGCAAAAGCGATCATGGTGAAATCGGGAACAAGGAAGAATACAAACGATCGCTTGATCGGATGCTTTACGGCGTTCAAGTGAACCTCACTCATCCATGGCGCGAACAGGATGTCGCGAATAGCATAGCGACATCAGGAAAAACCATGTCTGTCAATTGGCTACGTCGCCCGGAAAAGATTAAATTTGCGACATGGGTCGCAAATGGGCAATCTGCGTGCAGCGAGCCCCGGAAGTGGCACCCGCTGTTCAAAGGACAGGCAGCGTGCGTCCACCGGCAGAACAAAAACGCCGCTCTGGCTGGAGCCAGGCGGCGTTACAGTTCTAAAGCAGCGGCAGGGATGCGCTGCCTCTTAATCTTCAGGCGACGAAGCCCAGGCGCGCCGCATTCATGGCGCCGGTCTGGCCGGGCATGGTGTTGGCGAGGCGCTGGCGCTCGAGAGCGGTGGTCAGGTTCATTTCGCGGCGGGCGAAGAGGCGTGCAAAAAGCTTCATAATCATCTCCATTTGTTGCTCAGACGGGTCGCCTTCGCTTGATGGAGTGGGGCAGCTCGTTTGCTGGCGGTGATATAGGCTCGTGTAAGCAGAAACTAAATCGCAAAAGCGAAGCACTTGATATGAAAAGCGACATCCAATGCGACAAATTTGGGCAAGATGCCCGAAATTTATCATTGTTTACAACGAATTAATTGGAAACAGGAGCTGCTATGCGGCTTTCTCATATGCGTCATGCGCGAACCACATGGCTCCGAAACTCATTTGAATACAAATAAAATAGGGAAGGCCTGCCGGGCTGGTTCGCGCGGCAGGCCTTCAGCAAATGCTACACACGATCTACTTTGCTCCAGCCCAGGATCCGGCGCCATGGCGTGCATTGGTCTTGGCGTCGGAGGCTTCAGGCCAGCCGATATCCTTCTGCAGTTCGATCGGCAGGGAGCGGATAGCGCGTTCGGTCTGGTAGCGGGCGCGGGCCGCGCTGAATTCGGCCGCGATACGACCGATGGACGACAGAATAGACATTATGTTCTCCTTTGGCATCTGGCGCAGCCAGACTGCGCGTTGGCAAATCGGGTTCGTTTCAACTTCATTCGCGTCGAAGGCAGGTCCTGGTTCGCAGGTCATTTCATGGTGCCGATGGCAGCGACCTGCTTCGATGGAGTTGACTATCCTCCCGTTCTGATGTTCAATCAAACGAAATGGAATGATGTTTTGTATCAGAAAAATTGAAGGTCGGTCCCCATGAACGCCCCGCTCAATCATCCACTGCCGTTGCTCGATCTTGACGTTTTGCGCACTTTCGTGGCGATTGCCGAGACCGGCAGTTTCACCACCGCCGCCAATGCCGTCTTCCGCACGCCGTCGGCCGTCTCCATGCAGATCAAGAAGCTGGAGGACATCCTTGGCCGCTCGATGTTCGCGCGCGACGCCCGCTCGGTGTCGTTGACCACGGATGGCGAAATGCTGCTCGGCTATGCCCGCCGGCTGCTGTCGATCAACCGCGAGGTGGTGTCGAAGTTCATCATTCCCGAGATTGTCGGCGTGGTGCGGCTTGGTTCGCCGGATGATTACGGCGAGCGCGTGCTGCCGCATGTGCTGAAGCGTTTTGCGCAGTCGCATCCGTCGATCGCCGTCGACGTCACCATCGACCAGAGCAGCAATCTGCGCCGGCGCATGGACGACCGGGCGCTCGACATCACACTGCTGACCAATTCCTACAAGACCAGCGCGCTCGGCGCCGAGGTGCTGCTGACCGAGCCTATCGTCTGGGCCGGCGCCAAGGGCGGCTGCGCGCATCTGCGCGAGCCGTTGCCGGTATCGCTGTGGGAAGAGGGATGCGCCTGGCGGGCGGGAGCGCTCGATGCGCTTGGCCGCGAGGGCCGCAATTACCGCATTGCCTATATGAGCGCGCACACGGCCGGCCAGCGTGCCGCGATCATGTCCGATCTCGCCGTGGCGCCGCTGCCAAAGTCGTTTCTCGGCAACGACATGGTCGAGCTTTGCCCGAAGGACGGCATGCCCGACATCGGCACCTACAATCTGGCGATGGTGGTGGCGCCGGACGCCAGCGCGCCGGTCAAGGCAGTCGCCGACCACATCCGCGCGACCTTCGAAGTGTTCCGGGAAACCGGCAAGTTCTGATCCGCCAATAGGTTCGAACTGAAAGCAGAAGCACTACTCCGCCGCCGCGGCGGAGGGCGCTTCGAGGCCGGTTCTCATGTCTTGCCCGATCGGCAAGCGGTCCTCACTGAGAAATGCGACGATGTGCTGGCGGGCGCGGCGTGATTCCGGCATGTCGATCAACGGCCAGACGTGGAACATGCCTTCCTCGTAGACGACATCGACTTCGACGCCGGCGGCACGCGCCTTTTGCGCGAAGATCAGATTGTCAGGCGTCAACAAATCGCGTGAGCCAGTCAACAGCAGCGTTTTCGGCAGCACCGACAGATCGCCATAGAGCGGGCTGATGTGCCAGTCTGACGGATCTATTCCTGCACTATAAAGGCGGATTGCCTCCCGCCCGCCCGCAATGCCCAGCCATGGGTCGTCGCGTTCGGCCTCGAACACTTCGGGGTTAGCAAGCGACACGTCGAGGCCGGGTGAAATCAGCACATGGCGCGACGGCACCGGCAGGCGCTGTTCTGCGGCCATCATGGTCAGCACCACAGCCATGTTGCCGCCGGCGGAATCGCCCATGAAGACGATGTCTTCGGCCTCCGTCTCGTCGAGCACCTGGCGGTAGACGTCGCCGACCATGCCGAACATGGCGTGGAAATCGTGTTCGGGGGCGATGGGGTAGATCGGCACGGTGATGCCGTAGCCCAGCCGGTCGGCCATGTCGGCGATCAGGTGCCAATGATAGGGCGTGATTTCAAAGACATAGGCGCCACCGTGTAGATACAGTATCCGCTTCCGCTCGCCGGCCCTGGGGGCGATTTCATAGACGGGGAAGCCATCGATCGTATGCATCTCGACGTTAAGACGCTGACGCAGCGAGACAGGAGGCTGGTGATCCTCGGTCTTGCGCGCGGCGGCGATCCAGCGCTGCAGGTTCTCCGGGCTGGAAAACGCCTTCTTGCGGCTGTGCCTGAGCACGAAGGACACGACGTGGCTTTTCAGACTTGGCATGCTGATACACGAACTTCGGCCAAAGCCGACTAAGAGAACCCCTCTATTTCTGAAGATTGTGCCGTCGCTGAAAATGTCAAGATTTGTGTGTCTACACGGTGGTGTGATCCGCGCGCGGAGGTCAGCGATGCGGCAAAAGCGCGGCACGCAGCCGGTTGCTTGTGATTGTCGGGGCCATGCGAGGTCCGCGGCGGACGCCGAGCAATTTACATTTGTCGGCGAAGGTCATCAGCGCGATGTAGCCAGAAGCAGCGAGGCAAGCGCGGCTTGAGGATCGTTCGGCGGCGATGCTGGCCAACCAATATCCTTCTGGACATGAGCCGGCAGGCTATTCAGCGCGCGGATCGCCTTGTTGCTGGCGTGGGTCTGCCTGATGGTCACACCGAAGCGACCGAGATTTCCAAACATCGACATTTTCATCTCCCTTGACGAGCGGGGCCGAGGACTATCTTCGGCCGCCTTTCGATGCTCGGGTAAATGCACCTGCCATGTATCAGACGGATTTCGCTAAAACGGCGGTTTGGTTTCCAAGTCGTCGCGATTTGGAAACATTTGCATACAAATGAAATTATACCGAAGTCAGTGCTCCGGCGCCAACGCGCGTGAAAAAACGAGGCGTCCGATGACTCGAATAATTTCCTGTTGCGCCCTTACTGCTCCCGACCACGCCGCCGCCCCTCGTGGCCTTCGCGCGAACGCCGGCGCGGGGCGGCATCGCCGGCAACGCCATCCTCGCTGACCGTCTTGCGCGGCGGCAGTTTCACCGCCGCCGATAGTTTCGGGAATGGATCGACCTTGTTGGGCAGCGCCATGGCGTAGACGAAATGCTCCTGGAATTTCGGTTCGAGCGCCGTCTCGATCTTCTCGATCTTGCTGACCGTGTCCTCGATCTCGCGGCGATAGCCCCGATTGAGCAGCGCCATGCGGGCGCCGGCACCGGCGGCGTTGCCGACCGCTGAAACCTTGTCGAGGTCGCAATCCGGGATCAGACCCAACACCATGGCGTATTTCGGATCGATGAAGGAACCGAAGGCACCGGCGAAGTGGATGCGGTCGACATGCTCGGTGTTCTGCTTTTCCATCAACAGCTTGGTGCCGGCATAAAGCGCTGCCTTGGCGAGCTGAATGGCGCGCACGTCGGTCTGGGTGATGGTGATCTTCGGCCCATCTTCCTTCAATGCGGAGCCTTCCTTCAGCACGTAGGAGAAGGTGCGGCCGTTGGCGACGACACGCGGCGAGCGGGCCGCAAGCCCTCCATCGATGACGCCGTCCTCCGAGATGATGCCGGCGAGATACATCTCGGCTACCACCTCGATGATGCCGGAGCCGCAGATGCCGGTGACGCCGGTTGCCTGGACGCTGTCGACGAAGCCCGGCTCGTCGGACCACAGGTCCGAGCCGATGACGCGGTATTTTGGTTCCAGAGTGTCGGGATCGATGCGTACGCGCTCGATTGCGCCGGGCGCGGCTCGCTGGCCGCCGGAGATCTCAGCACCTTCGAAGGCTGGGCCCGTGGGTGAGGAGGCCGCGACGACGCGCGTGCGGTTGCCAAGCACGATCTCGGCATTGGTGCCGACGTCGACGATCAGCATCATCTCGTCCTGGCGATGCGGACCTTCCGACAGCGTCACCGCCGCCGCGTCGGCGCCGACATGGCCGGCGATGCAAGGCAGCATATAGAGCCTGGCGCCCGGGTTGAGCTTCAGGCCGATGTCCGATGACTTGATATGCACCGCGCCCGAAACGGCGAGCGCGAAGGGCGCGCCGCCAAGCTCGGTCGGATCAATGCCGAGGAACAGATGGTGCATGATCGGATTGCCGACGAAGACGGAATCCAGGATGTCGTTGCGCTGGACGTTGCCTTCGGCGCAGACCTTGTCGACAAGACTGGAAATCGCCTCGCGCACGGCGACCGTCATGCCTTCGCGGCCGTCCGGGTTCATCATCACATAGGAGACGCGGCTCATCAGATCCTCGCCGAAGCGGATCTGCGGGTTCGATGTGCCCGACGAAGCGGCGACGCGGCCCGACAGCAGCGACACCAGATGCATGGCGATGGTCGTCGAGCCGATGTCGCAGGCGAGCCCATAGGCCTCGTTCTTAAGACCGGGCCAAAGTGCCACGACACGCGCGGTCTCGCTGTCGGCATCCTTGTAGATCGCGGCGGTGGCGGTCCAATTGCCCTTGCGCAGGATGCCTTGCACCTGCGGCAGCAGATAAAAATCGAAATCGAGGCTTTTCAGGCCCCAGTCGTGCATCAGCGCGATCTTCAGGCGGTCGAGGTCGCCAAGCGGCTTATGCATGTCGGGTTCTTCGATCTCGACATAGCACATGCGGATCGCCGAATCGCGGGCGATCACCCTGGTGTCGGCATCCTTGCGGATCGTCTGCGCGTTGATGACCGTGTCCTGCGGCACGTCGATGACGAGGTCGCCCAGGATCTGCGCCGAGCAGGAGAGGCGGCGCCGTTCGGGCAGGCCACGGACGCGCTCATAGCGCTCTTCCTTGGCGCCCTTGGGCGTGATGTGATCGTTGGAGGAAACGATCTTGTGCTTGGCAAAATTGCCTTCCTGCACCTCGACCTGGCAGCGCCCGCAGGTGGCACGTCCACCGCACACACTTTCGACGTAGACGCCGAGCTGGCGCGCGGCATCGAGCACCGGCGTCCCGACAGGAAACCGCCCGCGCTTGCCCGACGGCATGAACAGCACGAGCGGATCGGTGATATTTGCAGGTGAGTTCACGATTGCGCGCTTATCCTCGACCCATCCGAGCTTCACGGCCGCCACGGCGGCGGCCGCCATTGTTGGCGCCTTCGCCCGGCGCGTTGACTTGCGTCGGCGCGGCGACCGCCTGGCCGCCCTCGGCCGGCTTGTAGTCCTTGTAGGTGCGGATCCAATTGGTGCAGTTCTCATCGGTGCCGTTGAGCACATTGGCGCCGCGCACGGCTTCCATCTCCTGCGGCCGCACCGGGTTCATGATCGCCGACGTCATGCCGGCGCCGATCACCATTGGGATGAAGGCGGCGTTGATGCCGTGGCGATGCGGCAGGCCGAACGAGATGTTGGACAGGCCGCAGGTGGTGTTGACCTTGAGCTCCTCGCGAAGACGGCGCAGCAGCGCGAAAACCTGGCGGCCGGCATCGCCCAGCGCGCCGATCGGCATGACCAGAGGATCGACGACGACGTCATGGGCGGGAATGCCGAAATCGGCGCAGCGCTGCACGATCTTCTTGGCAACGGCGAACCGCACATCCGGATCCATCGAAATGCCGGTCTCGTCGTTGGAGATGGCGACGACGGGCACATTGTATTTCTTGACCAGCGGCAGGATGGCTTCGAGCTTTTCTTCCTCGCCGGTGACGGAGTTGACCAGCGGCCGGCCCTTGGCGACCTTGAGCGCGGCTTCGATCGCGGCGGACACCGAGCTGTCGATCGACAGCGGCAGGTCGACCAGACCCTGGACGATTTCCAGCGTCTGCACCAAGAGGCCGGGTTCGGTCTCGTTCGGGTTGACCGAGGTTACGCCGGCATTGACGTCGAGCATGGTAGCGCCACAGGCTGCCTGCTCGAGCGCATCCCTGATGACGGTCTCGAAATTGCCCGCGATCATCTCGGCCGCCAGCTTTTTGCGGCCGGTCGGATTGATGCGTTCACCAATCACGCAGAACGGCTGGTCGAAGCCGATGATGATTTCTCGTGTCGCCGAGGCGACGATGGTACGGGTCATGAATTCTCTCCGCCATGATATAAAGATTTCTTTATATCGTTGTCTGTTTTCGTTCAAGCGAGCCGGTGGTCGTGCGCTATCAGTGCGCGGTCCTCACCATGTCCACCTGCGTTTCGGTAATGTCGTCGTGCAAGATGCTGTCGAGCCGGTCGGCGACAAGCTGGTCGTCGCGACGGATTTCGCGTTTCCACGGCTGGCGGCCCTTCAGCACGCCCGATTCATCAACGATCTCGGCGACATATTCCTCCTGCCGGTAGGCCATCACATGGACGCCGGAGACGCCTGATATTTCCTTCACCTCGTTGATGATGTCGATGCAGAGCTGCTTGCCTTCCTTCTTCTGGTCCTGGGCGCCTTCCAGCCGCTTGATGACCTGATCGGGAATATGGATGCCTGGCACGTTCGAGCGAATCCACTTGGCCGTCTTGGCCGAGGCGAGTGGGCCGACGCCAACCAGGATGAAGCATTTTTCGGTGTAGCCGAGGTCGCGCACCTTCTGCATGTAGGTGCGAAACATCGGCACGTCGAAGCAATACTGGCTCTGCACGAATTGCGCGCCGGCGGCGATCTTCTTGCCCAGGCGATGCGGGCGGAAATCGATCGGCGGCGCGAATGGATTGATCGCAGCACCGAGGAAAAGCTGGGGCGGCGTCGTCAGCTTGCGGCCGGACAGGAACTTGCCGTTATCGCGCATGATGCGGCAGGTCTCGAGCAATGACATGCAGTCGAGGTCGAACACCGGCTTGGCGCCGGGCTGGTCGCCGGCCTGCACGCCGTCGCCGGTCAGGCACAGCATGTTGGCGACGCCCATCGCGGCACCGCCCAGCACATCGCCCTGGATGGCGATGCGGTTCTTGTCGCGGCAGGCGATCTGCATGATCGGCGCATAGCCCATGCGGGTCAGCAGTGCGCAGATGCCTACCGACGACATATGGCAGTTGGCGCCGGATGCATCGACGGCATTGATGGCATCGACCCAGCCATCGAAAATCTTGGCGCGGTTATAGACGTCTTCCGGATCGGCGCTGTCGGGCGGATTGAGCTCTGTCGTCACCGCGAACTCGCCACGCCGAAGCACGCGCTCCAGCCGGCCGCGCGAGGTGTGGCCGGGCAGGGGGTCGAGCGGCAGGTGGATACCGGCCGGGTTCTCATCGCGCTGGCGTCCGATCATGCCGATGCCCCGGTGTTTGCCGCCTCATTCTTGGCGGCAGCGGCGGCTTCACGCGCGGCGGCGGCCTGCGCGGTCACCCGCAGCCACGCCGAGGTCTCACGCAGAGACTGGTCGACCGGCTTCTGCACCGTCAGGATCCTGTCGCCGTGAACCATGTTCTGCGAGCCTTCCCAGGCCTTGACCCAGACGCAGGGCATATCGGGCTCGACCTCGCAATTGCCGTTGGCGCGGACGCCGCCGCAAGGGCCGTTGCGCAGCTGCTTGGGGCAGTTCATTGGGCACGACATGCCGGTCGACGACAAGATGCACTGGCCACACATGCGGCAGTCGAACATGAAGCCCTTGACGCGCTTCTCGACGAATTTGATCGGTCCTTCGACGCGGCCGTAGCCGATGCCTTTCCACAGGGGATGGAGCGTCAGGAACATATCGGCGAATCTGGCGTAGAACCATTCGAGCAATCGCGAGTGCCGCACAGACCATAATCTGACCGCGAAGGAACGCTGCACGCGCCGCTGCGGCGACACGTCAGCCGGCTTGTAGTCGGATTTTGGCGCTGCCTTCTTGACCAAAGTGGCCTGGGTAATCGCCGGGGTGGTTTCAGACATTTTCCTTGCCGCCCGCCTTGACCAGACCGACAAGCCGCTCGCGGTCATATTTCGTGTCGATATCGTTGAAGGCCTTCTCGACCTCGGCTTCAAGGTCATCGCTGACCGGAACGGGATCGGCCTTGCGCCATTCGGCCAGATAGTCGTCAGTGCCACCGGCGCCGGTGCGCATAGCGCACATGTCGATCGCCTCGGTGAAGCGCAGCGGCAGTTCGCGCTTGGCGTTCTGCCGACCCTTCTTGACGATCACCTGGGCAGGAATGTCGCGCCAGTAGACGACGATCAGATCGGCCATGAATTCTCGCTCCCGTAGAACGCCTCCCGTCCGCTTGGACGCACACAAGGACACTCTACCACTTCAATTTGCTGCATCAGGCTTTCCGAAGATCGATTCCTATTTTCGGGGCCGATGCAATATCCGAGCATTGCCGCAACCGCAGTTGGGTCGCTTGTTATGGGACGACGCGCGCGCATTCAAAAGCGACGCATTTGGATGTCGTAAAATGAAAGGTGTGCTTATTCGTCTGTGGCGCGTGCCGGCGGCAGATTAGACGCGTTGGAAAAGCCGGCGCGCGGCATGCGGATCCGGGAGAAGAACGCGCTACCAGATGCCCGTTCTCAGGCCAGTCCAGAGGTAGAACCAGATCGTTGGATGATACCATTGTTGCGACGGCAGGCCCGGGTCGATGGTGGTGAGTTTTCCGGCCAGCGCGTCGCTGATAGCCTCGACGCAGATGTCGCGCGAGAACGCGGCCTGACGAAGCGCGTAACTGGAGATGGTGTCGCCGCGTTTCGGCTGACCGTGCACCTGTTTCAGCACGCCGCCAGTGTCGACGCCGGCATCGACCAGATGCACGGTGGTACCGAAATTCTGCGGATCGCCTGAAGTCAGTGCCCAATAGCCGCCGTTCATGCCGCGGTATTTCGGCGTAATGCCAGCGTGATAGTTGAGCACCGGGCAAGGCATCCTGGCCAACATGCCCTTCGATAACAGCCTGCAGCCGTTCAGCAGGACAACGCCAGGCTGGAGCTTGTTGATCGCCTCGAGGCACTCCGGCCCGTTGGCCGAAGCAACATGGATGATTTCCTGGCCTCGCCGCGGCTCGACCTCCAACTTTTCTTCGGCAATTAGCCGCGCGGCATGGCTGGCGAGAAGCCGTTTGCCGAGTCTGCTGAGCACCATCGTGCCAAGTTGACCCACGGCGGAGATCCAACCCTGACGGCGAGCCCGACCACGAAGCAATTGCTTTTTGGATTCAGGCGTTTCGAGGACGACGCTGACAGGGCCGACGCGGTCGGTGATCGCGTTGACGATAGCCCAGACATGCTGGCCTCCTCCAGTGACGACCACGATCCGCGTACTGGATTCTGATGCTGCCATGGATCTTGCCCCCTCCAAGCAACCCGTTCTCGACAATGGGCGGGATGCTAGGGCGTTCGGGTTAATCCTTGGTGATCAGCTCTTCGATACATGGTCAGCGCTGGAACTCGATGATGTCGAGCTTCGATTCATAGTAGGGCGCCGGAAATTCGATGCGCCATTCCTTGGCGCTGTTGCGAAAGGCATAGCCGACCTGGTCGGTCTGCGGACCACTGCCATAGGGCTTTGCCGGATCGCTGTTGACATAGAAGGAGCCGAGATAGATCGCACGTTTTTCGCCATCGTCGAAGAAACGGCCCTTGGTGCGCTGCGAGCCGCTGATCTTTTCCAGCTGCCAGCCGGAACCGTCGTCGGTCACCTTACATTTGAACCAGCCATAGATGACGAGCGGCAAAGGGCCGCCGGCCTTGATCGTGCGGCACTGCCAGTTGCCGGTCAGGCCCTTGTCGGAGAAGGAAACCAGCGGCTTCGCCAGCAAGGTATCGAGTTGCTTGAGCTCGGCCGGGTCTCCCGCTTTCGCCTCGGCGAGCGCCGCCTTGCGCGTCTCGCCATACTTATCGAGCCGCGCCTTGTCTGCGGCGGTGATGAGTTTCTGCACCTCGCCATCGGCAAGGGCGGGAAGAGTGCAGCAGAGCAGGCCGACAAGGGCGAACAGCGGGCGAAGGGTCATAGGAGGCTCCCGGTTGAAGTCTGGTGCAGTGCCGGCTGGTGCATAATCTATCGGGTCGCTGGCGCCTGTCATCCGTGCTTAACAGCGTCACGGTCAAAAATCATGGTGTGACGAATGCGAATCTTGCTCACGGGATCGTCGGGTTAGTTGGGCAGCGCACTGGCACCGCGCCTGCGCGCGATTGGGCATGACGTCATCGGGCTCGATCCTGCGCCATCCGCGGAGAAGCGCCTTGTCGGCTCGATCGCTGATCGCGACCTTGTCATGCGGACGGTCAGGGAAAACCAGATCGACGCGATCATTCACAGCGGCGCGCTGCACAAGCCCAACATAGAGAGCCGCGCAAACAGCGATTTCGTCGCCACCAATGTGCAAGGCACGCTCAACCTGCTCGACGCGGCGGTGGCCGCCGGCGAGCAGCGCTCTGATCGCCGATGCTCCGTCGGTCGTAGTGCGCAATTTCCCGGATTTTCCGGGCCCCTACGCGCGAAAGGGCTGGACGATATTTTCCTCGATCGACCGGGTCTACGGCGCCGCGCGGGGCGGCCTAGCCGGTGCCGGCAGCGGCCTGCGCCACTCCAGCCGTCAGATCGCCATAGCCGGTGGCGCGGCGCTCATAGACCAGACCGAGCATTTTCGCAGCCTTTTCGGCTACCTTGTCGAGCTCCGGATCATCGGTCTGGGCGAGATAGATCAGCTTCTCGTAATTGCCGAAATAATCCTTGATCAGCTCCGGGTGCTTGTCGAGGCCGAGCGGCTTCATGAAGAAGGCGTCGAACTGACGGCACAGGAAGTCGGTCATGTAGAACGACATCATGTCGTCGTCGGCGACCTTCGTATAGGCGTCCATGCCTTGGTAGAAGGCGAAGCAGTGCGGCCCTGCCATGCGCTCGACGCCATGCTTCTCGCAGACGCGGTCGAGCATGCCGCCCGTGCCGCAATCGGCATAGCCAACGAAGATGTGCTGATAGCCGTCCGCCCTGGCCTTTTCGATCGCATTGTCCATGGCCGGCGCTATGCGGTCCGGATAGAAATGGAACTCCGCCGGCAGGCAAGTCAGGTCGAGATGATCGAGCTTGAGCTGCTCCTTGACGGCCAGAACCTCGCGCGCAATCATCCCACAGGCGATAACGAGCAGCCTGTCGTCTTGATTCGGTTTCGTTATTTGCGTCTTTGCCATGGGACCAGTCGGGTCGGCTTTCGTTGCTGTGGCGCTGATTTATCTATTGAGGGAGACACCGTTCATGAAACTGCTACGCATCGCGCCGATTGCCATATTGGCCTGCGCGCTAGCCCTTACGGCTTGCGCGAACACTGTCCGCGGCGTCGGCAAGGACGTCAAGTCGACGGCCAAGGCAGTCGAGGACACCGTCACCAAGCCTTGATCCACGCGCAGCCTTCCTCATCATCTGGGGACAAAAAAGCCGCGCTGCAAGGCGCGGCTTCTTTCATGGAGCATTTCGGGGCCGGCTCAGGCCGAAGCGCGAACGTTGTGCTTGCGCTTCATGTAATCCTTGGCGGTCTCGACCGCCACCGCCGCGTCGCGGCAGTAGGCATCGGCGCCGACGGCCTTGCCGAATTCCTCGTTCAGCGGGGCGCCACCGACCAGCACGACATAGTCGTCGCGGATGCCCTTTTCCTTCATCGTGTCGATGACGACCTTCATGTAGGGCATGGTCGTGGTCAGCAGTGCCGACATGCCGATGATGTCTGGCTGATGCTTCTCGATCGCATCGAGATATTTCTCGACCGCATTGTTGATGCCGAGGTCGATGACGTCGAAGCCGGCGCCCTCCATCATCATGCCGACAAGGTTCTTGCCAATGTCATGGATGTCGCCCTTGACGGTCCCGATCACCATCTTGCCCTGCTTCGGCGCACCAGTGGCGGCGAGCAGCGGACGCAGGATGAACATACCGGCCTTCATCGCATTGGCCGACAGCAGCACTTCGGGAACGAACAGGATGCCGTCGCGAAAATCCTCGCCGACGATGCGCATGCCTTCGACCAGCGCTTCGGTGAGCACCTTGTAGGGCGCCCAGCCGCGCTCGAGCAGGATGTTGGTGCCTTCCTCAATCTCTTCCTTCAGCCCGTCATAGAGATCGTCGTGCATCTGCTGCACCAACTCGTCGTCGGAAAGTTCGGAAAGGATGATCTCGTCGTCGGACATTTGTATCGAACTCCTGCCGGCATCGCGACTGCGTCGCAAGGCACCAAATATTCACGGTCATTCCTAACCCGCTAGGGGCATGTATCCATAGCTGATTTGCGACTTCCCGCAAAAGGAAAGCGACCGCAAATCTCTTGCAATTCTTGTCGATTTTGCGACAGGCGTTGGCGCTGGCGGGCCGTTTCGAATAGGGTGCATGGCTACGATCTGGCAGGAAGCGGCGAGAGGCAGTCGCTACGGATTCCAGACAAGAACAAATTCAGGGAAGAACGACTATGAGCGAACACGCGGCAGTCGATCAGGAAGCGTCAAACGCGCGACGCGGGCGCGGCGCTAGCGGCGGTGCTGCTGCCCGGCGCGCAGCACGTTCGGGCGGTGGCCCCGGCACCCAGCTCACCTACATCAAGCGCAAGATCAACATCTATGAGGTGCTGGATGAGGAAGGCCTGGCGCTGATCGAGAAGAACACCGACACGGTGCTCGAGGAGATCGGCATCATCTTCCGCGATGACGCCGAAGCGCTGCAGCTCTGGAAAGAGGCGGGCGCCGACGTCAAGGGCGAGCGCGTGCACTTTCCGAAAGGGCTTTGCCGTTCGCTGCTCAGGACCGCACCGTCCGTCTACACCCAGCACGCCCGCAATTCCGAGCGCTCGGTGCAGATCGGCGGCAATGCCACGGTCTTCGCGCCGGTCTACGGTCCGCCCTTCGTGCGTGACCTCGATGGTGTCAGGCGTTACGCGACGATCGAGGATTTCCGGAATTTCGTGAAGCTCGCCTATATGGCGCCGTCGATCCACCATTCGGGCGGCACTGTGTGCGAGCCGGTCGACGTGCCGGTCAACAAACGCCATCTCGACATGATCTACAGCCACATCAAATATTCCGACAAGCCATTCATGGGTTCGGTGACCGCGCCGGAGCGCGCCGAAGACACCGTCGCCATGGCCAAGATCGTGTTCGGCGACGATTTCGTCGAGAACAACACGGTGCTGACCAGCCTGATCAACGCCAACTCGCCGATGGTGTTCGACGAGACCATGCTCGGCGCGCTGAAAGTCTATGCGCGCCACAACCAGGCCTGCATCGTCACGCCATTCATCCTTGCCGGCGCGATGAGCCCGGTGACGGTGGCCGGCACGCTGACGCAGGTTCTGGCCGAGGTGCTGGCCGGTGCATCGTTCACGCAGCTGATCCGGCCGGGCGCGCCGGTGCTGTTCGGCACCTTCGCGTCGTCCATCTCGATGCAGTCGGGCGCGCCGACCTTCGGCACGCCGGAGCCGTCGCTGGTTTCCTATGGCGCGGCACAGCTGGCGCGCCGTCTCGGCCTGCCGTTCCGCACCGGCGGCTCGCTCTGCGCGTCCAAGGTTCCGGATGCTCAGGCAGCCTATGAAAGCGCCAACACGTTGAACTCGACCATCCTGGCCGGCACCAATTTCGTGCTGCACTCTGCCGGCTGGCTCGAGGGCGGGCTCGCGTCCTGCTATGAAAAATTCATGATGGATATCGACCAACTCGGGATGACGCAGAAATTCTCGGAGGGCATCGATCTGTCGGAAAACGGCCAGGCGATGGATGCGATCCGCCAGGTCGGGCCGGGCAGCCACTATCTCGGCTGCGACCACACCCAGGCCAATTTCCAGACCGCCTTCTATCGCTCCAATATCGCCGACAACAATTCCTATGAGCAGTGGCTGGCCGAAGGCGAGAAGACAGCGCCGCAGCGAGCCAACGAGCTTGCCCGCCGCTGGCTGGAGAGCTACGAGGCGCCGCACCTCGATCCGAGCATCGACGAAGCCTTGAAGGACTTCATCGCCAAGAAGAAGGGATCGATGCCCGACGCCTTCACTTGAAAGGAGCCCGAGTCAGGCGGGGCTAAAGTCGCCAACATCATTCACAAGGAAGTCTGGCGGAGCGCTTTCTCCGATCCGGTCAAGAAGGAATGACTACGCCTGCCTGCAGCGTTGACAGCATCGCTGGGGCGTTTCTCGCCAACGGCCTCGTTCTTCGCGGCGGTTTCAATTTTGCGCCTGGCGAAGCCTCGCCAAGGGGACCATCGGGCGCGCCGGCCAGAGCTATTCTGCTGGTGGGGCAGGCGGGTGCCGCTCCCTGGCCGTATTTCATGCGTTGGCGCGAACAGCAACCACAGAAAATCGCCAATCCGCTCGACAGCTGGTCGCGCGAAGCGATCGGTGCCGTGGCGAAGACATTCGGGGCGCGCGCCGTTTCGCCTTCCGACAAGCCTTACCTGCCGTTCCAGCAATGGGCGATGCGAGCGGAGGGGCTGAAGCCTTCACCGCTCGGTATCCTCATGCATCCGCAATACGGGCTCTGGCACGCCTATCGCGGCGCGCTGCTGTTCGAGGACGAGCTTCCGGTTCGGGCCGCCGAGGCAGCGCCCCACCTTTGCGATACCTGTGTCGAAAAGCCCTGCCTAAAATCCTGTCCGGTCGCTGCTTATTCCCCGCAAGGATTCGCCTATCAGTCCTGCTTGGCGCATGTACGAGGGGCGGACGGCGAACCGTGCCGTGCCGGCGGCTGCCTCGATCGCAATGCCTGTCCCTATGCCACGGCCTATCGCTATCCCGCGGAAGTTCAAGTCTTCCACATGGCGGCATTCGCGGGGCTGTAGGCCGACACCCAATCCCGCACGATATGTTGACTACCAGGTTTAGAGAGCGCCTTGCCGTATCGGCTTGGCCGGATATGTATCGCACGACAACCGAACGGAGCCGGGCGATGACGAAACAACACCTTCACATCGAGACCAGGGATGGCGTTGCCAAGGCAGGGCTTTTCCGTTCGGCAAAGGCATCTTCGACCAAGGCCGGCGTCATTCTTTATCAGGACGCTTTCGGTCCGCGGCCGGCGCTCGTCAGCATGGCCGAGCGGCTGGCAATGAAGGTTATGCAGTGCTGGTGCCGGACCTGTTCTACCGAAATGCGCCTTACGGGCCGTTCGACGCCAAGACCGCCTTCGTCGAGGAAAACACCAAGGCAGCGCTGACGGCGCTGGTCAGTGGTACGACGCAGGAGATGACCATCCGCGACAGCGGTGCATTCCTCGACGCTCTGGCTGCTGAAGGCATCACTGGACGCATCGGCACCGTTGGCTATTTGCATGGGTGGCGGCCGGGCACTGAATGCCGCCGCGACCTATCCGGACAGGATAAGGGCCGCGGCGAGCTTCCACGGCGGCAATCTGGCCAGCGATGCCGCCGACAGCCCGCATCGCAAGGCAGCCTCCATCAAGGCGCGGGTCTATGTCGGCATGTCGGGTACCGACAGAAGTTTCCCGCCGGAACAGTCGGCACGACTGGCCGAGGCGCTCAGGGTGGCGGACGTCGACTACCTCATCGAGAACTACGTCGGCGTGGCGCATGGCTGGTGTGTGCCCGACCATAGCGCTTTCAATGCCGTAGGTGCGGAGCGCCACTGGAAGCGATTGACGGAGTTCTTCGCCGAGACGCTCGTCTAATGTCGGGATTCACTGCCAGGTCAGAAGATGACTATCTGCGCGCACCGTCATAGCGACGTGGCCTATTCCATTGATCGCACAGATCGCCCTGCGCGGAGCGCCATGCGATTACGACCGCACGACCGATGGAACGAAGAATGAGCGGCGGCGGCAGATGATTTTCACCTTGCCGCCGCTCCCAGGCAGCGCCTACTAGCTCTGCTCTTCCGCGGCTGTTCTTGCCTGTTGGCTGCCCGTCTCGTTCGCTGTATCAGGCAGCACAAATGGCGCGGCCCCGGATGAGCGGGTCGAGCGGGAACGAATAGCTGATGCAATCCTATGATGTCGTGATCATCGGCGCGGGTGCCGCCGGAATGATGTGCGCCGTGGAGACGGCCAAACGCGGCCGTTCGGTGCTGATCCTCGATCACGCGGCAATGCCTGGCGAAAAGATCCGCATCTCCGGCGGCGGCCGGTGCAATTTCACCAACATCCATGCCAGCCCGAAAAATTTTCTCTCGGGCAATCCACATTTCTGCATTTCGGCGCTCAGCCGCTACACACAGCGCGATTTCATCGCGCTCGTCCAACGCCACCGCATTGCCTACCACGAGAAGACGCTTGGGCAGTTGTTCTGCGACGGCTCCGCACGCCAGATCATCGACATGCTGGTCTCGGAAATGCAGGGCAGGGGCGTGGAGCTGGCACTGTCGACCAAGGTTGAGGATGTCCGCAAAACCGCCGAGGGGTTTATGCTCACCCTCTCCACGGGCACGGTCACTTGCCAGTCCGTTGTTGTGGCCTGTGGCGGCAAGTCGATCCCCAAGATGGGGGCGACCGGTTTCGGCTATGAGCTTGCGGAACGGTTTGGCCTTGCTGTTGTCGAAACGCGGCCGGCGCTGGTACCGCTGACCTTCGACGCCAACACGCTCGAGCGGTTGGCGCCCCTGGCTGGCAACGCCGTCGACGCGGAAGTCGCCTGCGGCAGCACGCGGTTCGCTGAAGCGATGCTGTTCACGCATCGCGGCGTCAGCGGACCGTCCATCCTGCAGATATCGTCCTATTGGCGCGAGGGCGATGAAATCCGCGTCGCCATGCTGCCGGGGATGGATGTGGCGGACCTCATTCGCGCCGCCAAGCACGGCAATGGACGGCAAGCGGTGCAGACAGTGCTGGCAAATCATCTGCCGAAGCGGCTTGCACAATCGATCGCTGAGCGAACCGGGCTCGACGGTAACCTCGCCGATCTTTCTGACGCCCAGATCAAAACCGTCGCCGCCGCGGTCAATGAATGGCGCATCAAGCCGGCCGGTTCAGAAGGCTACCGCACCGCCGAAGTGACGCTGGGCGGGGTCGACACCAACGGACTCGACCAGAAGACGATGCAGGCGAAATCCGTGCCGGGCCTGTTCTTCATCGGCGAAGTCGTCGATGTCACGGGTTGGCTGGGCGGCTATAATTTCCAATGGGCATGGTCGTCGGGCTGGGTGGCGGGGCAGGCAGCTTAGCGCCGATCCACGACGGGCTTGGTAGTTTTACTTCTGTGGCTTTGCTCCAGTAACCACCGGCGCCTTCTTCTTCTTTTTGGCCTGATTGTAGTCGATAGCGGCACGGACGAGCTCTTTCAGGGCATCCTCATCGAGCTTATCGCCCTCAAAGATGTCGATTGCCCGCCACACCTTGCCGCCAAAACCGTTGTTGAACAGCTTGTCTGGATCGGGCAGGCTGGCGCCATGGGAAAAGGTGAGCTTCACCTTGTCCTTGTGCGCGTTGCCGACCACGATGTTTCCGTCGAGGCACCATACCGGGCTGCCCATCCACTTCCATTCCTCGACGATGTCCGGGTTGGCTGCAAGGATGGTCTTGCGGATGCCGGCGAGCGTCTCGCCGCGCCAGTCAGTGAGGCCGGCGATCAGCTGGTCGATCTGTTCGGATGGGCTCATTGTGTGCCTTCCTGCGCTTTGACGCGTTTTCAATTGCCGCCTTACCAGCGCGCCAGCTGGGTGATCTGAACGAGGTTACCACAGCCGTCGTTCAGCTGGGCGATCGTTGAACCCGTGACCTCGGTCGGCGCCATCGTGAATGCTGCGCCCTTCGCCTTGATGCGCTCATGGTCGCCCTTGACGTCGTCGGTGAAGAACATAACCGCGGGCTGGCTCTGTTTGAAGATGGCTTCCTGATAGGCCTTGGCGGCCGGGTTGTCATTGAGCGCGAGCTGCAGCTCGGTCCCGTCGGGTTCTTCGGCAGATGCAACGGTCAGCCAGCGATAGGGCCCATTGCTGAAATCGGCTTTCTTGATAAAGCCGAGCACGTCGGTATAGAAGCGCAGTGCATTTTCCTGGTTGTCCACGTAGACGCTGGTCAGCTTGATCTTCATCGCTCTTTCTCCTCTGTCGTATTCGGTCGCTGCGGGATCCAGCCGGGCAGGGCCGCGGCTTGTTTCACCCAGTCCGCCATCCGCGCCTCGTCGAACTGGTCTTCGCGGATGTCGATCCAGCGCACATCCTTGCTCTTTGCCGTGCCGCCGGGCGGGATCGGCCGCAATGACGTGCCGCTGAAGAAGGTCACCTTCACGTAATGGGTGAAGACATGGAACGACACGAACCAGCCCTGGCCCTCGATGCCGTAGAATGGCGAGTTCCATCGCACGGCCTTGCGCACGTCAGGCACGTTGCGCTGGATGAGTGCGTCGAGGCGCTCGCCTAGGCCGCGCTTCCAGCCCGGCATTGCGGCGATGTATGCCTGCACCGGGGCGTCGCCGTCGCCTTTGGCTATCTGCGGGTTGCCGCCCGACAGCAGGACCGGTGCGGCGCTGGCCTTGGTCGATTGTCCCGGCGTCTTGGCCATTCTGCCACTCCTATCCGCCCGCATGCTGCGCGCGGTTGGCGGCATAGGGCAGCACGAACATGTACAGACCGCTGAACAGCAGCAGGAAGAGCGGCAACAGTGGTGAGTAGACCACCCAAGCGGGAGGCTGCCCGAATGCCATGGTGACGAAGTTGGCGATGACGGTCAGCGTAAAGATGATCGACAGCCAGCGATGAATTTGCCGGATCCATTTGTTCCAGTCCAATGAGACCTCCCGTCAGGCGAGCCGAAGCGGACCAGCGATCCGCTTGCCGACAGTTTCAATCCAGCCGCGCCAGCACATCCTCCAGGGCAGTGAGGAACCTTTGCCAGCCTACCGTGGCGCCGCGGAAGTAAGGCTGCTGATCCGACCGGAAGCCCGTCTGCTCCATGCGCAGATGGGTCCCCTTGCTCGTAGCGGTAAGCGTCCAGGTGACCACGCTCTCGAGATCCTTGGTATCCCAGGTGTAGGATAGCGTCTTATTGGGCTCGACTGTCTGGACCTGACAGGTGACGCCGCCCCAGTCGGCGCTGAGATTGAACCGGTGGTCCACGACTGGCTTGAAGTTGTTCTTCATCAGCCACTCCTCGATCAGATGCGGTTGGGTGAGCGCGCGCCAGATCTTTTCCGCCGGATAAGGTATCTCGCGTTCGACGACGACGGAGCGCGTTTCGGTTGCAGTGTTGGTCATTGGTCCATTCTTTTGAGCAAATTTTCGAGGTCGTCGAACCGGCTCTGCCAGAACGCGTTCATCTGGTTCGTCCAATCGGTCAGTGGGGAAAGCGCTGCGAGCTGGGCGCTATAGTGGGTCTGCCGTCCCTCATGGCGATCGCGCACCAGCCCGGCCTGCCTGAGCAGACCGAGATGTTTCGACACCGCCGGCTGTGACACGCCGGATTGAGCCGTCAACGCCCCCACCGTCTGTTCACCCTCGCGGCACAGGCGCTCGAAGATCGCCCGACGCGTCGGATCGGAGAGCGTCCTGAAGAGGACATCATGAGCGTTGGTCATTGGATTGATAACTCACCAGCTATTGATTTGACGTATAACCGCCGAGATATAGATGTGTCAAGCGGGCGTTGATGGTCACGATCCGGCTGTTTCCAAAAAAATCTTTCCATTGCCCAAAGGAATCGCCATTAGCCTTCGTCCAACAGGCAAATGATGGCGATGATGCTGGATGAAAGCGAAGCCTCCGACGCCGAACTGATAGGGCGTGCGAAGGGCGGAGACAGGGGGGCCTTCGGCACATTGCTGGAAAGGCACTATGACTTCGTCTATCGCGCCGCCTATCGCTGGTGCGGCAAGAAGGCGGACGCCGAAGACATCGCCCAGGAAGTCTGCGTGCGGTTGGGCAAGGCGATCCGCGATTATCGCGGCGGCGGCGCCTTCACGACATGGCTCTATTCCGTGACGATGAACGCCGCGCGAGACATGATGCGCAAGACCGCGCGCGAGACTATCAAGACCGAGGCCTATGGCATCCATGCGCTGATCGCGGGCGAGGCTTCGGCGGAACCGGAAGACCCGGCCGATGCGCTTTGGGCAGCGGTGCGGCAATTGCCGGACAAGCAACGCGACGCGGTGCTGCTGGTCTATGGCGAAGGATTGAGCCACGCGGCCGCCGCCGAGGCGATGGCGATCTCGGAGACGACGGTTTCCTGGCACATCCATGAAGCGAAGAAACGGCTGAAGACGCTGATGCGCACGGCCGGGGAAGTGTGACCATGGTCGACGACAACGAACTCAAGAGACTGCGCGATATCGCGGCGCCGGCGCCGGGCGGGAGCGCGAAGGCCCGTGCCTTCGAAGCTGCTCTGCGCGCATACGATCAGGAAAATATTTCTGCTGTCACCCAAGGAACGGTTGGCGGGCTTCGTCTCACAGAGCGAGCACAAAAGCTCTGGAGCGAGATCATGCAAAAGAAACTCATCGCCACACCGGCCCTTGCAGGGCTCGTCGCCCTGCCGATCGCCGGATACGCCACCTTCCATCTGCTGAGGGAACAGCCGCCTAAGTTCGGCGGCGACGAGAAGATCAGCGAGACACTGGCCGACAAGCCGGCGATCGTGAAGCCGTTGGCCGAGCCGAAGCCGGCTCGCACCGAGTTGGAGAAAGACAAGAAGACCGACGCCGATGTGGAAAGCCGCGACGCCACCGATGCGCTCGTGGCGCCGACCTCGCCGCCGAAATCCGAATCGACCGTTACCGGCGGTGCGACACAGCAGGAATCGGCGACGGGCGCTCCCCGCCAGGACGCCGCTAACGCTGGAAAGATGAACATTGCACCTCCGGCGCCAGCCCCGACGGGCGAGTTCGCACTGGATAGCCGAGCCGCGCCGTCTGGCAGAGTGGTGACGGGCCTTATGCCATCTCCAAATGCCGATGGCACGTCGCGTGCCGCCCGTATCCAGGCCGAATCCAAGCTGGTGGCGCCGCAGCAACCCGCCACCATGCCGGCCGACCAGCTGGCGCCACAGGAAGAGAACCGCGACCGCATCGAGGATTTCAAGACCAATCCGGTGCATGCCGCGCTCGAGGATCCGGTCTCGACCTTCTCGATCGACGTCGACACAGCCTCCTATTCCTTCGTGCGCAGCTCGCTGAAGCAGGGCACCCTGCCGCAGGCCGATACGGTGCGCGTCGAGGAGATGATCAACTACTTCCCGTATGACTGGAAGGGACCGGAGTCTGCGTCGACGCCGTTCAACGCGACCGTCAGCGTGATGCCGACGCCGTGGAACACACACACCAGGCTGATGCATGTCGCCATCAAGGGGTTTGACGTCAAGCCGACCGAGCAGCCGAAGGCCAATCTGGTCTTCCTGATCGATGTCTCGGGCTCGATGGACGAGCCGGACAAGCTGCCGCTGCTCAAGTCGGCTTTCCAGCTGCTGGTCAGCAAGCTGAAGGCTGACGATACCATCTCAATCGTCACCTATGCCGGTGATGCGGGCACAGTCCTGGAGCCGACCAAGGCGTCCGAAAAGGACAAGATACTCAGTGCCATCGACAATTTGACGCCCGGTGGTAGCACGGCCGGCGAGGCGGGCATCAAGGAAGCTTACAGGCTGGCGCAAAAATCCTTCGTCAAGGATGGCGTCAACCGGGTGATGTTGGCCACCGACGGCGACTTCAATGTCGGCCAGAGCGACGACGATGATCTGAAGCGGCTGATCGAGAGCGAGCGCAAGACCGGTGTCTTCCTGTCGGTGTTCGGTTTCGGCCGCGGCAATCTGAACGACCAGATGATGCAGACCATCGCCCAGAACGGCAACGGCACCGCCGCCTATATCGACACACTGGCCGAGGCCGAGAAAGTGCTGGTCGAGGATGCCTCCTCGACGCTGTTCACCATCGCCAAGGATGTGAAGATCCAGGTCGAGTTCAACCCGAACAAGGTCTCGGAATATCGCCTGATCGGCTATGAGACCCGGGCGTTGAACCGCGAGGATTTCAACAATGACCGCGTGGATGCCGGCGATATCGGTTCGGGCCATTCCGTCACCGCGATCTACGAGATCACGCCGAATGGCAGCGGTGGCGAGCAGATCGATCCGCTGCGCTATGGCCAGGCGTCAGTGGACAATGGCGGCGTTGCCAATGCGGACGAATATGCCTTCGTCAAGATACGCTACAAGCTGCCCAATGAAGACGTCTCGAAGCTGATCACCACGCCGGTGACCTCGGCCAACGAGATTTCGTCCTTCGACCAGGCCAGCACCGACCAGCGCTTCTCTGTCGCCGTTGCCGCCTTCGGCCAGAAGCTGCGCGACGAGGATGCGACCGCGAAGTTCGGTTACGACAAGATCATGGAGATCGCCACTGCCGCTCGAGGAGCCGACCCGTTTGGGTACAGGTCCGAGTTCCTCTCGCTTGTGCGCCTTGCCTCGGCGCTGGGCGGTAACCGGTAGCGGTGATAACGGCCGGTTTCTTCAGACGGGATCGTTCCGACAGGGGAACCGACCAACGGGCGGGTGAGGCAGGCCGGTGAGGGGTTATTCCCTTGCCGGCCTTTTTTCGGATCTATTGATATTCAGGTGAGACCGGCCTGCAAATGGAGGTTCTCTGCGCTTCCGGTGCTCGCGTACTTTAAGTACGCTCCACTCCGGTTCTCGAAAACCACCATTTTCGGCTCGGTCTGACCTGAATCTCAACAGATCCGAAGCGCGGCGTTAACCTGCATGATCGTTAAATTGCTCGGCATTTCCGGTACCGGATCGCAACCTCCTCCTTGCTACACGGGATAGGTCTACGGGGCTTGAGGAGGCGAAATTGCAGATCAGGACTATCGCCAACTCGATGCCGCCGGCACGAGACGCTTCGGCGGTTCCATCTGCCCCGTCATCCGAATCCAGGCGCATCGGCGACGATGTCGCGCAGGCGCGCCACACCGCCATGTCGGCGCTGAACAACGACCGCTTCCGCATCATGCTGGAGCAGATCACTGATCCGACTTCATCCGGCGCGCTGATGACGATGCGCAGCGACAGTTTGGTCGATTTCAAGTCGGCGCAGTCGAGCTACGCCGACAACAGCGAGTAAAAGACCCACAGGATCAGGCGCGGCTGCGGCGGCGCTCGCGGCGGGCTTCACTGGTCTCGGCGGTGTTTTCCGTCGCCACCTTGTTGCGCATCGGACCGATGCGCTCGACGATCTTTTCGACGGTCGGACGATCCGCCTTGGTGTGGGCGTCGAGCGCCTTGCGCATCGCGGCAAGGTGCTGGAACGAGGTGCCGCAGCAGCCGCCTATGATTTTGGCGCCGCCATCGACGGCGAGCCTGACATAATCGGCCATCAGTTCGGGCGTGCCGGAATAATGGATTTCGGTGCCGCGGAATTCAGGAATACCGCAATTGCCCTTGACGATCACCGTCGCCTCCGGCTTCGCCTCGGTCATGTCGAGCAGCGAGGCCAGGATATCGGATGCTCCGACACCGCAATTGGCACCAACGCCGAGCGGCGCCTGCGACAACCCATCGGTGACGCCGTGGATATCCCTAGGCAGCAGACCCATCATAGTGCGGCCGGCGGTGTCGAAGGAGCCGGTGTAAGTGTAGGGCAGGCCGACGCGGATGGCAGCCTCGGCAGCGGCGCGGATCTCGTCGGGAGCCGACATCGTCTCGATCCAGGCAACTTCGGCGCCGCCGGCCTTGAGGCCCTCGATCTGCTCGGCGAAGGCGTCGACCGCCTCGTCATAGGTCATGGCGCCAAGCGGTACCAGCAATTCGCCGGTCGGGCCGACCGAGCCGGCGACGATCACCTTGCGACCGGCCTTGTCGGCGACGGCGCGCGCAAGTTCGGCCGCGCGCTTGTTCAGCGCATGCGCGCGGTCCTGCGCATGGTGCAGCTTCAAGCGATGACGAGTGCCGCCGAAAGAGTTGGTCAGGATGATGTCGGCGCCGGCATCGACGAAATTCTGGTGCAGGCTTGTGATGGTGTCGGGCGCCGTCTCGTTCAGCAGTTCGGGCGCCTCGCCGGCCTCGAGCCCCATGGCGAACAGATTGGTGCCGGTGGCGCCATCGGCGAGCAGCACACCCTTTTCAGCCAACAGCGCATCGATCGGGTTGGTGGTCGTCATCGGATTGGCTCTCATGTTTCGAATTCGAATAAGGATATAAAGAAGTCTTTATGTGCAGTCAATGAAATAGCAGTGACGGCAGGATCCAGTCCGCCCATGGAATCATAATCCCGAGGCTCAGACAGTGCCTGATGGGAACGACATGCCGGCCAGTCTGTGCGCGAAGCCTGCCGCCTCGTGCGCGTTGATGTCGGCGGCGCGGATCAGATTGTCGAAATGCTGGATCAGCGTCTGGATCGGCTGCGTGGCGTTGAGCACCAGATACATGTCGCCGACATAGATGGCGGCGCGATAGGGCCCGAAGATTGTGTAGGGGATCGAATAGCGCATCCGCCCGTCATAGAGAAACAGCCGGAATGCCGGATAGAGATCGTCGAGCAGGGTCGCCATGTGCAGCAGCTGGGCGCGCCGATCGGCTTCCGGGAAACGATCCCAGACGCCCAGCCCGCGCGCGAATATCTCCAGCGTATGGCGCGGCATGCAGACTTCCATGTCGGTTTCCGGCCGCCTGTTATAGTCGATGCGGTATTGCGTTTCGCCGGCCTGCGCCAGGCGGCTCTTGTTGGTGATGCCCGCTTCGTACTCGACCAGCGCTTCGGTGCGCAGGAGATCGGGAATGCCGGCCGGCACGTAGCGGATCTTGGTGCCGGCGGCCTCGGCATGCCATTTGGCCAGCAGCGTGCGATCGAAGCCATCGGGTGCCTCCTCGATCTCGAGGCTCTCGCGGATTTCGCCGGTGAGGCCCTCGTCCTGGCTGAGGCCGAGAAGCCAGTCGAGCGACACTTTGAACTCGGCAGCGATGTTGAGCAGCGTCTCGGCGCGAGGCAGGCGGGTCGAGGCGCCTGACAGCAACTGCGACAGCGCCGAGCGATCGATGCCGACCGCAGTCGCGAAAGCCGACTGATTGAGGTCGGAGCGTGTCAAGAGCATTTTCAGGCGTTCGCGAAAGATGGTCGACAGATCACGCTTGTCCATATCGGTGCTCCGGTCCGATTGAGGAAAAATTTGCGCCGAAGCGTCTTCGAGCGCTCCCTAGGCGTAAATGAATCCCTAAGTCTGTTTACAATGTATAACATGTGCGGTCAAAAATGCGCAATCGCAACAGCTTGTGCACTTTGTCGCGTTGAGTGGAATCATTTCTCCTGACACAATGCTGTCAGGAACCAGTTGGGGTTCCGGCGACTGAGGGGCAGTGGTCGATAGCATGACGGGCAAGAGCATCAGGCGACAAAGCATACCGGCTATCGAATGGCCGACAGTGGCTCTCGCTTTCTTCTGTTACGCAACATGGCTAGCCGCCGGTTTCCTGCTCTGGCCATCATACCCCATCCCCGCGCTCGCCGTCCTCGCCTTCACCGCCGCACTCCAATCCTCGATCATGCACGAAGTGCTGCACGGTCATCCGACGCGCAATGCGCGGGTCAACGAAGCCTTCGTCTTCCTGCCGATCGGCCTGGTCTGGCCGTTCCGACGCTTCAAGACCATACATCTGCGCCACCACGCCGACGAGCGGCTGACTGACCCGTTGGACGATCCGGAAAGCTATTATCAGGCGCTGTGGCAGCATGAAGAGCTGCCGCCGACGATGAAGTTTCTCCTCAGGATCAACAACACCATGACCGGCCGTCTGGTGCTCGGCCCCTGGCTGTCATGCATCGGTTTTTTCATCGACGACACCAGGCAAATGATCGCCGGCGAGAAGGTGGTCCGCAGAGCTTGGCTGCTGCACGCGATCGGGCTTGCCATCGTGGTGCCGATCGTCCAGTTCGGCTTCGGCATTCCGCTGTGGCTTTACATTCTCGTGCCGGTCTGGCTCGGCCAGTCGCTGATTTCGATCCGTACGTTTGCCGAGCATCAATGGTCGGAACACCCGGAGGGCCGCACGGTGATCGTCGAGCGCTCGCCGCTGTCGTTCCTGTTCCTCAACAACAATCTGCATTTCATCCACCACAAGAGCCCGACAGTAGCCTGGTACCAGCTTCCAAAGCTGTTTCGCGACCGTCGCGACGAGTGGCTGCGGATGAACAATGGCTATGCCTATCCAAACTATTTCGCGCTGATCAAGGCCTATGCCTTCAAGGCGAAGGAGCCGGTCGTGCACCCGGTACTGCGGCGCCAAGCGGAGCCCGGCAGGGCGTTCAAGCCGCGCGTAAGGGCGCGCAGCATCAGCGGGCTTGGCAGCGCGCCGGTTCCCGCCGAGCCGCCCAAGGAATGAGTTTTGCGGCAGGCAGGTGCTGCCTGATTGACTGGCTGGGATCGGTTCCCTTCAGTCCAGACATAGTGGTCAGATTCGGTCATGAGTGAATTGGTTGCGGCGTTGCCGATGTATGATTGGCCTGAAGTGCGCGCCCAGATCGACGCTCAATGGGCGGGATTGCGCGATGCATTCCGGCAAAAGGCCATCGACGCGCCGGAAACCATCGTGCGCCGCAATGGTGACCTGCCGCCGATGCCGGGCGGGATTCACGATGCCCAGGGAGCACTGATCGCGTCCGACCCGGCGACATTGCCGCCGGACGAACTCGATTTTCACAGACTGTGGCTGCACCCGGCGCTGCTGTTCGCGCAGACCTGCTGGGGGCCGATGGAGCTTGGCCTGTCCAGGCATGTGCAGGTGATCGGCCAGCCGAGCTACGACGGCTATGAAGGCGGGCAGGGCGAGCTCTACTCCAGCGCCATCGTCATGCTGGCGGATGGCGCGCCATCGGTTGCCTCGCCAGCTGACGGCGGCCCGCTGATCCCGCTCGATCGCATCCGCGGCAAGCGCTTCACCTTCAACAATCTCGATTCCATGTCCGGCCTGATCGGACTGACGCGCGACCTGGAGGCGATGGGCGAGAGCCTTGACCTCTTTGCCTCGCGCAGCAAAAGCGGCGGGCACCGTTCCTCGATCGTCGCAATTGCAGAGGGCAAGGCCGATGTCGCGGCCATCGACTGCGAGAGCTGGGTGCTGGCGCAGCGCTTCGAGCCAGCAGCTCGGAAAGTAAGGGTCGTTGGTTGGACGGGACGGCGCAAGGGCCTGCCTTACATCACCGCCGCAACGACACCGGAAAAGACGGTAACCTCACTGCGCGAGGCGCTTGCCGGCCTACCCGAGCAACCGCTGGTCAAGCGGATAGGTTGAAAGCTGCTCGTTGCCGGTCTCAGTGATGAGGATCTGCTCCTCGATCTTCACGCCTTCGCGCCCGCCAAGCCTGCCGATATAGCTTTCGGCGCACAGCACCATTCCCGGTTCCAGCGCGCCATCCGGCGTATCCGACGTCCAGTCGCCGGCATGCGGCAAGGTCGGGTATTCGTCGGCCAGACCGACCCCGTGATAGAGCACGCCGTAACGAGCCGGGTAGCTGTCTCCCGGTGGCACCGCCGAGTGCTCGACGAGGTCGCGGAACGACATGCCGGGCTGCAACAATCGCGTGTTGTGCTCAATCTGGCCGGCGGCGATGCGAAACAGCTCGCGCTGCTCGTCGGACGGCTTTGCATCGCCGCACAGCCATGTGCGCGATAGGTCAGCGCAAAAGCCGTAGGGACCGATCAGGTCGGTGTCGAAGGCGACGAGATCGCCTGATACAATTTTGCGTGACGAGCATTCCTGGAACCACGGATTGGTGCGCGGGCCTGACGTCAGCAGCCGCGTCTCGATCCATTCGCCGCCGCGGGCGATGTTGCCGCGATGCAGTTCGGCCCATAGCTCATTCTCGGAAATCCCTGGCTTCAGAGCCTGTTCCATCTCCCCCATCGCCGCCTCGCAGGCTGCGATAGCGCGGCGCATGGCAAGGATTTCGTCCGGCGACTTGATCAGCCGCGCATTCTCCATCACCGCCTCGCCATTGCCGATCGAAACGCCAAGGCGCGCCAGTTCCTCGACGCCTTCAGGGTTGATGTGGTCGACTGCGATGCGGCTGTTGGCGCCGCCATGTTCCCGAACCAGATCGGCGATGCCGGCGGCCCAGCGGCGGACCTTTTGCTCCGTAAGCTCGCCGCTATAGAGGTACATCCACGACACAGCGGGGCGAACCTCGTCAACGATGCCGGAATGGTCGGAGAGGTGTTCGCAGGAGAAATAGTCGAACAGCACCACCGGTCCGTCGGTGGCAACGAAGCAATGCCGCGTCGGATTGTGCGCCACCCACGACTGCATGTTGGTGGAGTCCGTCGCGTAGCGGATGTTGACGGGGTCGTAGAGCAGGGCGCCGGCATAGCCGCGGCGCCTCAACTCGGCGCGGATACGCTCCAGCCGGTATTGACGCATCGCAGGCAGATCGGGAGCGGCAATGCCTGCCGCGGCCCATTCAGCCTCCGCCTGCGCGCCATAGCCCAGCACATGCCGGTTGAGCGCCGCCGCCTTCTGCCGGGAGGCGTCGCGCAGCGCCTCGATCGAGCCCGGCTCGAACGGCATGATCTTGCGATGCCGGCCAAAGCTGCCCTTTGGCCCCGCGCTGTCCATGATCGAACCTCAGGTCCGCATCTTTTCGCCGCTCGGATCGAAGGGTGCTGCGACATTGATGCGGGCCGGGCGCCGATGTCCGAGGATTTCGATTTCGAACAGGCCCGCGCTTTCGTCCTCGGCAAGAGCCGCCGGCACGTAGCCCTGCGCCATCGACTTCCTGACATAGTGGGCATAGCCGCCCGACGTGACCCAGCCGACCACGCGCCAGTCGCCGTCGACGATGCCGCGCACGGCCGAAGCGCCTTCGGCCGCCTTGGAGCCGCGTATCTCCTTACCGCCCGTGTCGAAGCGCGGCGCGCCATAGCCATGCGGCTTCTCAACCGTGCCGTAATCCTTGCTGACCCTGGCCCAGATCGGCTCGTCGCCCATGACATCGGCATCCGCGGCATCGACGATGAAGGAAACGCGGCGCAGTTTCGGCCCCTCGGCGTGTTCCTTGGCGGCAGCCTCGCGGCCGATGAAATCGTTCTTCTCCAGCTTGATGAAGCGGTCCATCGCCCCTTCGAACGGTCCGTAGATCGGCCGCAGCTCGCGGAACCAGGTCGGAAAGTTCTTTTCAAGACGCATCGACAGCAGAGCCCGCATGCCGAAATCGACGAGGCCGAATTCCTCGCCGGCATCCTTGATCTGATGATAGACGAGGCGTTGGTAGGTTGGCGCCATCCAGATCTCATATCCGAGATCGCCGGTGTAGGTGATGCGGTTGACCAGGCACGGCGCGCCGCCGACCGCCATCTCGCGGAAATCCATGAAGCGGAAGGATTTGGTCGAGATGTCGATATCGACCAGCTTCTGTAGCAAATCCCGCGATTTCGGTCCGGCGATCGACAGGCCGACCAGCGTCTGGTCGAAGCGGTGGATGCGCACCGAACCGTCCTTCGGCAAATGCTTCTCGAACCAGCGCATGTGGTATTTCTGCGCCGCCGATGAGCCCCAGATCATGAAGCGGTCTTCAGCGGCCTTGGCGATGGTGAAGTCGCCGATCAGCTTGCCGAATTCGTTGAGCATCGGCGACAGCACGATGCGGCCGGTCTTCGGCATGCGGTTGGTCATCAGCCGGTTGAGGAAGTCCTCCGCCGCCGGTCCCGACACTTCGTATTTGGCGAAGTTGGCGATCTCGGTGACGCCGACACGCTCACGCGTGGCGCGCACTTCCTCGCCGATCGGCCCAAAATCGTTGGAGCGATGGAAGGAGACGATATCCCTGGGCTCCTGGCCTTTCGGTGCGAACCAGAGCGGTGTCTCGAGACCCCAGGAGTCACCCATGACGGCGTTGTTGGCCAGCATGATGTCGTAGAGCGGCGTTGTCTGCGCCGGGCGTGCGGCCGGGAGTTCTTCATTGGGGAAGCGGATGGAGAAGCGGCGCGAATAATTTTCGCGCACCTTGGCGTTGGTGTAGCGCAGCCCGGCCCATTCGCCGAAGCGGGTGACATCCATGCCCCATACGTCGAAGCCGGGATCGCCATGAACCATCCAGTTCGACAGCGCCAAGCCGACGCCGCCCCCCTGGCTGAAACCGGCCATGACGGCGCAGGCGCACCAGAAATTGGTCAGGCCCTGCACTGGGCCGACCAGCGGGTTGCCGTCCAGCGCGAAGGTGAAGGGGCCGTTGATGATCTGCTTGATGCCGGCCTTCTCGATGCCGGGGAAATGCTTGAAGCCGATTTCCAGCGACGGCGCGATGCGGTCGAGGTCGGGCGGCAGCAATTCGTGGCCGAAATCCCACGGCGTGTTGACCGGCGACCACGGCTTGCAGGCCTTCTCATAGGTGCCGAGCAGGATACCGTTGCGCTCCTGGCGCGTGTAGATCTCGCCCTTGAAGTCGAGCACGCCGATCATCTCGCGGCCGGTCGATTTGTTGAATTCCTCGACCTCCGGCATCGGCTCGGTCAGGAGATACATGTGCTCCATGGCCAGCACGGGCAGTTCGACGCCGACCATGCGGCCGATCTCGCGCGCCCACAGGCCGCCGCAATTGACGACATGCTCGGCCTTCACCGTGCCCTGTTCGGTGACGACATTCCAGGTGCCGTCGACCTCCTGCGTCAGTTCGACGACGCGGTTGCGCAGCACGATCTCGGCGCCGAGTTTCTTGGCCGCCTTGGAATAGGCGATCGTCGTGCCGGACGGATCGAGATGGCCTTCGACCGGATCCCACATGGCGCCAACGAAATTGGTTTCGTCCATCAGCGGAAACATCGCCTTGGCTTCGGACGGGGTGATCAGTTCGGTGTCCATGCCGAGATAGCGGCCCTTGGCGTGGGCAAGGCGGAGGAAGTCCATGCGTTCGGGCGTATCGGCCAACATCACGCCACCGGTCAGATGCAGCGAGCAGGATTGGCCGGATATTTCCTCGATCTCCTTGTAGAGTTGCACCGTGTAGGCCTGCAGCTTGGCGACATTGGGGTCGCCGTTCAGCGTATGGAAGCCACCGGCCGCGTGCCAGGACGAGCCGGAGGTAAGCTCCGAGCGCTCGATCAGCATGATGTCGGTCCAGCCGGCCTTGGCCAGATGGTAGAGAACCGAGCAGCCCACGACGCCGCCGCCGATCACAACCGCTTTTACATGAGATTTCATCTAGATAGGTCCGTTTTTGAAGGGAATGAATCGATTGAGAGCGGCGTGCGCCCTTCCTCTACCCCGTCGATCGGGGGAGAGGTGTCGAGCGCCGCTCGACGGAGGGGGGGTCGACTGTTCATCAACAACACAGATGATCAAAAATCGGTCGGGGCGCCGCCCTCGGACCGGCGCTTGGCGACGAAGGCGTTGAGTTCCTCGCGGATGGCCGGGTCCATGTAGGGCTCTTCGTAGGACGTGAGCCGTTCCTTCCAGACCTTGTTGGCCTTTTCGAGTGCCGTCGGCGAGCCGGCTTCCGCCCAGGTCTCGTAATTGCGCCAGTCGGACAGGATCGGCGAGTAGAACGCGGTCTTGTAGCGGTCCTGCGTGTGCTGGGTGCCGAAGAAATGGCCGCCGGGACCGACCGACTGGATCGCGTCGAAGCCAAGCGCCTCGTCGGAAAGGTCGAGCGGGGTCAGGAATTCAGCCACCATCTGCAGCAGGTCTATGTCGAGAATGGTCTTCTCGTAGGAGCAGCGCAGGCCGCCCTCGAGCCAGCCTGCGGCATGCATCATCAGATTGCCGCCGCCCTGGATGGCACCCCACAGCGAGAACACGCTTTCATAAGCCGCCTGGGCGTCGACCGTGTTGGCGGCGCAGGTGTTGGAGGTGCGGTAGGGGATGTTGTAGCGGCGGGCAAGCTGGCCGCCGACGAGCTGCGCCTTCATGTATTCCGGCGTGCCGAAGGCCGGCGAGCCGGACTTCATGTCGACATTGGAGGTGAAGCCGCCGTAGCCGACCGGCGCGCCCTTGCGCACCATCTGGGCGAAGGCGATGCCGGACAGTGCTTCGGCGTTCTGCTGCACCAGCGCGCCGGCGATGGTGACCGGCGCCATGGCACCCGACAGGGTAAACGGCGTCACGACGACGACCTGGCCCTTGCTCGACATCTGGATGATGCCTTCCATCATCGGCACATCGAGCTTGAGCGGCGAATTGGTGTTGATGATGGTGAAGACGGACGGCTCTTCGAGCAGCTGCTCGTGGCTGATGCCGCGCGCGATCCTTGCGATCTCGATGCCGTCCACATTGCGCTCCTTGCCGAGCGAATAGATGTGGAACACCTTGTCAGTGAGCACGCTGAGATCGCGGATGCATTCGAGGTGGCGCACGGACGGATGGATATCCGTCGGCTCGACCGGATAGCCACCCGTGCAGTTCAGGATGTTGTGCATCTGTGCGAGTTTTAGAAAGTTGCGATAGTCCTGCTGATTGCCGGGCCGGCGGCCATGATCGAGGTCGGAGCAATTGGGCGCCGACGCCATCATCGAGATGATCACATTGTTGCCGCCGAAGCGCACATTGTGCGCCGGATTGCGGGCATGGATGGTGAATTCCGACGGGCAGTGCGACACCAGATCCAGGATCATGTCGCTGTCGAAGCGCACGCGCTCGCTGCCGTCGCGCACGTCGGCGCCATGTGCCTTCATGATGCGGCGGGCTTCGTCATGCAGAACGTCGACGCCGATTTCCCGCAGCACGCGCAACGAAGCGAGGTGGATCGACTCCAGCTCGTCGTCGGAGACCAGCCTGGTCGGCGCCAGCGGGTTTTTCAGTTGGCGGAAAGCCGGCTGCTCGAACGCGGCCGAGCCGCCGGCGCGCTTTCCGGCGCGGCCGCCGCGGCGGGCACGATCGGTGGCCAATGCCGGTTCTGCTGGTTGTAGGGCGGCGGTCATGGTGGTCCTCGTACGATGCGATAGCGGGCGGCATAATGGACCGGCGGCTGTCCAGCCATTGCGGAGGCGGCGACCACTAGGGCTAGGGAAGCGACATACCGGAACGGCAGTTGCGCGGCCAAATGCGTTGCCCCGTTGGCGCAAACGGATTTCGCCGGCCGGCCCTTCCTTTCCCCGGATCGAACCGGTAGCCAGTCGGGCTTGCCGGCCGGATGGCCAGCACATTTCACACGGATGACGGCATGGTCGCGACCACCACGTAGCTCAATCGATAATCCTGCAACCCCGATAGCGGTGCGCACAATGAACCTGGCGGAATCGAACGACGAGACGATGCAGTGGGCTGGTATCACCGGCGTGATCGCGACCGTATCTGTGTTCGCCATCGCGCAGGGCCTGTCCTATCCGCTGCTGAGTTTCATCCTGCAGCGCCAGGGCGTTTCTCCAGCGATGATCGGCCTTTCGGCGGCGATGACGCCGATCGGCTTCATCGTGTCGTCGCCATTGATCCCGTCGCTGGCGCGGCGGTTCGGGGCAGGGCGTACGGCGCTCATTTGTGCCGCGCTTTCTGCGGTTGTGCTGGCGCTGGTCGGCTGGACGCAGAATGTTTATCTCTGGTTTCCACTGCGCTTCCTGATCGGCGTCGTCACCAATCCGCTTTACGTGCTGAGCGAGATCTGGGTGATCGCGCTGGCGCCGCCGGCGCGACGCGGTCGCGTCATGGGCGTTTACTCGACGATCATCTCGGCCGGTTTCGCGGCTGGCCCGCTGTGCCTGCTTGCCGTCGGCACGGAGGGCTGGCCGCCATTCCTCGTCGGCATTTTCGCCTTCGTGCTATGCGGCATCTGCCTGGCCTCGGTGCTGCCGCGCTTGCCCAAGGTCGACGAGGCCGGGCATCAGGTTTCCGTCCTAGGTTTCGTGCCGCTGGCGTGGCTGCTTTTGTTTGCCGTCATCGTGGCCGCCGGTTTCGAACAGGGCGCGCTGGCCCTGCTGCCGGTCTATGGCACTCATCACGGCATCGCCGAAGCCCGCATGTCAGCGCTGTTGTCGTTGATGATCGCCGGCAACATCGCCATGCAGGTGCCGCTCGGATTGCTGGCGGAAAGGCTTTCCGCACACCTGGTGCGGCTTGCCTGTGTTGCGCTGACGGTGCTCGGCTGCGTGCTTCTGCCGCTGCTCATCGAGACGCCGCTGATCTGGCCGATGATTTTCGTCTGGGGTGCTGTTTCCTACGGCATCTACACGATGTCGATCATCGAGCTCGGCGAGCGCTTCACAGGCTCGACACTGGTCGCCGGCAACGCAGCATTCTCCTTGATGTGGGGCGTCGGCGGCATCGCCGTGCCGCCGCTGGCGGGCGGCGCCATGGATATTCTGGGCGCCGGCGGGCTGCCGATCACGCTCGGCCTGATGTGCCTGGCGCTGGCCATCGCGAGCCTGGCTGGCCGGCGGAAAGCCTCAATTGTGCGCCGAACATATTGAATATCGGACATAGCATATCGATGTTGGCAATCCCCAAAGCGACGCGTTTATCGGAGACCTCATGACCAAGCCCATCCAAAAACCAGGATCCGCCACCGAGACCAACGATCCGTTTCTCTGGCTGGAAGACAGGACAGCCGCGCAGTCGCTTGACTGGGTGCATCGCCAGAACGAGGTCACGGTTGGCGAGCTGCAGGGTGATCCTTCCTATCAGGCGTCGTTCCAGACCGCGCTCGATCTGATGACGGCCGAAGACAACATTGCAGTCGGCGCATCACTCAAAGGCCATGTCTATAATTTCTGGCAGGACAAGACTAATGTGCTCGGCCTCTGGCGCCGCACGACGGTTGCTTCCTACAAAACCGAAAAACCCGACTGGGAAACGATCATCGACTTCGACCAGCTTGCGGCGAAAGAGGGGATCAAATGGGTGTTCGGAGGCGCAAGCCGACTCTATCCGGACTTCAATCGCTGTCTGGTGAGTATGTCGCCGGATGGCGGCGACGCCAGCGAGATGCGTGAATTCGACATCGAAACGAAATCCTTCGTGGAAGGTGGGTTTCGCGCGCCCGCATCCAAGTCGGGTTTCAGCTGGCTGGACAAGGACACGGTCATCGTTTCGGCGGCGTTCGAGGAGGCCGACAAGACTGAGTCCGGGTATCCGCGCGTGATCAAGCTCTGGAAGCGCGGCACCAAGCTCGAAGACGTGACACCGATCTTCGAGGCGCAGAAAGAGGATCTCGCCGTTGGCGCAGCTGTCGAGTTCGACGGCGACAGGCGCTATTTGATCTTGGCCCGGACGCTGAATTTCTTCGCTTCGCACATCTTCCTGCGGCTGCCGTCCGGCGAAAACAAACAGCTGCCGGTGCCGGACGACATGACCGACACCGCGATCTTCAGGGATCAGCTCGTCTTCGGCCTGCGCAGCCCGTGGACGGCGCCCGATGGCACGTTGTGCAAGCCTGATGGCCTCTATTCGCTGGATCTGGCGCTCTGGGTCGAGACCGCTACGCTCGGTCCGGTGGAAACCGTGTTGGAGCCGGCATATCGGGTGTCCATCGCCGGCATTGCCCGCACGCAGGACCGGCTGTTCATCAACCTGATGGACAATGTGCGCGGCAAGGTCGTCGTCTGCGAGCGCAAGGAGGGCGGCTGGTCGCTGAAACCGGTCGCGTTGCCCGAAAACGGCAATGTAGGCATCAGCCATGCCGAGCAGTTCGGGTCGAGTGTGTCGTTCTCCTTCACCGATTTCCTGACGCCGAGCTCGATCATCTGGTCGGACGACAATGGCGAGACACTGGCAACCGTGAAGTCTCAGCCGGCGCGTTTCGATGCCTCGCCGCTGATCTCAGAACAGTTCGAGGCGCGCTCGAAGGACGGCACGATGATCCCCTATTTCGTCGTCAGGCGGCGCGACCAGAAGAGTCCGGTGCCGACGCTGCTCTATGGCTATGGGGGCTTCGAAGTGCCGTTGCTGCCTGGCTATGCCGGCGTGCGCGGCAGGCTGTGGCTGGAGAAGGGCAACGCCTATGTGCAGGCCTGCATCCGCGGCGGCGGCGAGTTTGGCCCGGCCTGGCATCAGGCGGCGCTCAAGGGCAATCGCCAGAACGGCTTCGACGATTTTGCGGCAGTAGCACAAGACGTCGTTAGACGCGGGATTGCGACAGCAGCCTCGCTCGGCATCCAGGGCGGCTCGAATGGCGGCCTGCTGACCGGCGTTTCCTTGACGCAGCGCCCCGAACTCTTCGGTGCCGTCATCATCGAGGTGCCGCTGCTCGACATGCTGCGCTACACTGAATTGCCGCCGGGTGCTTCCTGGATGGCCGAATATGGCGACCCGTCGAAACCGGAAGACGCGAAGTGGCTTTCCGCCTATTCGCCCTATCAGCATGTCGATGCCGGTGCTGCCTATCCGCCGGTTTTGCTGACCACCTCGACCGCCGACGACCGGGTCCATCCCGGACATGCGCGCAAGATGGCCGCCCGTCTGCAGGAAGCCGGTCATACCAAGACGATGTTCTTCGAGGAGACCGAGGGTGGGCATGGCGGCCGAGGCGACCGCCGGCCGCAGGCGGCGCAGACCGCGATGAAATATGTCTTCCTGCAAAGGGCGCTGGGTGGAACGGCATAGACGGCAGATTTTGATGCAATTCCCGAGGAAGAGCACTACGCACTTTCCTCCGGGAAAACCGTTTCACACTTTTCCCGAAATTGCTCTAAGGTGCCATCCATGGCTCTCGAAGGGACATTGGCTGGCGCATTCGGGCTTCGCGCATTGCGGGTCGCGGTGACACCGTCACCGCGCACGCTGCGCGCCGAGCTTTTGCGGCTGTGCGCCCGCATCGGTTATTCGCCACCTGTCTGCCTCTGACGCATTCGCCCCGGCTTGGGCCGGATAGAATCCAGAGGAAAGATCAGATCCATGACTTATCAGAATTATTCGCTGAAGCAGCTTCAGCAGATCGATGCCGCGCATCATCTGCATCCGTTCACCGATCACAGGGAACTGCGCGAAGTCGGCTCGCGTATCATCACCCGCGCCAATGGGCCGTTCATCTATGATTCCGAGGGGGCTGAAATCCTCGACGGCATGGCCGGGCTGTGGTGCGTGAACGTCGGCTATGGGCGCGACGAACTGGCCGAGGCAGCCTATGCCCAGATGAAGGAGCTGCCCTACTACAACTCCTTCTTCAAATGTTCGACGCCGACGCCGGTGCTGTTGTCACAAAAACTGGCGGAAATCGCACCGAAGAACGTCAGCCAGGTGTTCTACGGTTCGTCCGGTTCGGAAGCCAACGACACGGCGCTGCGCCTTGTGCGCCATTACTGGGTGTTGGAAGGCAAGCCGGAGAAGAACCGCATCATCTCGCGCAAGATGGCCTATCACGGCTCGACCGTTGCCGGCACCTCGCTCGGCGGGATGGATGCCATGCACAAGCAGCTCGGCGGTGCGGTGCCCAACATCGTCCATGTGATGATGCCCTATGCCTATGAGCTGGCGCTGCCGGGCGAGAGCGATCATGATTTCGGCTTGCGCGCGGCCGGGGCTGTCGAGGTCGCGATCCTCGAAGCCGGCGCCAACAAGGTTGCTGCCTTCATCGGCGAGCCGGTCATGGGAGCAGGCGGTGTGAAAATTCCGCCGGTCAGCTACTGGCCGGAGGTGCAGCGCATCTGCCGCAAATATGATGTCCTGCTGATGCTGGACGAGGTCATCACCGGCTATGGCCGCACCGGCGAGTGGTTCGCCGCGCAAACGCTCGGCATCGAGCCGGACACGATCACCACGGCCAAGGCCCTGACCTCCGGCTATCAGCCGCTGTCGGCATTGTTGGTCGGCGACCGCATAGCCTCTACGCTGGTCGAGAAGGGCGGCGAGTTCAATCACGGCTACACCTATTCCGGCCACCCGGTGGCCTGCGCCGTGGCGTTGAAGAACCTCGAGATCATCGAGCGAGAAGAGCTGGTCGACCGCGTCCGGAACGATACCGGCCCCTATTTCGCCAAGGCGTTGCAGGAGCGCATTGCCGGGCATGATCTGGTCGGCGAGGTGCGTTCGATCGGGCTGATGGGCGCGATCGAGATCGTCAAGGACAAGGCGACCAAGGAGCGGTTCCTGCCGGCGGGAAGCGCGGCGGTGACCGTGCGCGACCACGCCATCGCGCACGGCATGATGCTGCGCGCCACAGGCGACACGATGATCCTGTCGCCGCCGCTGATCTGGACCCGTGATACGATCGATATGGCTTGCGAGCGCATCTCGAAGGCGCTGGATTTGGCGCAAGCCGATCTGCGCAAGCGGTAGGGCTCGAGCCCCGACCGGGCGTTCCTCGGCAGGAGCGCCCGGTCTCGACAACATGATCAAGCGGCGAGTGAACGAAATGCATCCCCATCGCGTAGTGTGTGGGGCAGCGGCTGATTCGGCCGCGACAAGGGGTTTGTCTGGATGAGAAAGATCGGCAAGAGCCGACGGACGCAACAAGCGGCCAGCATCGGCGGTGATCTGATGCTGGCGCCGCTGGTGGCGATGATGCGGCTGCCGCTGATGGCCATGGATGGCGGGAGCAGCCAGCCATGGGGCACGGAGACGGCGCGTGCGGTAAACGAGAAGACCGCCGCCATGGCCGAAGGCGCGTTTGCGGCGCAAATGTCTTTCCTGCAGTCGGCATCGCGGTTCTGGCCCGAGGTCTTTTCCGGCCGCACGCCGTCGCTGTTCAACGGTGTTGCGGCGGAACGCTCGATCAGCGCTGCGCTGAAGCCGGCAAGCCGTGCCGTGAAGGCGAATTTTCGTCGACTGTCCAACAAGACCTGACCGAGTTGCAGACCTTTGATTTTGCGCATCGAGGAGTGCATGCGCTAGAACCAGTCGGTACAGTTACCGATGGGGGACACGATGGCCGGACAACCGCTCAACCAGCCGGCTGAAATTCCAGCCGAACTCGACCGCTGGAATTGGGGCGCCTTCTTCCTCAACTGGATCTGGGGCATCGGCAACAGCACCTTCATCGCGCTGCTGGCGCTGATCCCGTTCGTCAACATCATCATGATCATCGTGTTGGGTGCACGCGGCAGTCGCTGGGCCTGGCGGAACCGCGTCTGGCGCGACGCGGAACAGTTTCGCAGGACGCAACGCAACTGGGCAATCGCCGGCGTTGTCGTGTGGGTGGTCGGGATCGGCGGTTGTGCGACGATGGTCGGCAGCATCCCCTACGTCCTGAAAGGCAGCGATGCCTATCACATGACCATGGACAGACTTCGCGCCGACGATCGCGTGAAGGCCGCGCTCGGTGATGATGTGGCGGCCGACAGTTTCTGGGTCGGTGGCCATCTCAATATCAATGCGAATGGTTCTGGCGACGCCCTGTTCAGCATTCCGGTCCACGGCGCCAAGGGCAAGGGCACTGTCTACTCAACCGCAGTCCGCGCTGCCGGCACGTGGAGCCTGCGCCTGCTGGTCGTCAGGCTCGAGGGGGCCGATGCACCGATCGTGCTGATCAACGAAGATCATGTCCCGATCCCGAATGCGGCAATCGGAATATAAAAACCAGACAGTGCGGATAAACTGGCGGAAACGCAAAAACCGCGCTCCATCGGGAACGCGGCTTTGCCAGATACGCATGGCGCTTCGCTACTCAAATACTTTGCGAAACCAACGGCATTTGTCGAAACTTACAGGCTCCGGTACGCGAGACCTGATCCGGAGCGCCGGGCGGATGCGATATGTCCGCCTCGCAATCCGTTTTATAGGAACATCGTTACCGCAGAGTTATCGAGAGCTTAAGCAAATCTAAATTTGCATTTTTTCTGCCGAAGGAAATCGGAAAAAGCCCGCCAAGTCCGTTGGTTACGCTGGATTGCCGCGCAGAAAATTAATTATGCCGGAGAAATCGGCGCCGCCATGTCCCTGGGCGTTGAACAAGGCATAGAGCTGGGCTGCTTCGGCGCCAAGCGGCGTCACCGCACCCGCGCTTTGTGCTGCTTCCTGGGACAATTTCAGATCTTTCAGCATCAGTGCCGCTGCAAACCCTGGCTTGTAGTCCCTGTTGGCGGGTGAAGTCGGCACAGGGCCGGGCACCGGGCAATAGGCGGTCAAGGACCAGCATTGCCCCGACGAGGTCGAGGCAACATCGAACAGTGCTTGGTGCGAGAGGCCGAGCTTTTCCGCCAGAACGAAGGCTTCGGCGACACCGATCATCGAGATGCCGAGGATCATGTTGTTGCATATCTTTGCCGCCTGTCCGGCGCCGTCGCCGCCGCAATGGACGATGCGGCCGGCCATCGGCTTCAGGACCGGCTCGGCGGCGGCGAAGGCATTGCCGGAGCCTCCGGCCATGAAGGTGAGCGTGCCGGCCGCGGCACCGCCTGTGCCGCCCGAGACGGGCGCATCGATGGACAGCAGGCCGTGTTTGGCGGCAACGGCATGCGCCTTGCGCGCCGATTCGACGTCGATGGTCGAGGAATCGATGAACAACGCGCCTTTTTTCGCCTTGGGCGCGATGTCCTGATAGACCGACAGCACGTGCTTGCCGGCCGGCAGCATGGTGATCACCACGTCGGCGCCCTTCACCGCGGCTGGTGCGTTGGCCATGACGACCACGCCATGCTCGCGCGCGACGGTAAGGTTCTCCGGCACCAGGTCGAAGCCGTGCACGGCATGCCCCGCCTTGACCAGGTTGGCGGCCATCGGATTGCCCATGTTCCCGAGGCCGATGAAGGCAATCGTCGTCATTGTCTGTCTCCCAGAGTTGCTGGCTTCAGCGGCCAATCAGCGCGCGAGCGATGATGACGCGCATGATTTCGTTTGTGCCTTCGAGGATCTGGTGCACGCGCAGGTCCCGCACCAGCTTCTCGATGCCGTAGTCGTGCAGGTAGCCATAACCGCCGAGCAGTTGCAGTGCATCGTTGGCGACATTGAAGCCGGTGTCGGTGACGAAGCGCTTGGCCATCGCTGACCATTTGCCGGCATCCGGCGCCTTGCGGTCGAGCTTCGAAGCGGCGGCATAAAGGAAGATGCGCGCCGCCTGTAGCTCGGTCTCCATGTCGGCCAGCTTGAACTGCAAGGCCTGGAACTGATTGATCTTCGAGCCGAAGGCCTTGCGCTCGGCAGTGTAGGCAAGCGCCTTGTCGAGCGCCGACTGTGCGCCGCCAAGCGAACAGGCGGCGATGTTCAGCCGGCCGCCATCGAGGCCCGCCATGGCAATGCCGAAGCCGGCGCCTTCGCCCGACAGAAGGTTCTCCGCCGGCACCTTGCAATCCTCGAAGATGACCTGGCGGGTAGACTGCATGTGCCAGCCCATCTTGTGCTCGTTGGCGCCGAAGGAGAGCCCTGGTGCATCTTTCGGCACGACGATGGTGGAGATGCCTTTCGGCCCCTCAGTGCCGGTGCGCACCATGACGGCATAGACATCGCTGTCGCCGGCACCCGAGATGAACTGCTTGGTGCCGTTGAGGACATAGTCGCCGCCACTCTTGACCGCGCGCGTCTTGAGCGCCGCGGCATCGGAGCCCGAGCCCGGCTCGGTCAGGCAGTAGCTCGCCAGCCATTCCATCGAGGTAAGTTTCGGCAGGAAGCGCTGGCGCTGTTCCTCATTGCCGAAACGGTCGATCATCGAGGCCACCATGTTGTGGATCGAGATGAACGACGAAAAGGCCGGATCGGCGTGCGACAGCGCTTCGAAGATCAGCACGGCATCGAGCCGGCCCAGCGCCGAACCGCCGACATCGTCCCTGATATAGATGCCGCCGAGGCCAAGCGGCCCGGTCTCGCGGATCACATCGGCGGGAAAGTGTTTCCGTCGATCCCAGTCGAGCGCATTCGGCGCGACGCGGTCGGCGGCGAAGGCCTGCGCCATCTCCTGGATGGCGCGCTGTTCCTCATTGAGTTCGAACTGGCTGGTGCTCGCATCGACCGAGGCGTCCATTGGCGTGCTCCCTATGTGCTGGCCCAGCTAGCCCGCTGGCCCGTCGTTTTTGGCTTTGCGCGCGCCCCAATCTAGACCAATGATGCCGCCGCGCAACCCGACCCATCAACCGCCCATTTGGGGAGCGGCTGTGCATCAATGCCTGTCCGGAGCATGACGTGACGACAAAATTCGATGATTTGCTGGGGCAGTTCCACGCATACCTTGCGTCCGTCGATCACGCCCTGGTGCGCGATGCCGTGGCGCGGATCGGCTGGGACATGCCCGCCCGCACGCTGGAGCCGCATCCGCTTGCCTGCCTGCGCCATCTCGATCGCGTCGTGGAACTGGCGCCGCCGGATGCCAAGCCGCTGGTGCGGCTGCTTGCCGAGCATCGGAACGATTTCCGCTGCGGGCAGACCTACAGCGAGGCGGATTTCGGAAAAGAGTTCATCGACAATTACGGCTGGCTCGAAGTGTTCGGCACGCGAGGCCACTTCGCCAATGACGAGGTCGCCGCCGGCCTGCTGATCCTTGGGCCCGACATCGTCTATCCCGACCACCATCATGTTGCCGAGGAAATCTACATTCCGCTGACCGGTGGCACCGAATGGCGCATGGGCGAGAGCGCTTTTTGCCCGCGTATGGCCGGCGAGGTCGTCCACCACGCATCCAACGTCAATCACGCCATGCGCACCGGCAAAGAGCCGTTGCTGGCGCTCTACATCTGGCGCGGCGGGCCGCTGGCGCAGAAATCGAACATCACCGGAACCGTGACGCAGGGCAGGGGCTGATGGCCAGAGCGATCATGCTGCAAGGCACGGGTTCGGATGTCGGCAAGACGGTTCTGGTCGCCGGCCTCTGCCGCGCGGCAAAAAAGCGTGGGCTGAAGGTGCGGCCATTCAAGCCGCAGAACATGTCGAACAATGCTGCCGTCGCCGACATTCCGGGTGACAACAACCATGGCGGCGGCGAGATCGGCCGTGCCCAATGGCTGCAGGCGATCGCTTGTGGCGTCGCGCCATCGGTCCACATGAACCCGGTGCTGCTCAAGCCGCAGACCGATGTCGGTGCGCAGGTCATCGTGCAGGGCAAGGTGTTCGGCGAAGCGCGGGCGCGCGACTACCAGGCGCTGAAGGGCCGGCTGATGGATGCCGTTCTGGACTCCTGGGGCAAGGTCGGCGAGGGCGCCGATCTGGTCATCGTCGAGGGCGCCGGCTCGCCGGCCGAGATCAATCTTCGCAGCCGCGACATCGCCAATATGGGCTTTGCCACGCGCGCCGACGTGCCGGTGGTGCTGGTCGGCGACATCGATCGCGGCGGCGTCATCGCTTCGGTTGTCGGTACGCATCTGATCCTGTCGGAAGAGGACCGGCGCATGATCGTCGGCTATCTCATCAACAAGTTCCGCGGCGACGTTTCACTGTTCGATGACGGCATCAGGTCGATCGAAAAATTCACGGGATGGCGCTGTTTCGGCGTCGTGCCGTGGCTGAAGGCAGCGTCACGCCTGCCTTCGGAGGATTCGGTGGTGCTGGAACGGCTGGCGTCCGGCGAAGCGCGCGCGTTGAAAGTCGCCGTGCCGATGCTTGGCCGCATCGCCAATTTCGACGATCTCGACCCGCTCAAGGCCGAGCCGCAGGTCGAGGTGGTGTTCGTGCCACCGGGAAGACCGCTGCCAGCCGATGCTGGGCTGGTGGTCATTCCAGGCTCGAAGTCGACGATCGGCGATCTCCTGAAGTTCCGCGAAAACGGCTGGGATCGCGACCTTCTCGCGCACGCCAAGCGCGGCGGCCATGTCGTCGGCATCTGCGGCGGCTTCCAGATGCTCGGCCGTATCGTGCGCGATCCCGACGGCATCGAAGGCAGCGTCACCGAGGCAGAAGGCCTCGGCCTGCTCGACATCGAAACGGTGATGGAACCAGAAAAGACGGTGCGCAACGTCAGCGCCCGTTCGGTCCTGTTCGACCTGCCGCTCGAAGGCTACGAGATCCATCTCGGCCGCACCACCGGACCGGATACGCTGCGACCGTCGGCAGTCATCAACGGCGTCGATGACGGGGCAGTCTCGGCCGATGGCAAGGTGATCGGCACCTATATGCACGGGCTGTTTGGTGCCGACGGCTTTCGCGGGAAATTCCTCGAAAGCCTCGGCATCAAGGGCGGTGGCATCGACTATCGGGCCGAGGTCGAGCGGGCCTTGGACGAGGTCGCAGCCGAGCTGGAGACCCATCTCGACTGCGACGCGATCTTTGGCTTGGCGCGCTAAGGTCCAATTCAGGCTTTTTCGCCTGCCTTCGGCCAGTAGGTGCCGAACGACCAGACATTGCCTTCCGGGTCGCGGCAGATGAATTCGCGGCTGCCATAGTCGCGGTTCGTCAATTCCTGGATGATCGTGGCGCCGGCCTTCCTGGCCTTCGCATAGGCGGCATCGGCGTCGTCGACGGCGATGTAGATAGACTTGCCGCCGCCTGAGCCGGGTTCGCCGACCATCTTCCCGTAGTCGTCGTCGCGCACCGTGCCGAGCATGATCATCGAGGAGCCGAAGACCAGTTCGGCATGGTGCACGACATCGCCTTCGCCATAGCGGGCCTGGACGCTGAAGCCGAAAGCCTCGCTCAGCCAGTCGATCATCTCTGCCGCGTTCTTGTAGCGCAAAGCGGGGTAGAGGCGGGGCGCTTCGTTGCTGGTGGTCATGTCGATCTCCTTCAATGGGGTTGGTCGATGCCCCACTCTGGGCGAAGGCCGTTCCAGCGTCTTGAAGAAATGTTACCTGACTGAAAGCGAGGTCGGCGTCTCGCCGGCAAGGTCACGGAACTCGCGCACCAGATGCGCCTGGTCGGCATAACCGCAATCGGCGGCGATATCCGCCCAGTCGGCGGTCTGCTGCCTCGACAGGCCGAGCGCGCGGTTGAAGCGCACGATGCGCGACAGCGTCTTGGGGCCGATGCCGATGGCGTTGGAAAAACCGCTGGCGAGATGCTTGCGGCTCCAGCCCAGTCTTTCTGCAATCGATGAAATGCGGGTCCGGCCTCCGGATGTGATGATGCGGTCATACGCCCAGGCGATTTCGAGGGGTGTTTCCGCGGCATTCTTGAGACGAGCGGTGACGAAGGCTTCGGCCATGTCGAAACGTGCCGTCCAGTCCGGCGCGTTGCCGAGCCGTTCACGCAGCGCCATGCCCTGCGCGCCAAGCACGTCGTCGAGAACGACCATGCTGTCGGCTAACTCGCTCATTGGCAGGCGGAAGAAACGGCGCGCGCCAAGCGGCGTGAAGTTGACCTGGACGCAGCAGGCGCCGCCGAAGGATTCGATCACTACCGGTCCGGCATAGAGACCGGCGGCGAAACTCGCGAAGCGGTCATTGTCGCCGGGCGCCTTGCCGAGCCCGATGGCGAAAGCTTCGGCGAAGCTGATGACCAGGGGTACGGTGAGCGACGCGTATTCGACGTTACGCATATGGCCGGGCGCCATTTCGCGATAGCCGCAAATGTCCGACACAATGCCCTGAAGTCGAGGATCGGGCAGGCGCCGGCGCATCTCGAACCGCCCGGCGACGGATTGGTCCTGCTCTTGCTGGAGTTGCATCTCGACTGGCATCGGCCATCCTTGCGCCAAGTCAAATCTAGCAGATCCAGGGCCGGAAACAAAAGCGCCCGGCTTTTGGCCGGGCGCTCTTCATCCCCACTTCAAGGGAATTGGTCAGGCGCCGCGCATCAAGCAGCCGCCGGCAAGCACGATGAAAGCAATAAGAACAATCCACACCGATGCGAGTGGAATGAACGCAAGAATGCCAAGCGCGGCGAGAACGCCGATGATGGCGATAACAACGGAAATGATAAAAACGATCTGGGTGGGTGCGCTAAGATTCATGTTTGGCTCCTCGCAACATGATTCGAACAGCGGCAGTCTATCAGTGCACGTGATCACACACCAATCATGGCACGCAGCGGATTCGCCGGGTCGGCCAGAAGCTTCGCGGCCAGCGCCAGACAGACGATCACCAGTAACGGCTTGATCAGTCTTGCGCCGATGCGCATGGCCAGGCTGGCGCCGACGCGGGCGCCGAGGAACTGGGCAATGCCCATCATCAGGCCGATCTTCCAGTAGACGACGCCGACCGCGGCGAAGACGATGAAGCCGCCGATGTTGGAAGCGAAGTTGAGCAGCTTGGTGTGCGCCGTCGACTTGAGCACGCCGTAGCCGGCAAGTGCCACGAAACCCAGCATGTAGAAGGAGCCGGCGCCTGGCCCGAACAGGCCATCGTAGAAGCCGATGGCGGGCACTAGTGTCAGTCCGAACAGGAACGGCGACAGGCGCTCGGCGCGGTCGACATCGTTCATGTTGGGTTTGAATGCGAAGTAGACCGCGATGGCGATCAGCACGATGGGCAAGGCCGCCCGCAGAATGTCACCGGGCACGATCGTTGCCAGCAAGGCACCGATGGCGCTTCCGACAAGGGCCAAAAGCGCCGACGGCAATTGCCGGCGCAGGTCGACATGACCCTTCGACGCGTAGTGGATAGTCGCCGAGCCCGACCCGAACATACCTTGCAATTTATTGGTTCCAAGCGCCTCGACCGGCGAGAAACCGGCAAGCAGCAGTGCTGGAATGGTGATCAGTCCGCCGCCGCCGGCGATCGAGTCGACAAAGCCTGCAGCAAAGCCGGCGAAGGCGAGCATGGTGACGGTCTGGATGCTAAGGTCGATCATCTGATGTATGGAGGGATCCGGCTGGCTGAGATGTCGGGCGTTCGACCACGACCGCCCTGTTTGCGCAAGACCGATTCCGCGCTACCTCTATTCAAGAGGAATCGGAAAGGGACCCTGATGGCGTTCGCATTGCTGGACCAGATACGTCAGATCTTCGACGGCGACCCGGGCGTGCGCAAGGTGGCTGACGATCCAGTCCTGTCGGCGGAACTGCTGATGCTGTTTCGCATGATCCTGGCCGATGGGTCGGTCAGTGAGAGCGAGATGGTTGCCTTCCGGCGCATCTGCAGGGACGCCTTCGGAATTGCGGAAACCAGCGTCGACAGCGTCATCCAATATCTCAACGAGTTCGGCTACGAGACCAATGGCTCGCAAGCGATCGCGCTGTTCCGCGACCTCGACATCGAACGACGCAAGCAATTGGCCCGCCATATGGCTGACATCGCCAAGGCGGATTCGCAACTGGCCGAGAGCGAGGTGCGCCTGCTGCGCCGCACGCTCGACCTGCTCGATATCAACCCGGTCGATTTGGTGAAGCCGGAAGGCTAGGCATTGCCTGGGCAACGGTTCGCTGACGTCAAAGGGGGTATTCAAGTGGCCTTTGCCGACAGCTATCTGGGACAATTGCGGGCATTGATCGGAAGCCGTCTGGTGTTGATGCCGGGTGCGCGCATCGTCATCGAACGCGCCGACAGCCGCATCCTGTTGCAGAAACGGACCGATTTTGGCCTGTGGGGCCTGCCCGGCGCCAATGCCGAGGAAGGCGAGGGCCTGGAAGCGGTGGTCATCCGGGAGGTGCTCGAGGAAACCGGGTTGATCGTCAGTGATGTCGAACCATTCGGGTTCGGCTGCGACCCGCACTATGAAACCTTCCAGTTTCCGAATGGCGACCGCGCTCAGTTCTTCGCGCTGATGTTCTATACGCGCTCGTTTGAAGGCGAGCCGGCGGTCGCCGATGACGAGAGCACCGCTGTCGGCTGGTTCGCGCCTGACAGCTTGCCCGAGATGCTGCCCAACATGGCGCGCAGCATCGAGGCCTATCTCCGGTTCAAGGCCACCGGAAAATTCCAGATGATCTGAGAGACTGTTTGGAAATTCTACTCCGGCGGCCATCTGGAGGCGTTTTCTGCGCTTCTCACGGACCCAAATGTCCGCTGCGCTCGTCGCTCCGCGACCCCGAAACAACCACCACCTGGCTCGCCAGAGCGAATTTCGAAACAGTCTCTGAGACGCTTTAGTTAGCCCTGTTCCCGCATCCGCCGAGCGATCGCCCGGTACAAATCAGGGGCGGCGGTGACAAGCGCCTTGGCCGCCTCGGACTGCGGGTGATCGAGCACGTCGCTGGTCTTGCCGCGCTCGACGATCTTGCCATCATGCATGACCAGCACCTCGTCCGTGATGGCGCGGGCGACGGTCAGGTCGTGGGTGATGAAGAGATAGGCGATGCCGAGCTTCTGGTTCAGCTCTGCGAACAAATCAAGGATCTGGGCACGGATGGAGACATCGAGCGCCGAAACCGGCTCGTCGGCGACGACCAGTTTCGGGCGCGTGATGATGGCGCGGGCGATCGACAGACGCTGGCGCTGGCCGCCGGAAAATTCGTGCGGGTATTTGTCCATGTCGCGCTGGTCGAGGCCGACTTCGTGCAGTGCGTGCGCCACCATCTCGCGGCGCTCGGCGCGCGTCGGCTTTTTGTCCAGCACATGCAGGGGTTCGGCGACCAGTTTTTCGACCTTCTGGCGCGGATCGAAGGAACCATAAGGATCCTGAAAGACAACCTGCATGTCACGGCGCGCCGGCTTCAGCTCGGCTTCGCTCTTGCCGGTGATGGTTTCGCCGCGAAACCGGATGGTGCCCGAGCTTGGCCGGTCCAGCGCCAGGATCATGCGGGCGAGCGTTGACTTGCCGCAGCCGGAGCGGCCAACCAGCGCCAGCGACTGACCCGGCGCCATCGACAAGGACACCTGGTCGACGGCGCGGATATCAGGCGCCCGCCTGAACAGCGAGGTGCGCCGACCGGCATAGTCGCGGGTCACGCCCTCGACCTGGAGCAAAGATCGGCCCGTCTCGAGACCATGCGGCTTCGAGCGCGCCGGCACATGGATCGAGGCCTGCGCCAGCTGGCGCGTGAAGGGGTGGAGCTGTTCGGACAGCGTGCGCGCCGTGTCGCCGGTTTCCATTACCTCGCCGCGGCGCAGGATGGTGATACGGTCCGCCATCTCGGTAACCACGGCAAGGTCGTGCGAGATCAGCAGCAGCCCCATGCGGCTCTCGGCGACGAGGTCGCGCAGGAGGTCGAGGATCTGGGCCTGCAGCACCACGTCGAGAGCCGTGGTCGGCTCGTCGGCGATCAGGAGCTTCGGCTTCAGCGCACAAGCGATGGCGATGACGACGCGCTGGCGCTGGCCGCCCGACAGTTCGTGCGGATAGCGCGACATTGGGAATTTCGCCGAGGGCAAGCCGACCCGGTCGAGCATTTTTCGCGCCCGGTCTTCGGCTTCGGCGCGGCTTGCCTTGGTGTGCCAGCGAATGCCTTCGGCGACCTGTTCGCCGATGGTCTTGACCGGATTGAGCGCCGTCATCGGCTCCTGGAACACCATGCCGATGTCATCGCCGCGCAGTGCGCACATCTGGTCCTCGGTTGCCGCGAGGAGGTCGATGCCGTCGAATGTGACGCGTCCAGTAGCGCGCGCGGCATAGGGCAGAAGCTGCATCACCGTCAGCGCGGTCATCGACTTGCCCGAGCCGGATTCGCCGACCAGGCCCATCACTTCGCCGGGCGCGACGGAAAGTTCCATACCCTTGAGGATCGGCGTGTCGTCGATGGTCAGCGAAAGGTTCTTGATGTCGAGCAGGCTCATCGCTGCCGCCGCGATTTTGGATCGAGAATGTCGGCGATCCCATCGCCCAGGAGGTTCAGGCCGAGCACGGTGACGACGATCGCCATGCCGGGAAAGATTGCCATCCATGGCGCCACTACCATGCGGGTCTGCGCGTCGAACAGCATGCGGCCCCAGCTCGGCATTGGCGGCTGGGCGCCCAAGCCTAGATAGGAAAGCCCGGCCTCCGCCAGGATACCCAGCGCGAACTGGATGGTGCCTTGCACCAGGAGCAGCGTGGCAATGTTGGGCAGCACATGTTCGATGGATATCTGCGTGCTGCTCTTGCCGGCGGCGCGCGCGGCAAGAATGAACTCGCGTGGCCAGATCGCCAGCGCGCCGGCCCGGGCGACACGGGCAAAGACCGGTATGTTGAAGATGCCGATGGCGATGATGGCGTTGACGGCGCCCGGCCCGAAGATAGCGGTGATCATGATGGCCGACAGCAGCGCCGGAAAGGCGAAAACGAGGTCGTTCAGCCGCATCAGCGCCTCGTCGACGAGGCCGCCGCGTGCTGCGGCAAAGGCTCCGAGCGGCACGCCGACCCCCATGCCGATGCCCACAGCGACCAGCGCCACGGCAATCGAATTGCGGGCGCCGACCATGACCATCGACAGGATGTCGCGACCGAAATGGTCGGTGCCGAACCAGTGCGCCAGCGAGGGTACTTGGGTCTTGTCCGATATCATCAGTTTCGTGACGTCGTAGGGCGTCCAGGCATAGGAGACGATTGCCATTGCCAGGATCAGCACGGTGATGACGAAACCGGCAACGAAGGCGGTGTTCCTGAATGCCTTGGCCAGGATGGTGCCGAAGGTCTCTTCGGGAATGTCGATGTGCAGCGTCATTGCCGGGTTCTCAGGCGCGGATCGACGACCGCATAGGAAAGGTCGACCAGAAGGTTGACGGCGATGACGGCGGCGACCAGCAGCATGACGACGCTTTCGACGACGATCAGGTCGCGCTGGGTGATTGCCTGGAACACCAGCCGGCCGAGGCCGGGCAGGTAAAAGACATTCTCGATGATGATGGTGCCGGCAAGCAGGAAGGCGAATTGCAGGCCCAGGATGGTCAGCACGGGGATCATCGCGTTGCGCAGCGCGTGCCGCCACAGCACGGCGCGATAGGGCAGGCCCTTGGCGCGGGCGGTGCGGATATAGTCCTCGTTCAGCACCTCGATCAGCGCCGAGCGGGTGACGCGCGCCAGGATCGCGGCTTGCGGCAAGGCAAGTGCAACCGCCGGCAGCAACAGCGATTTCAGTGCCGGCCAGATGCCGGCACTCCAGCCGGGAAAGCCGCCGGCCGGAACCAGCTGCAGCCAGACGGCGAACACATAGATCAGCATCAGGGCGAACCAGAAATTGGGCACGGCGACGCCAAGCTGTGCGGCGCCCATGGAAATCGTGTCACCGGCGCGTCCACGCCGGCTGGCGGAAAACAGGCCAACGGGAATCGCGATCATTGTGGAGAGCGCAAGCGCAATCAGCGCCAGCGGCAGCGAAACGGCAAGCCGCTCGCGCACCAGGTCGATGACCGGCACCGAATAGGTATAGGAGCGGCCGAAATCGAGACTGAGCAGGCCGCCGGCCCAGTGAAGATAGCGCAGGGCCAGTGGTGCGTTGAGGCCCATCTGGTTGCGCAGCAGTTCGACCTGGTCGGCGCTGGCGTTCAAGCCCAGCATCAGCCGTGCCGGATCGCCGGGCAGGACTTCCAGCACGGCGAACACCACCATGGAGGCCAAGATCAGAGTGGCGATGGCGATGGCGAGGCGTTTTAGGAGATAGGCGGTCATGGAAGGTCGGGGACCGCTGTTTTGCCGGGGGCAGGCAAGAGGTGACTATAGCGTTCTACGGCGCCCCCCTCTGTCCTGCCGGACATCTCCCCCTCAAGGGGGGAGATTGGAAGTTTCAGCGCCGGTGGCACAAATACAGCGTTGATGATTGGCGAAAGCAGCAGCGAGAGCGCAATCTCCCCCCTAGAGGGGGAGATGCCCGGCAGGGCAGAGGGGGGCGCGAAGGAACGCAAGGGTCGCCTTTTGGCCAGCAACCTCACTCGCTCCACTTCACCTTGGTCAAATCATTGGCCTGGATGGGTGCGTTTTCCCACAGGCCTTGCAACTTGGCGTCCCAGACGCCGACCTTGGGCAGTTCGTAGAGGAAGCCGACCACGGCATCGTCGGCCAGGATCTTCTGCGCCTGCCCCAGCAATTCCTTGCGCTTGGCCTCGTCGGAGGTGACGCCGAGATCGGCGATCACCTTGTCGAAGGCCGGATTGTCGTAGTTGAAATAATAATCCTTGCGCGAATAGATATCGATGTCGTTGGGTTCGGTGTGGGAGACGATGGTCAGGTCGTAGTCTTTCTTGGTGAACACCTGATCCAGCCACTGTGCCCATTCGACCGGGATGATCTCGAGATCGATGCCGACGTCGCGAAGCTCGGAGGCGATGATCTCGCCGCCAAGCCTGGCATAGGTGGGCGGCGGCAATTTCAGCGTCGCCTTGAAGCCTTTCTCCAGCCCCGCCTCCTTCAGCAATTCCTTTGCCTTGGCGACATCATGCGGATAGCGGCCGGTGAGATCGACATAGTCCTTGTTGGCGGGCGACATGTGCGAGCCGATCGGCACGCCGAGGCCGGCCGAGGCGCCGTCGATGATCGCCTTGCGGTCGAGCGCATAGGAGATCGCCTGTCTCACCTGCAATTTGTCGAAGGGAGACTTCTTGTTGTTGATCGACAGGATGGTTTCGCCTTCGGTCGCGCCGATCACCACCTTGAAGCGCGGGTCGTCCTTGACCTGCGCGACGCTGTCGGGATCAAAGAAGGGAAAGGCCTGGATATCGCCGGAGAGCAGCGCCGGCACGGCGGCCGCGGCATCCGGAACGATGCGGAACTCAGCCTTGTCGAGAGACGCCGGCGTGCCCCAGTAATTGTCCGATTTGACCAGGGTGATCGAGGATCCCTTGGCCCAGCTCTGGAACTTGAACGGGCCGGTGCCGATCGGCTTCTCCTTGTTGGTGCCGGCAGTCTCAGGCGCCACGATCACCGCGTCGCCCCAGCCCATATTGTAGAGGAAGGAGCCCTGCGGGTTCTTGAGCGTGACCTTGACTGTTGCGGGGTCGACGATTTCGACCGTGTCGATGGCCGCGAACAGGCCCTTCTGCGCATTGACCGAATTGTCGGCGCGGGCGCGGTCGAGCGAGAATTTCACGTCACTGGCATCGAAGTCGGTGCCGTCGTGGAATTTCACGCCGGTGTGCAGCTTGAAGGTGTAGACCTTGCCGTCATCGGAAATGGTCCAGCTTTCGGCCAGATCCGGCAGCACCTCGCCATTCGGCCCGATGCGCGTCAGGCCCTCGAACACGTTGGCGTAAAGCACCTCGTCGATCGCCGCGGCGGCCCCGGCGGTCGGATCGAGATGCGGTGGTTCGAGCGCGATGCCGATGACCAGGTCGGTTCGCGCGGCAAACGCGGAGGTGCTGGCGGCCAGTGACAGCACTGCGGCGGCCAGGATGGTTTTCCACAATTTCATCGTGCAACTCCCCATGCGTTTCAGACAGGTGCTCAAACCCGGGCGATAGAAGCGTGATTTCGCCGCGGAGTAAATTGCGTTTCGTTCTGCCCGTTGGCATCGTCGGGAATGTTTTTGTCCTGGGGGCCTCATCGGCAGGTCGAAGCTTGTCGCCGTGCGCGCCTTATCCCGTGGCTGTGCCACGCAACAGCACGTTGAGCCCGATCGCCATCACCTTGGCCGCTTCCACCATGTCCGATATCCCGACCCATTCGTCCGGCCGGTGGGCAAGGTCGAGAATGCCTGGACCATAGGCGATGCAATCGTAGATGTGGCCGATACGGGCAATGTGCTTCTGGTCGTAGGTGCCTGGCGAGATGACGTAGTCGGGTTCGCGGTCGAACACCGCCATGATGCCTTGCGCCACCGCCTTGACCACCGGCGCGTCGCGCTCCGTCATCAGCGGCAGCACTTCCATCAGGTCGCGGATTTCATAGTCGAATTTTTTCCGCTCGCGCTTCAGGCGCTCGAGAATGCCGGTCACTTCACCTTTGACGGTATCGAGATCTTCCTCGAGCAGGAAGCGACGATCGATGGTCAGCCGGCAGGAATCGGGCACGTTGGGCGAGGGCAGGCCTGGCCGGAAATCCTCGGTCTGGCCGCCGTGGATCGAATTGATGTTCATGGTCGAGCGTTTTGCGCCTTCGGGCACGACCGGCATGCGCGTCATCTTGCGGTCGAGTGCGGGGAACAATTCGTCCTCGAATGCCCTTAGCACGGCACCCATGTGGCGCACCGCATTGTCGCCGAGGAACGGCATGGAGCCGTGCGCGATCTCGCCCTTGGTCTCGATCTCCGCCCACCAGACGCCACGATGACCCAGACAGATGCGGTCCTTGTTCAGCGGCTCGGGAATGATGACGTGGTCGACCCTGGGTTTCGAGAAATAGCCGAGGCTGGCCAGATGGGCCACGCCGCCGAAGCCACCGGACTCCTCGTCGACCGTGCCGGAGATTTCGATAGCGCCGGGAAAGTCGGGGAAGACTTCCAGGAAGGCCTCGGCGGCGATGATCGAAGCGGCCAGGCCGCCCTTCATGTCGCAGGCGCCGCGACCATAGACCTTGCCGTCCTTGACGACACCGGCAAAGGGATCGACCGTCCAGCCGTCGCCGGCTTCGACCACATCGATGTGCGAGTTGAAGTGGACGCAGGCACCGGGCGACCTTCCGTCGAAACGGGCAACGACATTGACGCGCGGGTAGCGGTCGGTGTCGCCGGGCGTGCCTTCGGCGCGAATGAATTCGGTCTCGAAACCGCTCTTCTTCAGCCGCGCGCCGAGATATTCGGCGCATGGCCGGTAGGCATCGCCGGGCGGGTTGATGGTCGGAAAACGGATCAGATCGGCGGTCAGCGCGACGACATCGTCGCGCCTGATATCGATTGCCTGGAGGAGTCGCTCGTTCATGCGCAGAGTTGAGCAACGATCGTCTTGATTTTGCAAGCCCACCGGTGACCAAGCCCGAGCGGCGTGTCGTTGCGGCAACTATTGCGGGAAATCGTTCAAATTGGCTGCTTTGGATTGGCGAATTGGTCAAGGAGTGTGTGTTACCCGGTTCACCTGCCATTAAAAAGGTGAAAACAACGTGATGGCAGGCAAGTAAGGGGCAATCAAAGGGGTTTGATCGCATGAAAAAGACAGTTCTCATGGCGGCCATTTTTGTCGCGATGCTGTTCGGTGCTTCGGGGCAGGGCTGGGCAGCCAGCCTCGTTGCAAACATAGACGTGTCGTCGCAGACGATGACGGTCAGATATGGCTTGTCGGTTTACCGGTGGAGCGTGTCCACCGCGCGTCCCGGTTATTTCACGCCGCGCGGCAGCTATAAGCCGCAGCGTACGGCACGGATGTGGTATTCGCGCAAATACCATATGTCGCCAATGCCATACTCCGTCTTCTTCCATGGCGGCTATGCCATCCACGGGACCGGTGCCGTCAGGCAACTCGGCCGCCCGGCGTCGCACGGCTGCGTGCGGCTGCACACGGCCAATGCCGCAACTTTCTATGCGATGGTGCGCGAAGTGGGTTTCGGCAACACGCGGATTGTCGTGACGAACTGAGGCGATCCAGAGTCGCTGAAGTCGGCATTATCGGCTGGTGTAGGACTAATCTCCCCGCCAGCGGCGAGGCTTAAGCGTTTGCGGCCGGAGCGGGCTTCGGCCGGCGCTTTCGTCGTCCGCCGCCGATCTCCCACCTTTTGTGGAACCACATCCACTGGCCGGGATCTTCGCGTACCCAGCGTTCGACCACGTCGTTGAGACGCTGGGTGGTGGCGCGGACATCAACGCTGCCGTCAGCGGTGCGCGGCAAGGTCAACTTGTCCTCGATCTCGAGCCGGAAGCGGTTGCCTGGCAGCCTGACGCAGCGCGCCGGATAGACGTCGCAGTCGTAGTGACGGGCAAGGGTGGCCAGCACCCGATTGCTTTGGCAGGGGCGGCCGAAGAATGTCGTATCCAGGCCGTTGGAGAATTTCTGATCGACAAGGATGCCGATGTTGCCGCCATTCTCCAGGACCCCAGCCAGCGCGAATGAGGCGCCGGCCATCGATGGCAGCAATGAGCCCATGGTCGAGCGGCGCGTTGAGAGGATGTAGTCGGCGAGATAGGGATTGTTGGGCGGCCGAAACAGCGCCGTGATGTTCATGCCGAAGGTCGCCGCCGCCACCGGCAGCAACTCGAAATTGCCGAGATGGCCGGTGAAAACGATATGCGGCTTCCGTTCACCTGCGATCTCGACGAAATGCTCTGTTCCCTTGACCTCGACGCGGCCGGGCTTGCTGGCCGCAGGATCGTAATCGAACAGGGCGTCGAGAAAGATGTATTCGGCGGCAAGACGGGCCATGTTGCCCCACATGTCGGAGGCGATCGCCTGGATTTCGGCTTCGCCCTTTTCCGGATAGGCCTTGCGCAGATTGTCGACGGCGACCTGATGGCGTCCCACCCAGGGGCCGATGCGGCGTGCGACGCGGTCGGCGAAATTCAGCGCACTGTCGGCCGGTAGCAGACGCAGGATCGAGATGATCATCATCGCCGCGCGCGCAACCAGCCAGTAGTTGAACTGGCGCAACTGCCTGCCGTAGCGAAATTTGAGATCTCGGCGAAACTTCTTGAACACAGAGGTCAAGGCTCTAGCCGACGCGCAGGATGATCTTACCGAACACGTCGCGGCCTTCCATGCGCTTCAGGGCGGCATCGATACCGTCGAAGTCGACCTCGGTGTCGATGACCGGTGCGACCTGTCCCGCCGCCATTTTCTGCATGGCGTTGGCCATGTTCTCCATGCGGCAGCCGAAGGAACCGAGCAGTTTCAGTTGCTGCTGGAAAAGTTGCATCAGATTGATTTGCGTCGATACGCCGGAGGTCGAACCGCAGGTCACAAGGCGGCCGCCACGCTTCAGGCACAGCATCGAAGCGGCAAAAGTATCGGCGCCGACATGTTCGAAGACGACATCGACGCCTTTCTTTTTGGTCAGCTTACGCACGACGCCCTCGAAACGGTCGTCACGGTAGTTGATGACATGGTCGGCGCCGAGCGCCTTGGCCTTGTCGATCTTGTCGTTCGAACCGACCGTGGTGATAACGGTGCAGCCCATCCGCTTTGCCAGCTGGATAGCCGCCGAGCCGATGCCGGATCCGCCGGCATGGATGAGAATGGTCTCGCCGGGTTGCAGCCTGGCATTGTCGAACAGCATGTGCTCGACGGTACCGAAGGTGACGGGCGCCACCGCGGCACCGACGTCGGTCACGCCGGGTGGCGCAGGAACCAGCAGGCGAGCCGGCAGGTTGATTTTCTCCTGCGCGAAGCCGTCGAGATGGAAACCGTGAACACCCGAAACATGCTCGCAAAGATTGTCTCGGCCTTCGCGGCAGGCTCGGCAAAGGCCGCAGGTGCGGGCTCCATAGATCGACACCAATTGTCCGGGCAGCAGCCTGGAAACACCGGGGCCGACCGCTTCGACCTCGCCCGAGGCTTCCGCGCCGACGACCAGCGGCAGCTTGCGCTTGGCGAAGGCCATGCCGCGCCAGCCCCAGACGTCGATGTGGTTCAGCGCCACCGCCTTGATGCGCAGCGTGACTTCGCCGAGTGCCGGCGGTGGGGGAGGCGGCAGGTCCACCGTTTCAAGACGGCGGTCCTCGATAAGTTGCAATGCGCGCATGGGGCCTGTCGGTTCAGTCTGGCTGAAAAAGGTCGCTTAGACCGGTTCCCGCGCCATGACAAGGCAAGTGTTCTGGCCGCCGAAGCCGAAGGAGTTCGACAGAACCGTGCGTACCTCGGCATTGCGCTTCTTGTTCGGCACCACGTCGAGCACGATCGCGGGATCGGGATTGTCGTAGTTGATGGTTGGCGGAATGACGCTTTCGCGCATCGTCATCAGCGAGAACGCCGCCTCGACTGCGCCCGCCGCCGACAATGTGTGGCCGATCATCGACTTGTTCGACGAGACAGGCATCGAGCCGATCCGCTCGCCGAACACCGTCGACAGTGCCAGATGTTCCATCTTGTCGTTTTCTGGCGTCGACGTGCCATGGGCGTTGACATAGTCGATCTCGTCTTCCCTCAGGCCGGCATCGGCGAGGGCAGTGCGAACCGCGGCGATGGCCGGCGAAGCGTCGGGCTTCGAACGGGTGCGGTGGAAGTCGTCGGCCTTCTCGCCGCAACCGCCCAGGATACCGAGGATGGTCGCGCCGCGAGACAATGCCGCTTCGAGCGATTCCAACACGAGCGCCCCGGATCCCTCGGCCAGCACGAAGCCGTCGCGGTCCTTGGAGAAAGGCTTCGATGCCTTTTCGGGAATGTCGTTGTGCGTGGAGAGCGCCGAAAGCAATGAGAATCGGATCAGTGCCTCGGCGGTGGCAGAGCCATCGGCGCCGATCGACAGCGCGCGTTCGCATTCGCCGCGTCTAATCGCCTCGACCCCGAGCTGAATCGCGGTGGCACCCGAAGCGCAAGCCGTCGACAGGGTGATCGGCAGGCCGCGTGTGCCGAGGCGTTCGGCAAGGCGGTCGGCAATCGAACCGAACTGAGTCGTCTCGAAGATATCCAGCTCTTTCAAGCTGCGCGCCACCCGAAGCAGTTTTTCGGCGGCGGTGTCATCTTTGTCCTTGCCGGAATTGTAGAGCGAGAAGCGCTCGGCCCAATCGAGTTCGACCGGTGGCGAGGCGAGGAAGAGCGGTCCGCCGAAATCGCTGGAATCAAGACCGGCTTCGGCCACCGCTTCAAGGCCCGCAAGCTCGGCCAACTCGTATGTGAGGGGGCTGGCGCCCTGCGAACTCGACGGCAGGAAATCGACCATGCCGGAGATGCGGGTGTTCAGTTGATCGATCGGAAAGCGCGTGATCGGGTGGATGCCTGACTTTCCCGAGGTCAACGCCGCCCAATTGTCTGTCTTGCCGACACCAAGCGAGGTCACCACGCCGATGCCGGTGACGGCGACAATCGGCCTGCCCTTGTGATCGTTCAGATTGGCCATCCGGGAGTTCTCGACTTCTTATCGTTGCAGCATGGATTGCGGAGCGCCGTCTCAGGCGGTGTTGACCAGCGCCATGCCCTCGAATTGGTGATAGCCGACCGCCGTTGCAAGGACAGTTGCGGGAACGCCTTCGAACGGCTTCTCGGCTGCGGCATCAAAAACAGGATAGGCGGCCCTGCGGTGGACAGCGAGAGCCGCCAGCGCTACGGCGAAGGGAAACTGTGCTTCCTTCATGTGTCCGGTCAGCGTCGAGAAACCGCGCGCTGATATCGCCGGATTGGCATCGAGTGCTGCTTTCTCGGCTGATGTCGCGGCATGGGCGCCCGATGCGCCCGACAGGGCCAGCAATTTGCCGTTCGGCAATACAGCCTGCTTGAGCAGCGCGGCGATCGCCATATCGAGTTCTCCTCGCTGCCGCCTGGAGCGGCCGGAGACCACCGGCCCGAGCTCGGCATAGATTTTGCGCCCACGGCTTATCGCGTGTTCGCGCTGCTCCAGCACCAGGAAAGCGCCGCCAGACCCGGTCACGACGCCGCCGCCCTCGCCACCCTGTCTTTGCCAGACGGGTTTCCACGGGCCGCGATGCAAATAGCCGGCAAGCTCATAGCCCAGCAGCATGTCGGAATGTTCGGTCTGGAAGGCGCCGCCGACCAGGATGTGCGTCGACTGGCCGGAACGGATGCGTGCGGCGGCGGTCTCGACGGCGGCGACGCCGGCACCTTCCTCACCCATGAAAGTTCTGGACGATCCCGTCACCTTGTGGACGATGGAGATGTTGCCGGCGAGCAGGTTGGAGAGTTGGGCCAGGAACAAAGTAGGCCGCAATTCGGTGGTCAGCTTCTCGTTGAGCAGCACGTCGCGGTCGTTGCGGCTTTCCGAAGCGGCGAGAATGGCAGCATCGACCGCCTCGTCGCGCTCGCCGCCACCGGCGGCGACGACCATGTCCATGGTTGTGCAGAGTTCGTCATTGCCCTTGATGCCGGCGTCGTCCAGTGCAAGTCCCGCGGCATAGGTGCCAAGCCTCTGCCAGGTTTCCATCTGGCGCTGGTCGCCACGCTTGGCGATCTGCAGGTTCCAGTCAATCTCCGGCAAAGGATGGATAGTGTAGGGCGAAAAGCGCGCGGTTTCGAGCACCGGTTCCAGGCCCGGCTGCGCGAGCTTCTGCCAATGGGCGTCCGGACCTTCCCCCAAGGAGGAGACCAGGCCGATACCAGTGATGATGACGTCGCGGGGGCTGCTCATGGGCGGCTTTGTGGGTCAGGCGGCAGAGCGCGTCAAGGTCGCGCGCTCAACTGACGTCAGGCGGTTTTGGCGGCGACCAGTGCGTCGATCTTGGCGCACAAGTTCTTCATGACGAAGTAATCGTCGGTCGAAGCCTTGCCGTCATTGACCTCCTGGGTCCACTTTTCAAGCGGCACCTTGATGCCGAATTCCTTGTCGATGGCGAAGACGATATCGAGGAAATCGAGGCTGTCGATGCCGAGATCGTCGATCGTGTGGCTCTCCGGGGTGATGGTGTCGAGATCGATCTCGCTGGTGTCGGCAATGATCTTGGCGACTTTGTCGAACGTGCTGGACAAGGGCTTTTCCTTCGGTTGCGGGCGGAATCTGTCCGCATCTGGTTTCGGCGCTGTCTAATCGGTTTTTCCCTGCAGGAAAAGGCCTCATACGCCGGGCGCAGATGGGAACCCGCTCTGCAAAGGCAAGAAGGGCCGCTGGCTGACCGGCGGCCCTTCCCTTGACGTTACGTCAGCCTTTGTTTCGATGCAGGTCGCTTTCCCAAGCTGGAACCAGTCTTGGGCGGCATGCATCAGCTGTCGCGGAGCTTGACCAGGTCGTTGAGCAGTCCGCCCGTTCCGTTGTGGACGGTCAGCCGCTCGACCTTGCCGGCGATGGTTTCCAGAGCCTCGAGCTCCTTCAGCCGCAGCATTACCGGGTTTTCCGCCATCACCCTGGCCGTGTTGAGCAGCGAACGCGTGGCGTTCGTCTCCTCGCGGCGACGGATGATGTTGGCCTCGGCCTGCTTTTCGGCCGACACCACCTGGTTGAGGATCTCGCGCATCTCGCCCGGCAGGATAACATCCTTGAGGGCGATATCGCTGACCTCCACTCCGATCTCGGCCATATCGGCGCGAACCTTGGCCGCCGCCTCCTCGTCGATCGTCACCTTCTTTTCAAGGATCTGGTCGAGCGTCAGCGCGCCAAGCGTCTTGCGGAAGGCATACTGCAGGGCGCGGTAGAGGGCTTCGGAGAAGTCCTTCACCATGCTCACCGCCTTGACCGGGTCGACGACCCGGTATTCGGCGGCGATGTTGACGCGGATCGTCACGCGATCCTTGGTCAGCACTTCCTGCCCGGCAACGTCAAGCGACTGGCGCTTGAGGTCGACGACCTTGATCTGCACCATGCGTCCGACGTTCCAGAAGCCATGCACACCCGCCGTCAGCGTCCTGACCAGGACACCGTCGATGAACAGCAGTCCGGCCTGACCATCGACGACCGGATGGACGGACATCAATTCCGCCTTCCGGGCCTGGCCGAGCCGGCGCATGACCGCCGCATCGATGGCGAGGTCGACCGATGTGTCGATCAGCGTCACCTTCCACGGACCGGCATCCGTCCACAGCACCAGCTTGCGGTCCGGCGCCAGCACAGCGTGCAAATTGCCGTCACGTTCGATGATTGCGACGTCCGTGCGCCCGGTGCGAACGACGGTGAAATGACGCGCGGCCACCTCCGGGAGCTTGTCGAACAACGCCTTCTCGTATCCCGAAACGAATTCCGGGTTCTTTAGGTCGTGCCGGGACACTTCGAGGCTGCCGCGCCGGTTGGCGAGCCAATGCTCGCCCGGCATCAGGACAGCCTTGATCTCACCCTTGTGCAGGGTCAGGGCACGTTCGTTTTCCCTTACGAGGACGCGCTCGCGTCCAAGAACCTGATCGAGAATAGTCATTGTCTTTCACTCCAGTCGGGCATGGCCCCATGCGAGGCGTCAAGTCATGCGTCGATCGTCCTTTTCGTTTCTCGTTTCACATCGTTTCGTCCGGGCACGAATGATCCGGGGACTGGTGGCATCAATCCGTGGCGGGCCTGCGGGAGCGGATCGCGAGGCAGCGAAGCGAGCGCCGGAGGCCTTGGCCTCCCTTGCCGGCGACACTGCGCCTTGATCGTCACCGCGGGCCTGGCCGCGAGCCGATGGCGGAAGACGCTCAGGATGATCCGTGCCCGAGGGCCTGGGCCATCCGTCCAGTCTTTCGCATTCCAATCCCCGGACCGTTTTCGAATGGCTTGGAAGCCAATGGAGAAGGAATCGAACCTTCGACAGTCAGATTCTCGATCTGATGCTCTACCCAACTGAGCTATCCGTGGTGCAGATGAAGGGAATTGAACCCCCGACCTCCGGACCCAAATCCGGCGCTCTCCCGCTGAGCTACATCCGCGATCCCAATCCCCAAAGCGGCGCCGTATACAGGGCGGCAAAGCCGCCTGCACGGGCGGAGACGAAAGCTCCAACCGTTGTGCTCACTCCAGTTCTCGTGACCGGGAGCGCGCCTATAGCCCCTGCGACGGGTTGTCGCAAGCGGGATTGTCGCGGCTGATTTGCGGCGTCTTTCAATGGTGGCATTTCGGCAACACTGCTTCAAACCATCCGTGATGGAGTGCAGTGCCTAAAAGGTGACCCGGCCGAGTACGCGCAGGCCATCGTCCTGCGGTTCGACGACCACGGCCTCGCCTTCGCGGGGCGAAACGCCGGTCAGTGCCTGGATATTTTCCAGATGGGTGACCATGACCAGATTGTCGGAGCCGGAATAGGCGCGGATCTCCTTCAGGATCGCTGCGATCTGAGAGGCTTTTTGCGCCGCGTCGCCCTTCAGGAGATCGAGCGGTGCAAACAGCTTCGGTTCGGCCTCGAAAGCAATGCGGGCGGTGTCCACGCAGCGGCAGTAGCGGCTGGACAGCACGCGCTCGATAGGAGCTGCACGAGCGGCGAACAAGGCGCCGATCTTGCTCGCCTGCTGCTTGCCGCGTGCGGACAGGTTGACCTGGGTGGCACAGCTGTCGATGTCGAAATTGACCGGATCGGTGGTGCCGGTGACCATGGCATGACGCAGTAGTACGACATGGCCGCCATCGCGTAATAGTGCCCAGCCGGCGTCCGTGGCGTGGGTTGCGGCCGGGATGGCCAGCAGAAGCAAAGCCAGCACAAGTCGAATCATAGGCTATCCTTCTCCGGTTCCCGGCAATGGGTTCCGGTGACCGGACATATAGGGACGTAAAGCCAGCCGAAAGACAAGGCGCGGTCGGGCGGAGCCTTACTTCTTGGCCATCTGCTTCTTCGCTAGATCGATTTTCTGGTCGGTCAACGGAATGGGCATCGTGTAGCCGGCTTCGGTAAACCCCCGCTTGGCGCTCTCGAAGAATTCGATGGCTTTCAGATATTCCAGCCTACCCGCGCCATAACTGGCGTGGTTCCAATGGACGTCGCCGAGGTTGTTCTGTTCGAACGCCCACTGCAAGGGCTGACTCTCGCGGGTGAATACCTTCAGCGTCGCCGTGAAGGCTGCCTCTGCGTCATCGAGGTATTTGTCCGTGCGTTCGAGATTGCCGAGGTTGAGCAGACTCAAGCCTATGCCGTTCTGGGCGTTGGCCCAATCGATGGGGGCGGCTTCGATAGTCAGCACCTCAAGCGCTGCCCGCCGGGCCGCGATTGAATCCTGCAGGGTTTTGGGATTGGCATCGCTCATGCTCAGCCAGTGCAGCGCCGACCCGAGACCGGCCTCACTCAGCGCCCATTGCCGCGGGTTCGTCTCGCGCTTGTACTCGCGCAACGCATCGCGATAGGCGGCGATCGCCTCGCCGTAATGTTCGGGCTTGTCCGTGACACCGGCGAGAAGCTGCAGCGTGTTGCCGAGATTGTAGTGGCTCATCGCCCAGTCGAGGGGGAATTTTCGCCTGACATAGACGTGCCGCGCGGCCCGGAAGGCGCTCACCGATTGCTCGAGCTTGGCCGCGTCGCGGGTGCGCTGGCCAAGCGTCTGGTAGATCGAGCCGAGATTGTTCTGCGCCGACGCCCAGTCCATCGGGAAACGCTGCCGAGTAAACACCGTCAGAGCATCGTCATAGGCCGCCGCTGCCTCTTCGAGCGCGCCGGTTCCCATATCGAAGCGGGCGACACCGCTCAGTGCGTTGCCGAGATTCAGCCGGCTGGTTGCCCACGAGACCGGGAAGGTTTCGCGGGTTCGCACCTCGAGCGCGGCACGGAATGCATCGGCCGCCTTGTTGATCTTCTCCTTGGCGTTGAGCTGAATGCCGAGCGACACCAGCGTGTTGCCGAGATTGTTCTCGACCATCGCCCATTCCACCGGCGCTTTTTTGCGGGTGTATTCCTCGAGCGCCAGCCGGTAGGCGGCTTCGGCTTGCATCAGATGCTCGCTAGTGGGTTCGCGTTCGGAAAGCGCATAGAGCGCCAGACCGAGATTGTTTTGCGAAGCCGCCCAGTCGAGCGGCACCTTGTCGCGCGGGCGCTTCTCGAGTGTGGCGCGCATCGCCACCACCGCTTCATTCAGGCGCTTCGGGTCGCTCTCGCGTTCGCCGATCTTCAACAGCACATTGGCCAGATTGTTCTGCGCGGCGGCCCAGTTGAGGTCGTCCTTCTCGCGCTCGAACACGACAAGGGAATCGCGAAAGATCCGTGCTGCCTCTTCAAGGCGCGCGGTCTCCGTCTCGCGCTCGCCGATGGTCTGCAGCACCACCGCCATGTTGTTGCGGGTGATCGCCCAGTCGCGGTTCTGTTCGCCATTGGGAATGAAGTTGAGGATGATGCGATAGGCCTCGATGGAGTGCTGCAGCGCATCGAGGTCACCGGTGGCGTAGCCGTAAGCGTTCAGCGCCTCGGCTTCCTGGTTCTTGTAGTTCCAGCGCAGCTTGTCGTCCCATTTTTCCGCCAGCGAAAACGCCTTGGCATAGTCGCCGGCGGCGGATTTGTAGTCGAAGACCAGTGCCGAGGCACCGGCGCGCCTGGCGTAGATCGCGGCATCGGCAAGACGCTTCTGCTTGACGAGATCCTCGGCCTCATCAACTGCATCGTTGGTCTGCTCGACCCGGCCGACGGCGTCGTCGAGGAATTTCCGCGCCGTCACGATGGCGCCCTGGCCGATCGCCTTGTCGGCGGAGGCGACCAGCCGTTTGATCTCCGGATCGTCGGTGCGCAGTGCGGCGCGCTCGGACATCATCTTCTTCAGGCGCTCGGCCTGGGCGTCGAGCACTTTTTGCAGGTCGGTCGGATCTTCGGGGATCTTTTCCGTGCCTAGCGCCTTCAGCACGCCATAGAGTGCGTCGAGCGGCACGCCTTCCTGCAGCGACGCCAGTTCCACCTGTGCCCGTTTTGGGTCGGGCAGCTCGGAAATCGTCAACAGCAGCTGGCGCCGTTCGCCGGTGATCAGCCCGTCGTCGCCGGTCGGCTCCGCTGGTGCGACGCCGAAATAGAGCAGCCGGCGCAGGCTTTCATTGACCCAGGGACGCTGTTTTGCCTTGGTGTCGAGATAGACCTCCTCGGTCACCATGCGCATGACCGAGCCGAACTCGGTGCCCTTCATCGCCGCGAGGTGGCGCAGCAGGGCGGCCGCGTAGGGGCTGTTTTCGCCGGCGGCGCCATCGAGCGCCGGACGGCCTGGCTCGGCGGCAAAGCCGACCACCGTGCCCAGGCTTGCGTCCGTCGCAGGCGCATTGCCGAGCGCCTTGGCGCCGCGCACCGGTTCCAGCCCGCCGGCACCGATCGGCGAGGCGGAGGCGGTCGGGGCGTGCCGCACCGCGGCGCCCGCGGGAAACGGGTTAGTGCGGCATGCATCGAGCAGCACGATCGTCACCGGCACGGTCGTTTTCAGCGCGTCCATGACGGCGGATATCGGCACCAATGCCTTGTCGGCATCTCTGAGTGACGACACGTCGGCATCGACCGGAACCAGATAGTTCTCGCCGCCGGCCTCGATGCCGTGACCGGAATAATAGATGAAGGCGACATCTGCACCTTCGGCATCTTCCGTGAAACGCTCCAGGTCGCGCTTCAGCTTGGCGGCGTCGCGATCGGTGACGCTGCGGGCGTCGAAGCCGAGATCAGTCAGCATCTTGGCCATGTCGCGGGCGTCATTGGCCGGGTTGGGGAGGGGGGCGATGTGCTCGTATTTCGACTGGCCGATGATCAGCGCCACGCCCTTGAGGTTCTTGGTTTCCGCGGCCTGAGCCATACCAATCCCGAGGCAAAGCAGCGCGGCGACGAGAGCTGCCAACCGTCGGACAAGATTGCCGTTCCAAGTGCCGACAAAGGCCATTTGTCGTTTCATCCGCCCGATGCTTCAAACCCTCTATAAGCCTGCCAGCCGACGATGATCAAATTCGGGCGCGATTGCGCCGCGACCATGGCTCGCCTATCACGGGAAAAATGTCTCCGCTCACCGAAACCGTCCTTTTTGTCTTCAGTCTTGTCGCGCTCGGCTATCTCGCCGGGTTTACCGGCTATCTGAAGCCGGCGAGCGGCGAGGGCATAGCCGATTTTGCGGTGAGCGTAGCGATGCCGCTGCTGTTGTTCCAGACCATGGTGAACGCGGATTTCCACGGAGTGGCACCTTGGTCGCTGTGGGGCGCCTATTTCGCGGCCGTGGCAATCACCTGGGCCGCCGGGCATCTCGTCACCAGGCGGATATTCGGGCGAGATGCACGCGCCGGCGTCGTCGGCGGAGTTTCGTCGGCCTTTTCCAATATCGTGCTGCTCGGCGCCCCCTTTATCCTCGGCATATTCGGAGCGGATGGTTTCGAGGTACTGTCGTTGCTGGTGTCAGTGCATCTGCCGATCATGCTGATGGCCTCGATCGTGTTGTTCGAAGCCTTCGGGCGCGCCAGCGGCGAACCGGTGCATCCGTTGCGCGTTATCCATAGCTTCCTCAAGCGGCTTTTCATGAATCCGTTGATCATCGGCATTCTGGCAGGACTTGCATGGCGCATCACAGGTGCGCCGCTGCCTGATGTCGCCATGCGCCTGGTCGATGCATTGGCCGGTACGGCGGGGCCGGTGGCGTTGTTCGCCATGGGGCTCAGCCTGCGCCGCTTCGGCATTTCGGGCAATATCAGGCCGGCGCTGGTGCTTTCGGCGTTGAAGCTGTTCCTGATGCCGGCGCTGGTCCTCGCCTTCGTCTGGCTGCTCGGCCTGCCGCCCTTGACTGCCAAGGTGGCGGTGATGGTTGCCGCGATGCCATCCGGCGTCAATTCCTATCTGATCGCGGTGCAGTTTAACACGGGCCAGGCGTTGGCGTCGAACCAGATGATCATCGCGACCGCCTGCGCCGCCATCACCACCGCTTTCTGGCTGACGGTGGTGCTCCACGTTTTCTGATACCATGTGTGCCGATTTTCGGGCGATGCCCGCCTGCGATCGGCATCTCATAAGCGAGCCTGCTCTCGCCCCCGACTGGCCCAACCCCTATATGCCATGTAGCGATTGCTTGCGGGCCTTGCCCTAGGTAAAGAGCAATGGCTCCGGCGTGCGGGCTTCAGTCCATGGCGCGCGCTCACCGAAGACTTCACAGACCGGCCGTCAGTGCCGAACGGAGGATAGACCATGCTTCAGAAAACCAGCCATTTCATGCGGCAGGCCAATCTCATCAACGGCGAATGGGTGCAGGCCGACAGCGGCCAGACGGTCGACGTCAACAATCCGGCCACCGGCCTCAAGATCGGCACTGTACCGAAGTCGGGCAAGGCCGAGACCCGCCGCGCCATCGAAGCCGCCGCAGAAGCTTTCAAGAGTTGGCGGAAGACGACTGCGCTCGAGCGCTCGAAGCTGCTGCGCAAGTTGCACGACGCGATGATGGACAGCCAGGACGTGCTGGCCGAGCTGCTGACCATCGAGCAGGGAAAGTCGCTGTTCGAATCGAAGGGCGAGATCGGCTCCGCCGCATCCTATGTCCTGTGGTTCGCCGAGGAAGGTCGCCGCACCTATGGCGACGTGGTACCATCGCCGTGGGCGGACCGCCGCATCCTGGTGACCAAGGAGCCGGTTGGCGTCATCGCCGCCATCACGCCGTGGAATTTTCCGTCCTCGATGCTGGCCCGCAAACTCGGCCCGGCGCTCGCCGCCGGCTGCACCGCGGTGGTAAAGCCCGCCTCGCAGACGCCTTACTCGGGTCTTGCCTGGGGCGCGCTCGCCGAGGAAGTCGGTTTCCCGAAGGGCGTCATCAACATCCTGACCGGCTCGGCCAATGAGATCGGCGACGAGATCTGCGCAAATCCGCTGGTGTCGAAGATCACCTTCACCGGCTCGACCGAGGTCGGAAAGCTTCTCATTCAGAAGTCGTCGGTCACCGTCAAGAAGGTGTCGATGGAACTCGGCGGCAACGCGCCGTTCATCGTCTTCGACGACGCCGACCTCGATCGTGCCGTCGCCGGTGCGATCACCGCCAAGTATCGCAATTCCGGTCAGACCTGCGTTTGCACCAACCGCTTCCTGGTTCAGTCTGGCGTCTATGACAAATTCGTCGAGAAGCTCGCCGCCGCCAGCAACGGGCTGAAGGTCGGTTCCGGCCTCGAGGACGGCGTGCAGCAGGGACCGCTGATCGACGAGAAGGCGGTCGAGAAGGTCGAGGAACTGATCGCCGACGCGACGTCCAAGGGCGGCAAGGTCGTCGCCGGCGGCAAGCGCCATGCGCTCGGCGGTTCCTTCTTCCAGCCGACGGTCATCGCCAACGCGACACCCAAGATGCGCTTCATGAAGGAAGAGATCTTTGGCCCGGTGGCACCGGTGTTCAAGTTCGACACCGAAGAGGAAGCCGTCGCGCTCGCCAACGACACCGAATTCGGTCTCGCCTGCTATTTCTACACCGGCGATCTCGGCCGCGCCTTCCGCGTCATGGAAGGACTGAAATACGGCATGGTCGGCGTCAATGAAGGCCTTATCACCACACCGGAAGCTCCGTTCGGCGGCGTCAAGGAATCCGGCCTCGGCAAGGAAGGCGGACATCAGGGCATCGAGGATTATCTCGATACCAAATATGTCTGCATTGGCGGCCTCGGCCTCTGATAATCTATTCCTGAGATGGGGAGGCCGATGGCCTGCCCGTTTTGTGCGGGAAACCAGCCGACTGGATCAACTGGCATTTGCGGGCATGGCGATGAAGGACGGCGAGGTTTTCGGTACGACGCAGGCAGGCGAGGCGGTGCGTCGCTTCACGATCAGGGGCGGCGGCATCACTGCCAACATCCTTGGCCTGGGAGCGATCATCCAGGATCTGCGCCTAACCGGGCACGATGCGCCGTTGGTGCTCGGCTATGACAATCTGGGATCCTATGAGACCGATAGGGCCTTCTTCGGCGCGGTCGTCGGCCGCTATGCCAACCGCATCCGCGATGGCCGTTTCACCATCGCCGGCAGTCGCTATCAGACCGAGCAAAATTTCCTCGGGAAACATACGTTGCATGGCGGCTCGCAGGGCTATTCCCACAGGCCGTGGACGGTTTCGCTGCATGGCAGGGATTTCGTCACCCTGACGCTGCATGACCCCGATGGCTCGATGGGCTTTCCCGGCGCGCTCGACGTCACCTGCACCTATCGGCTGAAGATCCCGGGCACGCTCAGTGTCGAGCTGACTGCCACCTGCGAGGAGCCGACGCTGTGCAATCTCACCCAGCATTCCTATTTCAACCTGGATGATGGCGGCGCCGGCGACATTCTCGACCACAGGATGATGCTGAATGCCGGTGCCTATCTGCCGGTCGATGGCGACATGATCCCGACCGGGGTGGTCAAGCCGGTTGACGGCACGCCGTTCGATTTCCGCCAGGCGCGGCCCTTGCGCATGGAGATCGAGGGCGAGCAACTGCCCTACGACCAGAATTTTTGCCTTGCCGCGTCACGTGGACCGCTCAAGCAGGCGGCATGGACGCAAGGCGCCAGTTCCGGTGTCGAGATGGAAGTCTGGACCACCGAGCCCGGCGTTCAGCTCTATACCGGCCAGTACGTGACGCTGCGTACCGGCCTCGAAGGCCGCAACTACAAGGCCTTTTGCGGTTTCTGCCTGGAGCCGCAGATATGGCCGGATGCGCCGAACCGGCCCTACTTCCCGCAGGCAACCTTGTGGCCGGGCGCGATCTATCATCATGTGACGGAGTATCGCTTCCGCCTGCCTTAAGGTCCGCCGATATTCAGGTGAGACCGGCCTGCAAACAGCCGTTTCCTGCGCTTCCGGTGCTCATATTCCCAAAAAGGACGTCCGCTCCGGTTCTCGGAACCTGCTGTTTTCGGCTTGGCCTGACCTGAATCTCACCGGACCTTAGCCTTCGAAAGCGTTTCGCAGCGTCTCGAACGGCGCCAGTGCGCCGCGCACCTGCACCACGGCGGCGGCGACGCGATGGGCACGGCGTGCGGCTTCCAGCGCCTCATGGCCGGCAAGACGAGCCGCAAGATAACCGCCGTTGAACGAATCGCCTGCGCCGGTCGTATCGACGGGGTCGGCGACATGGATCGCCGGGACCTCGCACAGCGTTTCTCCTTGGGCAATCAGTGCCGGCGCTTCGCCATTCTTGACGACGACCTCACCGACGAGTTGCCCGAGCCGCTCGGCCGTCGCCCGCGGTGTTTTATCACCAAACAGCATCTGCTCGTCGGGGTAGGTCGGCAGTGCGATATCGGTGACGACAAGGGCTTCGGCGATCGCGGCCTGCGCCTCCTCGCGATTGCGCCAAAGCCGCGGCCGGTAATTGGGATCGAACGCGACAGTCGAGCCGGCTGCCCGCGCCTTGGCGACAGCCGCCAGCAATGTGGTGCGCGCGGCCTCGCTCAGAATTGCCAAAGTGATGCCGCTGAAATAGACAAGGGCCTGATTTTCCAGGTTTTTCGATAGTGCTGCAGGATCCGAGGCAAGCTGCCGGGCAGCAGCGTCGGAACGCCAGTACGTGAAGGAGCGCTCGGCGCCGGTGAGCGTGATGGCATAGAGACCCGGTCGCGCCCCCGCTATGATGGGGCTGGAGCCGATGCCGATGCCGTTTTCCGCGAAGAAGCCGATTTGGCCTTGGGAAAACGGATCGTCGCCGAAGGCCGAGACATAGGTTGCGGGCCGCTCAGTGCTCAACGCGTGCAGTGCCCAAAGCGTGTTGAACGTGTCGCCGGCAAAGCCCATGCGCCAGTTTGGTCCCGTCTGACCCGACAGTTCGAGCATGCATTCGCCGATCGAGGCGACGCCGTTTCCCGCCATCTGCAATCCTCCAGTGATCTCGCTGCTGTAGCTTTTTGCCACCGGCAGCGCCATGCTTGGCAAGCAGGGTTTTTTCCGCCATGGCGTTTTCCCACAGCTGGCGGGATGCGATCCGTCCGGCAGAGCGTTGTCTGCAGAAGAGGAAACGGTTTGGCATCGATATGGCGCTATCTTCTCGCAGGTTTTGGTCTGGCTGCCTTGCTGGTCGGAATTCTCGCGGTGGTCTATCTGACGGCGCCGCGGTCGTCGCACCCTGCCGGCCCGGATGTTTCGCGCACGAAGAACACCGACAACGGGCTATTCGTGGCTAGTTTCTTGCCGGAGCGGGGCGTTGTGCGGCAAGGCCAGCTGCAATCGTGGCTGCTGACGCTGAAGACAAAGTCTGGAACTCCGGTCGAGGGGGCCGCGATCACGATCTCCGGTGGCATGCCGCTGCACAGTCATGGCCTGCCAACCAGCCCGCAGGCGACCGACTATCTCGGCGACGGACGCTATCGCATAGAGGGGGTGAAGTTCACCATGAGCGGCTGGTGGCAGCTGCATTTCGCCATTTCGGCCAATGCCGGCTCCGACACCGTGCTCTTCAATGTGGTGCTGTGAGCGAGAAATGAGGTGGCTTTCACGTTTTCTGGCAATGATGGTTGCCGTTATGCTTGCCGGTTGCGGCGAGCCTGACTTCTCCGACGCCGAGAAGAAGACCATCGCCTCGCTGGCGCTGTCCTCACTGCCGCCGCCCAAGCCCGACACCACCAACCGCTTTGCCGACGTGCCGGCCGCCGCCGCACTCGGTTCGACGCTGTTTTTCGATCAGGGCATGAGCCGTGATGGCACGGTATCCTGTTCGACCTGCCATAAGATCGACCGGCAATTCCAGGACGACCTGCCACAAGCCGTCGGCGTCGGCCACACCAACCGGCGCACCATGCCGCTGGCCGGAGTGGCGCGCGATCCCTGGTTCTTCTGGGACGGCCGCCGCGATAGCCTGTGGGCGCAAGCGCTAACACCGCTCGAAAATCCACTGGAGCAGGCAGGAAACCGCGCTGCCTACGCCCATTACATCAAGGCGCGCTTCGGCGAACGCTACGAGCGCATCTTCGGGCCGCTGCCCGATTTTTCCGACATGCCGTCGAATGCCAGCCCGCTTGGAAACGATGCTGAGAAGGCTGTTTGGGACGCGATGAGCGGCGTGCAGCGTGACGCCATCAACGGCGTCTTTGCCAATATCGGCAAGGCGATCGCCGCTTTCGAACGATCGATCGAGCCAGCGCCGACGCGCTTCGACCGCTTTGCGATGGACCTCGTCACCGGCGCCGAGCCGAAAGGCGACGCTGTTTTTTCGAAGGAGGAGATCCTTGGGCTAAAACTGTTCATCGGCAAGGCCAATTGCGTGACCTGCCACAACGGCCCGCGCTTCACCGACAACGGTTTTCACAACACCGGCGTGCCGCCCGTTGCGGGCCTGCCGCCAGATCGCGGCCGCATCGATGCCGTGCGCCAAGTCGAAGCCGACCCGTTCAACTGCTTCGGCGCCTATCGCGATGGCGACGCCACCGCCTGTGGCGAACTGCGCTTCATGGTCAAGGATGCGCCGCAACTCATCCGCGCCTACAAGACACCGTCGCTGCGCGGAGCCGCAACGCGGCCGCCCTACATGCATGCCGGGCAGTTTTCGTCGCTCGACGAAGTGGTGGCGCACTACGCCAAGGCGGCCCCTAGCGTGGAGGGTACGTCCGAAATTCATCCGCTGGAGCTGTCGGATCATGAACGTGCGGCGCTGGTGGCGTTCCTGAAGACGCTTTCGGAGTGAGTTACCGATCCTTCACCGTCTCCATTGCCACGAAGGTCGAGGTCTGGGCGACGTGGGGCAGGGCTGAAATACGCTCGCCCAAGACGCGGCGGTAGGCGGCGATATCCCGGGTGCGAACCTTCAGCAGATAGTCGAAGCTCGACGCCATCATGTGGCATTGTTCGATCTCCGGCACGGCCTGCACGGATCGGTTGAAGGCGTCGAGCGCGGCGGATCGGGTGTCGGACAACTTCACCTGGACGAAGGCAACATGGCCTTCGTCCATGCGCTCGCGGTCGATGATCGCCTGGTAGCCCCTGATGTAGCCTTCCTTTTCCAGCCGCTTCACCCGCGCCTGGACGGGCGTCTTCGACAGGCCGACCTTTGCCGCCAGTTCTGACATGGACAGCCGGCCATCGCTTGCCAGCGCCGCCAGGATATTCCTGTCGATGCGGTCCAATTGGTCTTCTGTCATCGAAGTTTCAGGCCATATGTCAATTTCTGGACGCCCAAGATAGGGCAAATGAGCTGCAGTGTCGATTTCTTTGGACCGGCCGAAATTTCGCATTTGTGCTAGCTTGCGCCATTCGGTTCGGTGACCGCCGGCCCGATCCCCTTTGCTCGATCCATGGGACCGCCATGCCAGCGCTTGATGCCATCCGCCAGCAGATCCGCGCCAACTATCTGCCCGACGAAGACGAGGCCGTGAAGCGACTGGCCGAGGCGACGGGGCTTTCAGCGAAAGACCGCAAGGCAATCTCTGCCCGCGCCGCGGATCTGGTGCGGGCGGTGCGTGGATCGTCCGATCCAAGGCTGATGGAAGTCTTCCTCTCCGCCTACGGTCTTTCCACCAAGGAAGGCGTGGCGCTGATGTGCCTGGCCGAGGCGTTGTTGCGCGTGCCCGACACCGAGACGATGGACGACCTCATCGCCGACAAGATCGCGCCGCACGACTGGTCGGCGCATTCGGGCGGCTCGAGTTCCATTTTCGTCAACGCCTCGACCTGGGCGCTGATGCTGACCGGCCGTGTCCTCGATGAAGGCGAGGGCGGCATCGAAGGCACGCTGCGCTCGATGGTGCGGCGGTTGGGCGAGCCGGTCATCCGCAAGGCAGTGGCCGCCGCCATGCGCGAAATGGGCGAGCAGTTCGTGCTCGGCCGCACCATCACTGAAGCCGTCAAGCGCGGCCGGCCAATGACGCAGAAGGGCTATCTCTATTCCTTCGATATGCTGGGCGAGGCAGCCCGCACCGAGGCCGATGCCTTGCGTTACCACAAGGCCTATGCCGACGCGATTTCCTCGCTCGACGCCGGTTCCAATGGCCCTGATATCCGCCAGAACCACGGAATCTCGGTCAAGCTGTCGGCGCTGCATCCGCGCTATGAGGTGGCGCAGAAGGACGGGATGCTGCCGGTCATGGCCGAGCGACTGCTGTCGTTGGCGCTGGCCGCGCGCCATTCGCGCATGGGTCTCAACATCGATGCCGAGGAGGCCGACCGCCTCGATCTGTCTCTCGATGTCATCGAGCGGGTGCTGGCTGAGCCGGAGCTCGCCGGCTGGAACGGTTTTGGTGTGGTGGTGCAAGCGTATGGACCACGCGCGGCCTTCGCCATCGACTGGCTCTATGCACTGGCCAAGAAGTACGGCCGCAACATCATGGTGCGGCTGGTCAAGGGCGCCTATTGGGACACCGAGATCAAGCGGGCGCAGACGCTCGGGCTCGCCGGTTATCCCGTCTTCACCCGCAAGGTCAACACTGATGTCTCCTACATCGCTTGCGCGAAGAAACTGCTTGGCATGACCGACCGCATCTATCCGCAATTCGCCACCCACAATGCCCACACCGTCGCCGCCATACTGTCGATGGCTGACAATCGCGATACCTTCGAGTTCCAGCGCCTGCATGGCATGGGTGAGGCCCTGCACGAAACGGTGCGCCGGGCCGAGGGCACGCGCTGCCGCATCTATGCACCAGTCGGTGCGCATTCCGATCTGCTTGCCTATCTGGTCCGCCGGCTGCTGGAGAACGGCGCCAACTCCTCATTCGTGCACCAGCTCACCGACGAGGACGTCGAGCCGGAGGACATTGCCCGCGATCCACTCGAAACCGTGGAGAGCCAGGGTCCGGCCGCCAATCCGGCGATTGCCCGGCCTTCGCAGATTTTTGGGGCCGGTCGCCGCAACTCGAAGGGTTTCGATATCACCGACACAATGACGCTGGCGGCGATCGACAAGGCCAGGGCGGCCTTCGTCGGGCCGGATCGCTGGCATGCCAAGCCGATCACCCGGGCGGCCGGCTACGGCAAGCAGCGTCCAATTGTAAACCCGGCAAAGCCTTCCGAGGTGGTCGGCACGGTCAGTGAAGCCGCTGCCAAGCAGGTGGCGACCGCCGTTCGCTTTGCAGTGGAAGCGCAACCGGCCTGGACGAAGCGTCCCGTGGGCGAGCGCGCGGCCATCCTGAACCGCGCTGCCGATCTCTACGAGGCGAATGCCGTCGAGTTCTTTGCACTCGCCACTCGGGAGGCCGGCAAATCGCTGGCCGACGGCGTCGCCGAGGTGCGCGAGGCCGTCGACTTCCTACGCTACTACGCCACTGAGGCGGCCAATGCGGAGGCGGGCACGCAAGCGCGCGGCGCCATCGCCTGCATTTCGCCGTGGAACTTTCCGCTCGCCATCTTTACCGGCCAGATCGCCGCCGCACTCGTCACCGGCAATTCGGTTATCGCCAAGCCGGCCGAGCAGACGCCGCTGATCGCTTTCCGCGCCGTCGAATTGCTGCGCGAGGCCGGCGTGCCGGAAGATGTCATCCAGCTTCTGCCCGGCGACGGCCCATCGGTCGGCGGGCCGCTCACCGCCGATCCGCGCATTGCCGGCGTCTGCTTCACCGGCTCGACCGAGGTCGCGAAGCTGATCGAGAAACAGCTGTCAGAGACGGCCGCGCCCGACGCAATGCTGATCGCCGAGACCGGCGGTCTCAACGCGATGATCGTCGATTCCACCGCGCTGCCCGAGCAAGCCGTGCGCGACATCCTGGCCTCGGCCTTCCAGAGTGCCGGCCAGCGCTGCTCGGCGCTGCGCGTGCTCTATGTGCAGAAGGACGTCGAGAAGAAGATGCTGGAGATGCTGAAGGGCGCCATGGAGGCGCTCAGCGTTGGCGATCCCTGGCGGATTTCGACCGATGTCGGCCCTGTCATCGACGACGAGGCGCAGAGTTCGATCCGCGAGTACTGCACGAAGATGGGCCTGCAGGGCCGGCTGATCGCCAAGCTCGAGGCGCCCAAAGTGGGCCGCTTCGTCGCGCCGCATATCTTCCGGGTCAAGGGCATCGAGGACATGGAGCGCGAGGTGTTCGGGCCGGTGCTGCACGTCGCCACGTTCGACGCCGACGAGATCGACGGGGTCATCGCCGCCATCAATCGCAAGGGCTATGGCCTCACCTTCGGCCTGCACACCCGCATCGAGGGCCGCGTTCAGCATTTCGTCGACCGCATCCATGCCGGTAACATCTACGTCAACCGCAACCAGATCGGTGCCGTCGTCGGTTCGCAGCCGTTTGGCGGCGAGGGGCTTTCAGGCACCGGTCCGAAGGCTGGCGGTCCGCACTATCTCCGCCGCTTTCGCAAGGGGCCGGAGGCCGGCACCCATTTGCAGGATGGCCATAAGGTCACGGCGACCGAACTTGCCGACAATCTGCCCGATCCCACACTTGGCGGCTGGTCGACGCGCCCGGACCGGATCGCCATTCTGAGGAAGCATCTGCGCGGCAAGGGTGCCGCAGCCATTGGCGCTGCCGCCGGCATCGACTTCGGCCAGGTCGATCTGCCGGGACCGACCGGCGAAGCCAACACGCTCTCGCTGTCGCCACGCGGACGGGTGCTATGCCTTGGTCCCGATGGCGATACGCTGCTCGCGCAGACGATCCAGGCGCTCGCTGCCGGCAATGCGGTGCTGGCGGTCGCGCCCGGCGCACCGGCGGCGCTCTCGGCGCTGACCGGCAAGGGCCTGCCCCTGGCCGCCTTGGACGGCCGGCCGGATCCGGTCGAAGCGCGATCGCTGCGCGTCGATGTCGTCGCTTTCTCGGGCACGCCCGAGGCTGCGCGTGTCGTGCGCAAGGTCATTGCCAACCGCTCCGGTCCGATCGTGCCGCTGGTCAGCGAGGTGTTGAACCCGGCGGCCTATGCACATGAACGGGCTGTCTGCGTCGATACGACGGCTGCCGGGGGCAATGCGAGCCTGCTGGCCGGAGCTTGACCCCGGCCTGTTATTACGCGCCCTCGACGACCGAAAAGCCCTCGAACTGGGGATGGCCGAGATAGTGCACTTTTGTCGTGCCGACATTGCCGTGGGCGGCACGGAAATTCTCCGATTTGGTCCAGGCGATAAAATCATCATGGCTCGCCCACACCGTATGCGACGCAAACAGCGTGTAGCCTTCGGCCTCGTTGACCGGGCCACGCAGCAGGTGAAATTCCCTAAACCCCTTCATCTCCGCGAGGCTGGAGTCGCGGTTCTTCCATACGGCCTCGAAATCGGTCTCCGAGCCGGCCTGCACCTTGAAGCGGTTCATGGCGATGTACATCGTGATTCCTTTCATGCTTGACGATCGATGGCTGGCGTAACGGGCCACGGAGACTCAGAATGGGCCGATTGGTGCTTTGAACCGCCAGCTTAACTTTCCGGTCTCCGGCGGAATGGGAGGGAAGGGTGCCTGTTTTCGCACCAGCTCCAACGCGAATTGATCGAGTTCCGGAGAGCCTGAGCTTTTGGCAAGTTGCAAGTCGCTGATGGTTCCATTGGCCAGCACCACAAATGCCACCATAGCATTGTTGCGGGCGGTCGATTGCGCCGCTTTCGAAACGCGGCGATTGGCGCGAGCCAATTTGTTGGCCACCTCGCCGCTATAGAGAGACGTTGCCGCGTTGCCGGCATCGGTTCGTTTTTTGCCTTTGCTGGCAATTGCCGCTTTTATTTCGTGGCCGTCCGCTGTGCCGCGCTTCTCGTATGGTTCGCTAGCAGTTGCTGGGACAACTGCAGGAATTGGCCTGGCGCTTGGAATCGGCGCCTGTTCTGGAACGGCGACAGGCATTTCGATGCTCTCGGCCTGAACCGTCGGCTGTGCCGGCGTTTCGGCCTTGGGAGACACGCTCTGGTCATCGGGGCGTGGGGCGCCGGCCACCAATATGTCCGGGGTGATCGTCTGCTGTTTGACAGGTTCCGGCAAAGGCTTGAGCGGCGGCTTCGCCGCTTGCCGGGCGGGCTGCGCAGGTTCTGTTGGCGGCGCCGGCTTGGGCGGCGTTGCCGGCTGTGGTTTAGCCGGTTGCGGGTTCGGCACCAGCGCAACATTTATGGCCGCCGGATCCTTATCCAGCGTGCTGCCGACCACGTTGCTGCCCGACTGATCACTGCCTTCCGGCTGCTCGGCATCCCTGGAATCGAATGTCCCCGAAGGCGAGACCAGAAAGGCCGCCGCCACCGCGGCATGGAGCAGGCATGAGACGACGATCGCTGCCGTCCATTTGCGGTTCCAGACCGATGGCCGCGGCGGTGCGAGCGGCTCGGTTGGTTCTATGGCCAACTCGGCGCTGGCGTCTGTGAGGGGGCTGATATCCTGCATGTCTCGCGTCGAGACCTGCAGCGACCCGAGCAGAATTGTCAAATCAAGATCGCTTGGTCCAGAGGACAGCGCGCGGAAGCCGGCCACAGGCCATGCCACTGTGTTTCGCGTGAATGCGGGATGCAGTCCCACCTCAGACGCCGAAAGCGATTCCGGTCTTGGTGTCCGTCTTCAGCTTGCGCATGCAGGCATTCGGTTCGACGCCGATGCCGGTGCATTCGGTCGCGCTGTTGATCAGCACGCGGCTGACTTTGGCGCATTCGATGCCGGCCAGATCGAAACGCGTCACCTTGGTCTTGCCCGCCGGCAATTCCTTGAAGTCGAGCACTGTCAGCCGGTCGACGACGCCGGCTTCGTTGAACAGTGCGATCTCGAACGCCGCCTTGGATAGGTCGGCGCCGAGATTGTTGTTGACCACGAAGGTCAGGCGGCAACCCCTGTCGGAAGGTTGCGCAGCGTTGAGTTCGAGGCTGAGCGCGGGGACCGGCGCGGACTGTTGTGCCCACGCCGGAACCATCGCAAGCGACATCGCCAGCGTCGAGGTCAGCAGACGAAGGGATGTCGTCAAGCTCGTCATTGTCATCAGCTTCCAAATCGCATGGTCGCCGCCAGTTTCAGTGTGATGCCGGGCTCGTAGGCGGCGAAGACCGGCTGCGCCGGCTGGCCAGCCGTGGTGAGGTTGAGCGGGTTGGCGTATTTGACATCGAACAGATTGTCGGCGCGGAAATCAATCTTCAAATTGTCGGTCGCCTGGTAGCTGGCGAAGGCATTGACCAGCGTGTAGTCCTCGGCGATCGGATTGCCCTTCGGCTTGCCATTGTATTGGACTTCGCCGCCGACAGTCAGCTTGTCCTCGAGGAACCGCAGGCCGAGCTGCGCGGTGACCTGGGAGGAGAGGATGGTGGCGAGGTCCGCTTCCACATCCTTGTAGGAAATTGTGTGACCATTGGTGATGGAAGCTGAAAGTGCAGCATAGCCCCATCCGGCGTCATAGACGCCTTCCAGTTCAAAGCCATGGATCTTGGCCTTGGCGAAATTCTGATACTGGAAGCAGATCGGGATGCCGGGGCCGAACGGGCAGCCGCTGGTCGGGTCGAATGCCGACAGCGTCACGCCATCGATATAGTCGTCGACGTCGTTGTTGAAATAGGCGGCCTTGAGACGAAACGCGTCGCCAGCCTCGAGGATATCGTTCTGCTTGTAGTTGATGCCGAACTCGGTCGTCTTGCCGGTCTCGGGCCGCAGATTGGGATTGGGCAGGAACGGGAAGCTGACGCCCGCCGGATGATTGCCGCTGATCAGCGTCTCGGTAATCGACGGCGAGCGATAGCCCTCGGCGTAGGTGCCATAAAACTGAAGACCTGCAAGGCCTGCCGATTCGAACGGTGAGACACCGACAGTGATCCGGGGCGATACCCTGTCGCCAGATATATCGTGGGTGTCATCCTTGAGGCTGTAATTGTCGTAACGCAACCCGGCGATGACTTCGAGCCAATCCCAGGTGAGCTTGTCCTGGATATAGGCGCCTGACACGTTCCGCTTACCGGAGGGCGTGTAGAAACTGTCGCCGCCGGCCGTGCCGCCAGTCTTGACGTTATCGCCGGCCCAGTCGCCGCCATAGGTCAGTTCGTGCGCGATACCCGCGGTCTCGAATCTGGATGTGTTCCAGATATCGATGCCGGTCGTGCCGATATCGAACGTCGATGTCGAGCCAGCCGGCAACACCACGGGAAGGCCGGTGCTCGGATCAAACCGTTTGAGAGGAACGAGGCTGGTCAGGTCGAGGTTGGTCTTGTTGTAGGAGGTGTTGATGTGGAGATCGAGCCAGCTCTTGTCCTCATCCGTGATGTTGTAGCGGGCCGTGAAGGTATTCGACTTCAGGTCGACGTCATTGACGGGCACGCCGCCGCTGATCTCGTTCCAGCCGTCGCTTGAGCCGACCCAGCCGAGCTTCAGTTCACTGTTGTCGGTCGGCCGGATGGTGGTCTTGAGCAGGCCGCTGAGCACGTCGAAGCCGGTGCCCTTGACGGTATCACCGCCGCCATCCTTGTAGTCGTCGTAGTCGCGGTAGACTATGTTGCCGAGCGCATCCCAGTTCTCGTTGAAGCGGTAGGCGCCGGATGCGCTGGTGGTCCAGCCCTTGCCGTTGCTCTCATAGCGTCCGGTGACGGAACCGGCCCACGTCTCGTCCGGCTTGAGAAAGTCCGTGGCGTCCTTGGTATCGAAGAAGACGACGCCTCCGATGGCGCCCGAGCCGTAGGTGTTGGCGACAGGACCACGGATCACGTCGACGGATTTGACGAGTTCCGGGTCGATATAGAAGGTCGACTGCGTGCCGTGGTCGGAGCGCTGGAAATTCTGCCGTGCGCCGTCGACGATAACCGCGACGCGGCCGAAATCCTGCAAGCCGCGGATGTTGATGCTGGTGCTGACGCGCCTGGCGTCGGCCTGCGCCGCGACACCGGGCACGCCCAGCAGCATCTCATTGGGCGTCGTCGCCATGCGGCGGTCGAGCTGTTCCTGGCCGACATGACTGGCCGACGCCAGCGATTCGATCGCCGTCTCGCCGGTGCGGCTGATGACGAGGATCTTGTCGAGCAGCGTTGCTCCCGCCGGTGCCGCCTTTTCCTCGTCAGCCTTCTTCGTCTGATCCGCCGGCTGCGCCGCCTGCTGGGCGTTGGCCAGTTGCGCCGACAGGGCGATCGCCGCCACGCTTGCCAGCAAGGCCGCCGCACCGTTCGCCGCCGACCGGCCGCGCCATTCCCAATTCACCAACCCCATGCCCCAACTCCAAAGTCCAGGTTCCATGCTGGCTGGCCTGGGGCTGGCTGGCATTTTTGATCGTGTCCGGTGTCTTAAATCTTGACTCATTTAATCCTGTATTGCACTGACTAGTAAACCTGATTATTCAAGTCAAGAAATGAATCGGATTACGCAACGCCTAGCCAGACGCCCGGCACAGGAAAGGGATCGATCCAGATGAACACCCACAATCCCAACGATTTTCGCTATCGCGTCCGCCGCTCCGACGATGCCTCCGCCCGTTTCGACCGGGTTCCGCTGGCGGTGCGAACCTTGTCCAGCAACACCCTGTTCCAGGGCGAGCACGAGATCGGCATCGAGCATCATGGCGCGCTCTACCGGCTGAAGATTACCCGGCAGGGCAAGCTCATTCTCAACAAGTAAGGCAAGGCAATAGGGACCGAGATATGGACCAGCGCGTAAAACCCGCCCCGCATGAAATCCGGCGGGCACGGACAGACAATCCGAAGGCGCGCGAGCGTGATCTGGCTGCCCGACTCGGCATTTCGGAGGCCGAGCTGGCAGCCGCGCATTGCGGCGATGGCGTCGTTCGCATCGAGCCGCGCGTCAACGATCTTTTGACCGGCCTCGAGGCCGTCGGCGAGGTCATGGCGCTGACCCGCAATGAAAGCGCGGTGCACGAAAAGATCGGGGTCTATGACAAGGTCGTCACGGGCAACCACAATGCCATGGTGCTTGGCGAAAACATCGACCTGCGCATCTTCCCGAAAGCGTGGGTGCATGGCTTTGCCGTGGAAAAGCGCGATGGCGACGAGATTCGCCGCAGCCTGCAGTTCTTCGACGCGGCTGGCGAGGCCGTGCACAAGGTGCATCTGCGGCCGGCTTCCAGCCTCTATGCGTATCAAAAATTGGTCGCCGCGCTCGAATCGCCCGATCAGGAGCCGACGGTCGACATTTTCGGGCCAGTCTCCGATGACGAGATCCATGGCGACGAAGCGACCGCCAATCTCGACGATCTGCGCGACCGCTGGAGCCGGCTAACCGACGTGCACCAGTTCTTCGGCATGCTGAAGACGTTGAAGCTCAGCCGCCGGCAGGCGGTGCGCATGGTCGGCCAGGACTATGCCTGGCTGCTCGACAATGACGCTGTCCGTGTCATGTTCCATCATGCCGCGGAGGGCGAGATACCGATCATGTGCTTTGTCGGAAACCGCGGCTGCATCCAGATCCATTCCGGACTTATCAAATCCATCAAGCCGATGGGACCATGGATCAACGTGCTGGATGAAACCTTCCACCTGCACCTGCGAACCGATCACATCCACGAGGTCTGGGCCGTGCGCAAGCCGACCAAGGACGGTCATGTCACCTCGCTCGAGGTTTATGACGCCGACGGCAAGATGATCATCCAGTTCTTCGGCAAGCGTCATGAGGGCGAGAGCGAGCGTGACGATTGGCGGTTCCTGGCGGAGAACCTGCCGCGCATCCCAAGCCCGACTGCAGCCTGAGGAGAACGACAATGGGTTGCATTTCCAAGATCATCGCCGGGCCGGCGATCGGTCTGTCCCTTGCTTTCGTCGCACTGCAACCTGTCAATGCCACGGAAGGCACGGCCGTATTTGCCGATCCCTCGAGGATTGCGGCCATTGGCGGCTCGATCACCGAGATCGTCTACGCGCTCGGCGAGGAGAAGCATCTGGTGGCGCGCGATTCCACCAGCCGGTATCCGAAAGCGGCGCTTGAGCTGCCTGATGTCGGCTACATGCGCGCGCTGTCGCCGGAAGGCGTCCTGTCGGTCAACGCGACAGGCATCCTGGCGCTGCACGGCAGCGGTCCCAAGGAAGCCGTCGATGTCTTGAGGAAGACGAGCATCCCGTTCATCGAAGTGCCCGAGCACTATAGCCACGAGGGTATCCTCGAGAAGGTCCGCATCGTCGGCAAGGCGCTCGGCGTTGACGCCAAGGCCGAGGTGCTGGCCAAGGAGCTCGATGCCCGGCTCACGGCCGCCGAAAAGCAGACGGCCCCGATCATGCAGCGCAAGCGCATCCTGTTCGTGCTGTCGATACAAGGCGGCAAGATCCTGGCTGCCGGCAGCGAGACCGCCGCCGACGGAATGGTCAGGCTGGCTGGCGGCGTCAACGCGGTCGAAGGCTTTTCCGGCTACAAGCAAATGTCCGACGAGGCTGTTATCACCGCCAGGCCGGACGTGATCCTGATGATGAGCAATGCCGGGCCTCCGGTGTCGGACGACGAACTGTTCGGCAATCCGTCGATCGCCTCGACGCCTGCCGGAACCGCGCGCAAGCTGATCCGCATCGATGGCTCCTATCTGCTCGGCTTCGGGCCGCGCACCGCTGACGCCATCCACGAGCTCGCCGTCTCGCTTTATGGCGGGCAGGTCACGGATTGAGCAGGCAAATTATGGTCGATCAATCGATCGCCGGTCCGGTGAAGGCGATGGCGAGCGCATCCGAAGGCGACCGGTCAGGCCGAGCCCGCATCGTCATCCTGCTGCTGTGCCTGGGGCTCTTCATTGCCGTCCTGCTATCACTGACATCAGGAGCGTCGGACGCGTCAGCGGTCAATGTCATCAGCGGTTGGCTGTTCGGCACCGTGCCTGATAACGCCGCGTTGAGCGCCCGCGACAGCTTGATCGTCTACGACATCCGTTTGCCGCGTATCACCCTCGGCCTGCTGGTCGGCGCGGCGCTCGCAGTCTCCGGCGCGGTCATGCAGGGGCTGTTCCGCAATCCGCTGGCCGACCCCGGCCTCATTGGCGTTTCGGCTGGCTCCAGCCTCGGCGCGGTTGCCGTCATCGTACTCGGCGCCACAGTGTTGGCTCCCGCGACAGCCATAGTCGGCACGCTTGCGCTGCCACTGGCGGCCTTCTTCGGCGGGCTTGCGACGACTTTGGTGCTCTATCAGGTTGCGACACGACGGGGGCAGACCTCGGTTGCCACAATGCTGCTCGCCGGCATTGCGCTGGCCGCGCTCGCCATGGCGCTGACCGGCATTCTCGTCTTCATGGCCGACGACCGCCAGTTACGCGACCTGACCTTTTGGTCACTCGGATCGCTCGGCGGTGCGACCTGGGCGAAGATTGCTTCGGTTGGGCCGATCATCGTCTTGGCGCTGGCGGCGATGCCGTTCCTGGCACGGGGCCTTAACGCGCTGGCGCTGGGCGAGGCGACCGCTGGCCATCTCGGCATTCCGGTGCAGCGGCTGAAATACACGGCCATCGTCGGCGTCTCGGCGGCGGTCGGCGCGTCCGTCGCGGTCAGCGGCGGCATCGGCTTCGTCGGCATCGTGGTGCCGCATCTGCTGCGCTTGGCTATCGGCCCGGACAATCGCTATTTGCTGCCGGCGTCGGCGCTGCTCGGCGCCTCATTGCTACTGCTGGCCGATGCGGTCGCTCGCACCGTCGTGGCACCGGCCGAACTGCCGATAGGCATCGTCACCGCGATCGCGGGCGCACCGTTCTTCCTTTGGATCCTGCTGCGCAAGCGCGGCGTAGTCGACCTGTGAGAGTCGTTTATTTGCGAGAGTTGGGATGATCGAGGCAAGGGACGTTTCGGTTGACATCGCAGGCAAGCGTATCGTCAGCGGTGTCGATTTCCACGCGCGGCCCGGCGAGATCGCCGCCATCGTGGGCCCCAATGGTTCGGGCAAGACGACCTTCCTCAAGGCGCTCTCCGGCGACCTCGCCTATACCGGGCGCGTCGCCCTCAACGGCCGCGATCTCTGCGCGATGAAGCCGGTCGAGACCGCCGTCCAGCGCGCGGTGCTGCCGCAGGCGACGACGCTGTCGTTCCCGTTCACGGTGCGAGAAGTGGTCAAGCTTGGCCTTGTCGGCGGCCGCTCGGGCGTCCTGCCGGGCGAGGATGCGCGGCTGCCGGAACGGGCGCTGGCGCGCGTCGATCTCGACGGTTTTGCCGGACGTTTCTATCAGGAACTTTCGGGCGGCGAGCAGCAGCGCGTCCAGCTTGCGCGCGTGCTGTGCCAGGTCTGGGCGCCCGTGCTCGACGGCAAGCCGCGCTATCTCTTCCTTGATGAACCGGTTTCCAGCCTCGACATCAAGCACCAGCTGATCATCATGGACATTGCTCGCGACTTTGCCAGAAGAGGCGGCGGCGTGGTTGCCATCCTGCATGACCTCAATCTGACGGCCATGTCTGCCGACAGGATATTCGTCATGCATTATGGCCGGCTGGCCGCCACCGGGTCGCCGCAGGACGTGCTGAGCGATGACCTGATCGAGAAAGTGTTCGACTGCCGGCTCAGGGTCGGCGTGCTGCCGGCCGGGAACATGCCGTTCGTGCTGCCCCAGTCAGCGGCCTAATTTATTGCAGTAGGTCTAGCCAGACACACGTCGCCAGGTTCAGGCAGCCGGGGCGCGGCGCTCCAACAGCATGTCGATGCCGAGTAGGTTGCGCACATTCGGGCGCGCCGCCACCAGATCGGCGATCGTGTAGCGCTCCAGCACCGCGAAGAACGCGTTCAGCGCCTCGCGCAGCGCCGAATTCAGCGCACAGCTATCGACCAGCGGGCATTCGGCGGCATCGTTCTCGAAGCATTCGGCCATAGCGAAGCTTTCCTCCGTCACGCGCACCACATCGAACAAGCTGATCGCTTCGGCGCCACGGCCAAGCTTGACGCCGCCATTCCTGCCCCGCACGGTCTGGACAAGGCCATGTTCGACCAGCGGCTGCAGGATCTTGAACAGGAACAGTTCCGACACCGAATAAGCGGCGGCGATCTCGGGGATGCGGCTCAGCCGGTCATCGTTTGCCGCGCAATACATCAGGATGCGCATGGCATAATTGGTTTGGCGCGTTAACCGCATTTTGTCCTCGCAAAGCAATAGGTTGAATCGAATATGGCCCATACCTTGGAATAATTCCAGACTAGCGCGGCATAATAGGTGAATATTCGCGTCAACTTATGTGCAAGGCCGGGGAAAACCGTGACCGCGCAGGATAGGGCGGGCATTCGGACAAGCGAGATACTAGATTAGCTCGCAACGGACGAGGAGTAGCTCGACCATGGCACAATCGGCCCAGGCCATGACCCCTTTGCGAATCGGTAGCGACGCGGACGCCAAGCTTTCGGCGCTGCGACGCACGAAATTCGCGGCAACAGCCGCACTGGCGCTGTGCGTTCTCGTCTTCGCCATGGCCAAGTCGTTAGAGCATAGCTATCCGTGGCTCGGCTTCGTCGCTGCCTTTGCCGAGGCCGCGACCATCGGCGGGCTGGCCGACTGGTACGCGGTGGTGGCGCTGTTCAGGCGGCCGCTGGGGCTGCCGATCCCACACACCGCCATCATCCCCGAGAACCAGACCCGCATCGCCGACAATCTCGGCCGCTTCATCGAGGTCAACTTCCTGGCGCCCGAGCCGGTGCGCGAAAAGCTTGCCGAGGTCGATTTCTCGGCGCTGGTCGCCGACTGGCTGGCCGATACCGAGCGCGCCGCCGACCTGTCGCGCTTCGTCGTGCGGCTGGTGCCGCAGACGCTGGCCGCCGTCGAGCAATCCGGCCTGCGCGGCTTCGTCACCAGCCGCATGCTCGAGCAGATCGAGAAGGTGCCGCTGGCGCCGCTGGCAGCCGAGCTGTTGTCCGCGCTAACCGATGATCGCCGTCATCAGAAACTGTTCGACGAGTTCACCAAGGTGATCGGCCGGTTTCTCAACGACGAACAGGCGCTGGCGACGATGCGCGAGAAAATCCGCGAGGAATTGCCGTCGCTGTTCAACCTGTTTCGCGCCGACGCCTATCTCCTGAAGAAGATCGTCGCCTCGGCCGGCTCGCTGCTCGACGAGGTGAGGGCCGATCCGGATCACCCGATGCGCGCCGAATTCGACCATTTCGCTCTGGGCTTCGTCGAAAGGCTGAGGACATCGAAGCAATATGCCAAACGCGCAGAGAAGCTGAAGCGCGATTTCCTGGCACGGCCGGAGGTCAAGGCATTGGCCGGCGACATGTGGGCAAGCCTCGGCCAGTTCATCGAGCAGGACGCCAAGGCGCCGAATTCGGTTATCCGCGCGCATCTTGCCAACATGTTCGTCGAGGTCGGGCGGCATCTTGCAAGCGATGCGCAGATCAGGGCCGACATGAACACGGGGTTCGTGGTGGCGCTCGCGTCGTTCGTGGAGAGCCAGAAAAGCGGCGTGTCGACATTTATCGCCGACCAGGTCAAGCGCTGGGATCTTGCGCAGCTGACGCGATTGATCGAGATGAACATCGGCAGGGACCTGCAATACATCCGCTTCAACGGCATGATCATCGGCGGGCTCGCGGGTGTCGTGCTCTATCTGGCAGAGCGGCTGTTCCTCGTGAATTGATTGCGCGCCAGGCTGGCGTTGATTTCCATCGGGTTCGAAATGGACACACGGCACGCGAGTGCTATTCTCCCGCTGAGGGTGCCCGCATCCGCGGCAAAGGGGAGAAAACCAGCATGGCAAAACAACCGGAATCCGATTCCTTCATGGACATGTTCGGCAGATTCGGCCGCGACCTGAAGGTGCCCGATGTCGAGGCGATCCTGGCCCATCATCGCAAGAACCTCGAAGCGCTGGAGAAATCGGCGCGGGCCGGTGCCGCCGGCGCGTCCTCGCTGTTGTCCAGGCAGCGCGAGATGTTGCAGGACACGCTGCGCGAAGTCACCGATATGGCACAAAGCTACAGGGCGCCTGGCAATCCGCAGGAATTGATGGCCAAACAAACGGAATTTGCCAGAAAGTCCTTCGAGGCGGCATTGAAGAATGCCGGCGAAGTCGCTGAACTGGTCAAGAAATCCGGTACCGAATCGGTCGATATTCTGCGCACGCGCATCAAGGAGGCGATGGAGGAAATTCGCGCCGGCTACGAGAAGAAGTAGCAGCTGTGGCCCAGGCCGGCTCATTGCTGCCGGCCGCTCTGAAGGCCGGGAAATCCCGATTTGACCAGCCCCTTGCGCAGGGAGCCATGGCGCGATTGTGGCCTGGTTCGGCGGAACGGATTCGCGCAGGGCGAATTGACAGAGGCCGTCAGTTCGTGGTCCGGAGGCTTGGCAAGCGATCGGGAAACCAGGAATGACCGAAATACGGCCTAAAACGCCGCCGACCTACGAGCAGTTGAGGATGATGGCCGGGCAGGAGCTTGGCGTGTCGGAATGGACGACGGTCGACCAAAACCGGATCGACCAGTTCGCCGAATGCACCGGCGACCATCAATGGATCCATGTCGATCCTGAACGGGCGCGGCGGCAAAGCCCCTTCCGCACGACGATCGCGCATGGCTACCTGACATTGTCGATCATCGGCGCGCTGGCGCTCGGCATGGGCATCGTGCCGGAGAATACCCAGGCCGCCTTCAACTATGGCTTCGACAGGGTGCGTTTCCTAGCGCCGGTCAAGGTCGGCGCACGCATCAGGCTGCGCATCACGCTGCTGTCCATGGAGGACAAAGGCCCCGGCCAGTATCTGATGAAGGCGGCCAATACGGTCGAGATCGAAGGCGAGGAAAAGCCCGCTCTGACGGCTGAAACGCTGGTCATGCTCTATGAGCGCCGCAAGCGGGCAGGGGCCTGAGCGCCGGTTCGCGCAGATCAGAGGTTTTGCGACACTTCCACCAGTCTCTGCCGCCTGAACTCGGCGCGGACCGAGAGCAATGCGAGGACCAGCGCGACCAGCGCCAGCACCGTTGCCGTCTGAAAGGTGACCTGCATTCCCCGTGCGGCGGCATCGGAACTCAGAGGACCAATACCTTCGTGTCCTCTAGCCGACGCGACGGCGAATATGGCGCCCATCAACGATGCGCCGGTGATGAGCCCAAGATTGCGTGAAAGATTGAGCAGGCCGGAGACGACGCCGCGCTCGCCGGCACCGACACCGGTCATGACGGCTGCATTGTTGGATGTCTGGAACAGCGCGTAGCCGACGCAGGTGACGGTGATCGGAACGACATAGCCGACAATGCCGAGTTTGGTCATGGCGAGTGACAGCAGGAAGGTGCCCGTGGCAAGGCTCAGCAGGCCGGCGACCATCATCCTGTGAGCGCCGAAGCGGTCGGTCAGGCGTCCGGCCACCAGCGCCGACAGGGTCGAGACGAGCGGGCCGGTCGACAGCACGAGGCCGACCATTGCGGCATCCAGCCCGAGCCCGCGCGACAGGTAGAACGGGGCCACCACCAAGGTCGCCATCATCACCGTGGCGACGACCAGGCTCATAGCGAGACTGGCGCTCAGCTGGAAGTTTCGGAAGCTGGCAAGCTGGATCAAGGGTTTTTTCACTTTCGTCTGCACCCTGGCGAACAGAACAACGCCAATGCCGGCAATGACCAGCAGGCTGATGTTGAGCGCCCCGAAATTGCCTCTGCCAAGCGTTAAGGCCAGCGCATAGGCGGCCAATGTCAAGGCCAGCAGGACCGTGCCCATCACATCGAACGTGCCTCGGTCGACCTGCGCGGTTTTATTGCGCGCCGGCAAGGCACGCCAGGCGAGAGCGAAGGTGAGCACACCTAGCGGGACATTGACGAGGAAGATCGCCCTCCAGCTGAAGCCGGCGATCAAGAGGCCGCCGAGCGAAGGGCCAAGCGTCGTCCCGATCGCGGACATGGCACCGAGCAGGCCCATGGCACTGCCGGTCCGTTCCTTGCTCACCGTTTCCGCGACAAAAGCCAGCGTCAGCGCCATTATCAACGCCGCGCCAAGCCCTTGCACGGCGCGCGCGGCGATCAGCAGCCCGAGTGTCGGCGCCAGGCCACAGAGCCCCGATGCCGATGTGAACAGCGCGATGCCGCCAAGCAGCAACGACCGGCGCCCGAACATGTCGGCCAGCCGTCCGGCGCTGACGATCAGTGTGGTGATGGCGAGGAGATAGGCCAGAACAACCCATTGCACGGACTGGAATGATGCGCCGAAGTTCTGCATCAGCGATGGCAGCCCGACGCTGGCAATGCTGGTTCCCAGCGACGACAGCAGCGTGGCGAGCGACAGGCTTGCCAGCGCCCAGCGGGCGGATTGCATCTGCTGCAGCGCCGAAGCGCGCCCGTCCCGATTTTGCTCAGCGATTGCCACGGCGATCTCCCTTCCATCAGCTCCAGAACCAGAGTCAGCGGAGATCTAGTCCCTTGATCGATATGGCGGAAGACGCAGCATTTGCATCTTATTCGTGCATCAAACGCCATATGATGTGCTATGATCCGGCATGGCATCGCCCGATCTCAATTTGCTGTTTGCTCTCGATATCCTGCTGTCCGAAGGCAGCGTGGCGCGCGCCGCCGGACGCCTGCGGGTTAGTCCTTCGGCGATGAGCCGCACCCTGGCTCGGCTGCGCGAGGCAACAGGCGATCCGCTGCTGGTTCGCGCCGGACGTGGCCTGGTGGCGACGCCGCGCGCGGAAGAACTGCGACGGCAGGTCGGCCGTGTCGTCCAGGATGCGGAGGCGCTGCTGCGGCCTGCCACCCTGCTTGATCTCCGTAGCCTGGACAGGGTCTTCACGCTGCGCACCAATGAAAGTTTCGTCGAAGAATTCGCGCCTCGTCTCGTCGCCCGTATCCAGGCCGATGCGCCCGGCGTGCGGCTGCGCTTTGCACCGAAATCCGACAAGGACGTCATGTCGTTGCGCGACGCGGCGATCGATCTGGACATAGGCGTCGCTGGCGAGACCGGACCGGAGGTGCGCATTCAGGCATTGCTTCGCGACCGCTTCATCGGCGCCGTGCGAACGGGTCATCCCTTGAGTGAGGGCGCGGTGACGCCCGAGCGCTATGCGGCGGGCCGGCACATCAGCGTTTCACGGCGTGGCCGCGAGAAAGGGCCGATCGACGAGGCTTTGAGCCTGCTCGGGCTGCAGCGGACGGTCGTGTGCATGGTTTCCGGTTTCTCGGCAGCACTTGCCATGGCCCGAACATCCGACCTGATTGCCAGCGTTCCGGAGCGGCATACGGAGGGCGCACGCGCCGGCATGCATAGTTTTCCCCTGCCGGTCGCCACAGCGGGGGTCACTATCTCCATGCTGTGGCACCCGCGGCTCGATGCCGATCCGGCGCAACGCTGGCTACGCGACTGTGTGCGAGAGGTTTGCGCGGCGCGGTAACAAGCAAATCAACGCGCTATCGCCGCCTCGAGCACCCTGAAAATCCGCTCGTCCGCGCATTGGGCAACGTTGAAGCGCAGGAAGCGGCTGGCAGTTCCGGACAGGCTGAATGCGTTGCCGGGCGCTAGCACGATGTTGTCGGCCAAGGCGCGGCGGGCCACTTCAGCCGCATCCACCCCATCCGGCAGGCTGCACCACAGGAACGGGCCGGCCGGCTGATCGATCCAGGGCGCGATGCCGATCGATTTCAGGCGGGCGCTCGTCTCGCCCATGGCGCGCGCAAGCCTCGCGCGCAGCAACTCCATATGCTTGCGGTAGCTGCCGTCCTTCAGCAGCGTCAGCACCAGTTCGGCCGCAAGCCGCCCGCCGCCGAAGGTCGTAGCGATCTTGAGGTCGGTCAGGCCCTCGATCCAGTCGCGGGGTGCCGCGATGAAGCCGCAGCGAACCGACGCTGAAAGTGTCTTGGAGAAGCTGCCGATGTGGACGACGCGGTTCAGGCCATCGAACGCTGCCAGCCTGGGGGCAGGGGCATGTTCGAAATCGGCGAAGATGTCGTCCTCGACGATGGTCAGATCCGATTGGTCGGCGAGCTTGAGAAGGCGGTGCGCGGTGACCGGCGACAGGACCGCACCGGTCGGGTTGTGGATGGCGGAGTTGGTGATGTAGAGGCGCGGGTGGTGCTCGGCCAGCGCCTGCGCGAACAGGTCGATATCCGGTCCCGACGGCGTATAGGGGACGCTGACGACCTTGGCCCGGTGAGCGCGCAGCAGGGCGTGGAAGTTGAAATAGCAGGGGTCGTCCATCAGCACGGTGTCGCCGGGTTCGATCAGGAACCGGCACAGGAGATCGATGGCCTGCGTGCCCGATTCCGTCAGTATGATCTGGTCGGGCGAGGCTTCGATTCCATACCCGGCCATGCGCCGCGCCAGCAATTGCCGCAGCGGCGGCAGACCGAGTGGCGTGCCGTAGTCGGCCAGCGAAATATCGGCCGCACGCGCCACCGTGCGCAATGCCCGGCGCAATCCGGCCTGCGGCATCCAGGAGGCCGGCAGCCAGCCGCAGCCGGGCTTCAGCATGTCGTCGCCGGCTTCCAGCGACTGGCGCGAGATCCAGAGCGGATCGACGGCGCGGTCGAGGCGGGGACCGATCTCGGCCAGCGACAGTGGCGCCAGCGAGCCGGCGGCATAGAAGCCCGAGCCCGGCCGGGACCGGATCCCGCCTTCGGCGGCGAGCCGCTCATAGGCTTCGACCACGGTGGATTTGGACACTTGCATGGATTTGGCGAAGGCGCGGATCGACGGCAATCTCGCTCCCGGCGTCAGGCTGCTGCCGCGATCCGCTGACGGATCGTCGTCATGACGCCTTCGACCAGCGTTCCGCTGCTTTCGCCTGTGGTCTGTCTGTCCATCCGTACTGCTCAATTGCCCATGACAGTTTTGTATAACTGTACCGCATTGTCTCTGGCAATGCCACGGGCTCCGCTCGATACAGAGCCGACAAAACGGAGCATATGATGGACAAGATCGCGAGCGGCTGGGTGAACGGGTTCATTGGCGTGTTGATCTTCAGCGGCTCGCTCCCGGCAACGCGCGTGGCGGTGAAAGATTTCGATCCGACATTCCTGACGTCGGCCCGGGCGGCGATTGCCGGAATGCTCGGCCTGGCGCTGCTGCTCCTGTTCCGGCAGAAACGCCCGGAGCGTGGCGATCTGCTGTCGCTGGTGATCGTTGCACTTGGCGTGGTCGTCGGTTTTCCCTTGCTGACCGCCCTGGCGCTGAAGCACGTCACCACGGCCCATTCCATCATCTTCGTCGGCCTGCTGCCGCTGGCGACCGCGATCTTCGGCGTACTGCGCGGTGGTGACCGTCCGCGCCCGGCGTTTTGGCTGTTTTCGTGCGTTGGAAGTGCGCTGGTCGCAGGCTTTGCCCTGACGCAAGGCGTGACGGCTTCGCCGATCGGTGATGGCCTGATGCTCGCCGCCATCGTCGCCTGCGGCCTGGGCTATGCCGAGGGGGGCAGCGCTGTCGCGCAAGCTCGGCGGTTGGCAAGTGATCTGTTGGGCGCTGGTGCTGTCGCTGCCGATCATGTTGGTGCTGACTTTCGCGACGCTGCCGCCGTCCTTTGCCGGCGTCGGATCCAACGCCTGGATCGGACTGGGCTACGTCTCGCTGTTCAGCATGCTGATCGGCTTCGTCTTCTGGTATCGCGGCCTGGCGCAAGGCGGCATCGCCGCCGTTGGGCAGTTGCAGTTGCTGCAGCCCTTCTTCGGCCTCGCCCTGGCGGCGACGCTGCTGCACGAGCAGGTCAGCCCGCTGATGGTCGTCGTCACGCTCGGCGTGGTGTTGTGCGTGTTCGGCGCGAAGAAGTTTGCAAGGTAGGGCCGACTCGGGCGACCGGGCCGGCTAAAACTTCGTCACCACGCCGATGCCGATGCCCTCGAAGCCGCCCATCGCCATCAGGGCCGCGGGTGCTTCGTCGAGGCTGATCTTCTTGCCGACGAGCAGTTCGGGCCTGAGCTTGCCGTTGCGGATCATGTCCATCATCGCCTGGTAGCGGTAGGCCTGCATGCCGTGGCTGCCGAGGATTTCGAGTTCGAAGGCGATCACCTTGTCCATCGGCACCTGCGGCCGCGCATGCTCGCCCAGCATCAGGCCGACCTGCACATGGCGGCCGCGCCGGCGCAGATTGGCGATCGAATTGAACGAGGTGGTGGGGTGGCCGAGCGCGTCCATCGACATGTGCGCGCCGCCATTGGTGATCTGCTTGACCGCCTTGACGACATTCGACGTCGTGGACGCATTGATGGTGGCGACGGCGCCGATCTTTTTGGCGAAATCCAGCTTCTCGTCGGTGAGGTCGATGGCGATCACATTTGCGCCCATGGCACTGGCAATCATGATCGCCGACAGGCCGACGCCGCCGCAGCCATGCACCGCCACCCATTCGCCGGGCGTGACCCGGCCCTGATCGACAATGGCGCGAAACGAGGTGACGAAGCGGCAGCCGAGGCTGGCGGCGGTGGCGAATTCCATCTCGTCGGGCAGGCGCACCAGATTGGTATCGGCGTGTTCGATGGCGACATATTCGGCGAATGAGCCCCAGCCGGTGAAGCCAGGTTGCGTCTGGTGCTCGCAGACCTGGTGATTGCCCGAATTGCACTCGAAGCAGCGGCCGCAGCCGACGGCGAACGGCACGGTGACGCGTTCGCCTGCTTTCCAGCGGGTGACCTGCTTGCCGGCCGCGACCACGATGCCGGCCAGTTCGTGCCCCGGCACATGCGGCAGCGTAATGCCGTCGTCATGCCCCATCCAACCATGCCAGTCGCTGCGGCAAAGCCCTGTCGCCTCGACCTTGATGACGACGCCATCGGCAGCCGGCTTCGGATCGGGAACAGTCTGGATCGTCGGCGCTTCGCCGAATTTCTCGAAGACGACGGCTCTCATAGGTCACACTCCCACCCTGCTGCGTTGCAGGAAAACGATAGCCGATTCCCAGTTGGGTCAAGCGGAAATCGATTCCGCCAGAACCGGGCGCCGACGTTACGCGTCGGCCGATGAAGCCCTATTCAGCATCGATCTGGTTCTGGGGCGCCGCCTTCTGGAAAGCCGGCAGCGCCATGCACGCGGCGTTGATGCGAGCGATCGTCGGATAGGGGCTCAGGTCGACGCCGAAGCGGGCGTTGCTGGTGACTTGCGCGGCCAGGCAGATGTCAGCCAGCCCCGGCGTCTCGCCATGGCAGAATGTTCCGGTCTCGGGCGACGAAGCCAGGATCTTCTCAAGCGGTTGAAAGCCTTCGTTCACCCAATGGCGGAACCAGTTGGTGATGTCCTGGTCGCCGGCGCCGAACAGGGTGCGCAGCGAGGTCAGCACGCGCAGATTGTTCACCGGGTGGATGTCGCAGGCGATCATCTGCGCCAGCATTCTCACGCGTGCCCGACCAGCCCGATCGCTTGGCAGCAGCGGTGGTTCCGGGCTGGTCTCGTCGAGGAATTCGATGATCGCCAGCGATTGCGTCAGCAGTGTGCCGTCGCCGAGGACCAGCGCCGGCACCAGCCCTTGCGGATTGACTGCGAGATAGGCCGGTTCCAGATGCTCGCCATGGCGCAGATGATGCGGCACGTAGTCATAACTCAGCCCTTTCATCTCCAGCGCGATCCGCACCCGGTAGGAGGTGGAGGAGCGATAGTAGTTGTGCAGGACGAGGTCGCTCATGCGATCACTTCGGTTGGCCGATGGTTATTTCGATCGTGCCGATGCCGTCGACGCCGCCAGTCATCGTGTCGCCGGCACGAACCGCGCCGACGCCGGCCGGCGTGCCGGTGAAGATCAGGTCGCCGGGCTGCAACTCCATCGCCTCGCTGCAGATCGACACGATATCCGATATCGGCCAGATCAGCTCGGCGAGGTCGGCATCCTGCCTGACCTGGCCGTTGACGGCGAGCCAGATGCGGCCCTTTTGCGGGTGTCCGGATCTCGCCGCGGGGACCAGTGGACCGCAAGGCGCGGAGCGGTCGAACGCCTTCGCCCAGTCCCACGGACGGGCGGCCTTCTTGGCCTCGTCCTGCAGATCGCGGCGGGTGAGGTCGATGCCGACGCCATAGCCCCAGACATGATCCAGCGCCTTGTCACGGGCAATGCGGAAGCCGGCTTTGCCGATCGCGGCAACCAGCTCGATCTCGTGGTGCAGATTGGCCGTCAGCGGCGGGTAGTGAATCGTCGAACCGGAATCGACCACCGCGTCGGCTGGCTTGGTGAAGAAGAAGGGCGGGTCGCGCTCGTCATTGCCGAGCTCGCGGGCATGCGCCGCGTAGTTGCGGCCGACGCAGAAGATGCGGCGCACCGCGAAACGCTCAGGCGAGCCCGCAACGGCCACCGATGCGATTGCGGGCGAGGGAAGGACGAAGTCTGTCATGTAGGTCTCTGCCTGATTACCGCAACATTCGACCGATTTGGGCGGCCGGGCAAGGCGATTTGGTCGAGGAAGTGCCGGCGGCGCTTTCCGCCGGAGATGGCGATATACTATTTGGCAATAATCTGGCCATGCTGGCGAGGTTATTCTAATCGCCCACGAACTGAAATGAACCCCTATGACCGCAATCCACGATCGCGCCCGGTTCCTGATCATCGACGACCATCCGCTGTTTCGCGAGGCGCTGCACAGCGCGGTGCAGATGGCCTATCCGGAAGTCGACACGGTGGAAGCGCGCTCGATCACCGAGGCGCTCGATCTGCTGGCCGGCGCCAAGCCGTTCGACCTTGCGCTTCTCGATCTCAGCATGCCTGACGTGCACGGCTTTGACGGGCTGCTGCAGCTCAGGACCCGCTATCCGCGCCTGCCGGTGGTGATCGTTTCCGGCCATGAGGAGCCGAAGATCATTTCTGAGGCGCTGTCCTATGGTGCCGCCGGCTTCATTCCGAAATCGGCGCGCAAGAGCGACCTGGCCGCCGCCATACGCTCGGTGATGGAAGGCGCGATCTATGTGCCGGAAACCTATGAAGGCCGCACGCCCGACGCCGAAAGCGTCGACCGCGCCGACATGGTGCAGCGCCTGTCGACGCTGACGCCGCAACAGCTGCGGGTGCTGCAGATGCTACGCCAGGGCCTGCTCAACAAGCAGATCGCCTATGAGCTGCAGGTGGGAGAGACCACGGTGAAGGCGCATGTGTCGGAAATCCTGCGCAAGCTCAATGTCTACAGCCGCACGCAGGCGGTGATCGAGGTGTCGAAGCTCGACAATGCGGAGCTGTTTCGGGACCAGGCTGGGTTTTGAGGGCCAACGGCGGGCGTGCGCGTCGTGGCTTATGACAATGAAAGTCTCATCAGCGGGTGGGCCGCATCGCGGTGTGCTATGGCTTGGAACCCTGCGCTCTCGAAGGTCGACACGTACCCGCTACCCGTTGCGCTCGGCGACTTGCTGCCATCGAGCGGCATCGCCTCGATCGCCTCGGCGCCATGTCGTCTTGCGTGAGCGATGCTCGCCTTGATCAGTACTCGAGTTATCCCGCGTCGACGATGGCCCTTGCGGACGTAGAAGCAGGAGATGAACCATGTCTTTTCCCGACGGTCTTCGGCGCCGGTCCACCTTGTCTTGAGGTAAGGCACTGCTTCGACGGGCGTGATTTGGCACCATCCCACGGTCACTTCTCCGTCGAAGGCCAAAAGGCCCTGGGGCACATCGCCAGATAACGCCGATTGCTGAAATGCACGCCGATTTTCATCGGGTAGCCGCTGGCGGTAAGCCGGGCCAATCTTTCCGTACATGCACCAGCAACGACCGACCGGTCCGCTCACCGAAAACAGATCCACGAACGCCGGCCAATTCTGTCGAGCAAGCGGTTCGACTCTAAAGCTCATTGCCCACAAACGCCGACAGTCGCCATCGGGTTTCGGTTGCCAGGCAAATGCGCACTTGTCACCGTAGTTCCGCCCTAAGCCAGCAAATGCGCCAGCAGTGCCCTTAACTGCGCCGGCTTCAGTGGCTTGCGCATAAGTTCGATGCCACCCGCACGCGCCGCCTTGGCGACCGCTTCGGAACTGTCGGCGGTGACGATCAGCGCCGGAACGGCGCGACCGAGATAGTCGCGAACTTCGGCGATGGTCGCGGTGCCGAGATCGCCGCCGTCGAGATGCTGGTCGGCAATGACGATGTCGGGCACCCAGTCGGTGTCGCCGAGCATGTCGAGGGCATCGTCGGTCGAGGTCGCGGCCCGCACCAGGCATTGCCAGCGCTCGAGCAGGAAGATCATGGCCTGCAGCACTTCGACATCGTTCTCGACCAGCAGCACCTTGGTGCCGAACAGCCCATAGCCGCGGGGCCGTTCCATGTCGGCAAGGCTGGCGATCGCGGCGGCCGGGGCGCCGAAGCCGACGGGAACATCGATGTGGAAGATGGTGCCGCGCCCGACCTTCGATGAAAATGTCACGGGATGGCCGAGCGCGCTGGACATGCGGCGCACGATGGCAAGTCCGAGGCCGAGACCGCCACCGTCCAGTTCGGCATTGGCGGACGAGGTGCCGCGATGGAATTCCTCGAACACCGCCTCGCGCTGGTCGTCGGGGATGCCGCAGCCGGTGTCGGCGACGTCGATGCGGATGGTGTCGCCGCGATGCCTGGTGCCGACCAGCACGCCGCCCGAGCGGGTATAGCCCAGCGCGTTGGAAAGGATGTTCTGCAGGATGCGGCGCAGCAGCGTGCGGTCGGAGCGGACCACGGCATTGACCGGCCGGAACTTCAGCGACAGTCCTTTCAGTTCCGCCACCGGCTGGAAATCCGAACGCAGCGACGAGAACAGCGCCTCCAGGCTGACGTCGCTTATGTCGGGCTGCACCACGCCGGCATCGAGCTTGGAGATGTCGAGCAGCGTGCGCAGCAGGTCCTCCATCGTCTCCAGCGAGCGCTCGACCTGCCGCACCAGCTTCTTGCCCTCGTCACTGGTCTGCACTTCGGCGAGCGCCGAAACGGAGAGGTGGGCCGCGTTCAACGGCTGCAGCACGTCGTGGCTGGCGGCGGCGAGAAACCTTGTCTTGGACAGGTTTGCCAGTTCGGCGTTTTCCTTGGCGGCGCTGAGGTCGATGTTCGATTGCTCCAGCCGGCGCAAGGTCGAGTGCAGTTCCTCGGTTCGCGTGCGCACCCGGTTTTCCAGCGAAATCGCTGTCTGGAACAGCGAGAAGGCGTTGCCTTGCTGGTCCATCGACCGTTCGACGCGGCTGACCAGTGCCGCGTTGATCTTCTTCAGCTTTTCAAGATCGTTTATGTCCCTCAGCGGCATCGTATTCCGCCGCCTTATTCCGCCGCCTGGCGCTCGCCGAAGGCGATGCCGGTAAAAGTCTGGTTCAGATGCATCGACCGGTACTGTTCGCCATAGGTGCCGAAGCCGATGACATTGTTGACCCGGTAGAGTTCCGAGATGTCGCGAAACACTTGCCGGTTGCGCGCATCCAGCCGGCGCAGCACGCAGTCGAAGCCGAGGATCATGTCGATGCCGCCAAGCCTCTCCTCGACATCGCGCAGTGCCGCCCGCGTCGCTTCGATCATGTCCTTGGGCTGGGCGATCGACAGCACGACGCCATCGTCGATGGCGCAGAAGAATGACAGCGAGCCGTCGGGATGCATCTTCTGGATCGAACGGCAGTAATATTCACCGCCGACCTTCACCACCACCGGATGCGAAGCAAAGCTCAGCGGCGTCAGCATCTGCGCGACGATGCCGACGGAAGCGGCATATTCCTCCGCGGCATTGGTGGCATTGAACTCGCGCACGATGCGGTGATCGGGATCTGACGACGTCACCACCAGCTTTTCGTCTGTTGGAACGAAATTGTCGGTCTTGAAGACATGGAAAGGAATTTCGGTTGCTACCAGTACGATGATGGCGCTGTCGGAGGTGACCTTGCCGTTCGAGATCAGGCGCGTCGTCTCGAATTTCAGATCGTCACCGGCCGAGCCGCCAAGCAGCGGTATGTCGTCTAGGCCCCAATGGATGGCCGAACTCACCGCTTCCTCGGCATAGGAAAGTCCGTCGATGAAGCAGAGCGCGAACGTTCCCTGGGTGCGATCGCAACCCAGGCGCGCGCGCAGCGACCGCCGCAAGGCCTCGACCTCACTGGTGATGATGTCCATGCCCGACGACGACAAATTGTCGACCATCACGCTGACGGCGGTGAACACGGCGGACGGAAGCAGCATGGCGAGCACGTGGCCATCCTCGAGGCCTTGCGGCGTGATCTCGCCGGCGGTCGAGCAGCCAGCGTGATGGAGGGCCGGTGCGTGGGTCATGAGCGCCTGGGCAAGCGCGCTGGCCTCGACCAGGCTCTGGGAAAAGAACAGCAGCGCAAAGCCGGCGTCGATCACGGCTGCCTCCAGCGCGATCGCCCTGGCGAACGCCTCCATGTCGGGCTCGTCCGTGGTGAGCGCCGACAGGCCGCATGCATAGCGCGTCCGTGAATTGGCCAGCGATGTTCTCCGCGTTTCCTCCGACGCGTTTTTGTGCGCGCCCTGTTTTTTGTGTGCTTTGGCGCCCGCGTCGACAAACATTGTTGCCTTCAATCTGTGTTTTGGCAATGGGCAGGCCGGGATTGCAGGGTGGGGCGTGGCCATGACCGAAAGTATAATGTGCCGCGTTTGCGACGTGCTGTTTTTTGTCCGTTGTGCGGTGTACGAATAATGCATGGGGTTGACGCGCCAACACCGCGTCGGCAGCGTGATGACCAAGGTTGATACCCAGGGAGGGACCATGTCGGATGTTTCGTTGATGGTGAACGGAAAACGGGTCAGCGGTGCTGCCGAAGACCGAACGCTTCTGGTTCACTTCCTGCGGGAAAATCTCGGCCTTACCGGAACGCATGTCGGTTGCGACACCTCGCAATGCGGTGCCTGCGTCGTTCATGTCGACGGCAAGGCAGTCAAATCCTGTACGATGCTTGCCGCGCAGGCCTCCGGCTCGACCGTCGTGACGATCGAAGGCCTGGCCAACGGCGCCGACCTGCATCCGGTGCAGGCCGCCTTCAAGGAACATCATGGGCTGCAATGCGGCTTCTGCACGCCAGGCATGATCATGACGGCGACCGATATGATCAACCGCCATCCCGAAGGCCTCGACGAGGCGACTGTGCGGGCCGAGCTCGAAGGCAACATCTGCCGCTGCACCGGCTACCACAACATCGTCAAGGCGATCCTCGCTGCATCGAAGACGATGTCCAAGGCGTCCAAGGGCAAGGCGAAACAGGCTGCCTAGGGTGAATAGTGAATGGTGAATGGTGAGTAGAGTGGCCGCGGGCTCCTCCTCCATTTCGACCATTCATCAATTCACCATTCACTATTCACCGGGAGGAATTTCTGATGGGCATTGAAGGTGTTGGCGCTCGGGTCGCGCGCAAGGAAGATAAACGGTTCATCACCGGCGCCGGCCGCTACGTCGACGACATGGTGGTTCCAGGCATGAAGCATGCCGCCTTCGTGCGCAGCCCGCACGCGCATGCGCAGATCAAGAAGATCGACGTCAAGAAGGCTCAAGACATGCCGGGCGTCATCGGCGTGCTGACCGGCAAGGAACTCAAGGCCGACGGTATCGGCAACATCATCTGCGGCTGGATGATCCACTCCAAGGACGGCTCGCCGATGAAGATGGGGGCGTGGTCGCCGCTGGCCTTCGACCGCGTCCGTTATGTCGGCGATGCGGTCGTGATCGTCGTCGCCGAGACCAAGGGGCAGGCGCGTGATGCCGCCGAGGCGGTCGAGATCACCTACAAGGAGCTGAAGGCCGTCGTCGATGCCTCCAGGGCAATGGACAAGGGTGCGCCGCAGATCCACCCGGAAGCCGACAACAATCTGATCTTCGACTGGGATATCGGCAATGCCGACGATACGGCCGCGGCCTTCGAGAAGGCTGCTCACGTCGTGAAGATGGACATCATCAACAACCGGCTGGTTCCCAACGCCATGGAGCCGCGCGCGGCGCTTGGCCACTATGACAAGGCGGAGGATCATTACACCTGCTGGACGACCTCGCAGAACCCGCATGTGGCGCGGCTGGTGATGAGCGCCTTCTACAACGTCGCGCCGGAAAACAAGCTGCGCGTGATCGCGCCAGATGTCGGCGGCGGCTTTGGCTCGAAAATCTACATCTATCCCGAAGAGATCGTCTGCCTATGGGCATCTAAGAAGACCGGCGTGCCGGTCAAATGGGTGGCCGACCGCACCGAGAGTTTCCTCACCGATGCGCATGGCCGTGACCATCACACCCATGCCGAAATGGCGTTCGACAAGGATCACAAGATTCTCGGCCTCAAGGTCGAAACCAAGGCTAATCTCGGCGCTTATATGTCACTGTTTTCGTCGGCGACGCCGACTTACCTCTACGCGACGCTGCTGTCGGGCCAGTACAACATCCCGGCGATCCACGCCAATGTGAAGGCGATCTACACCAACACCGCACCCGTCGATGCCTATCGCGGGGCAGGGCGGCCGGAAGCGACCTTCGTCATGGAACGCATGATGGAGACGGCCGCGCGACAGTTCGGCGTTTCACCCGCCGAGTTGCGCCGCAAGAACTTCGTCACCTCGTTCCCGCACCAGACGCCGGTCATCATGTGCTATGACGCCGGCGACTATGCGGCTTCGCTCGATGCGGCAATGAAGGCGTCGGACTATGCCGGCTTTGCCAAGCGCAAGGCCGCCGCCGCCAAGAAGGGGCTGCTGCGCGGCATCGGCATGAGTTGCTACATCGAGGCCTGCGGCATCGCGCCGTCCGCTGCGGTCGGTTCGCTCGGCGCCGGTGTCGGCCTGTGGGAATCGGCAGAGGTGCGCGTCAATGCCGTCGGCACGATCGAGGTGCTGACCGGCTCGCACAGCCACGGCCAGGGCCATGAGACGACTTTCGCGCAACTGGTCAACGAGCGCTTCGGCGTGCCGCTTGATTCCGTCTCGATCGTCCATGGCGATACCGACAAGGTGCAGATGGGCATGGGCACCTATGGCTCGCGCTCGGGCGCGGTCGGCATGTCGGCGATCGTCAAGGCGCTCGACAAGGTCGAAGCCAAGGCCAAAAAGATCGCGGCACATCTGCTCGAGGCCGATGAGAGCGATATCGTCATCGAGAACGGCGCGCTGAAGGTCGCCGGCACCGACAAGAACGTGCCGTGGTTCCAGATGGCGCTCGCCGCCTACACCGCCCATAATCTGCCGGGCGGGATGGAACCGGGACTGAAGGAGACGGCGTTCTACGATCCGTCGAATTTCACCTTCCCTGCCGGCTGCTACATCTGCGAGGTCGAGGTCGACCCGGAAACCGGCATGACCAAGATCGTCCAGTTCGTCGCCGCCGACGATTTCGGCAACATCATCAACCCGATGATCGTCGAGGGTCAGGTGCATGGCGGGCTTGCGCAAGGCATCGGCCAGGCGCTGCTGGAAGGCGCCCACTATGACAATAGCGGTCAGCTTTTGACCGCGAGCTACATGGACTACACCATGCCTCGCGCCGGCGACCTGCCGTCGTTCAAGGTCTCGACCTCGAACACGCCATGCCCGGGCAATCCGCTCGGTATCAAAGGCTGCGGCGAAGCCGGCGCCATCGGCTCGCCGCCGGCGGTGATCAATGCCATCACCGACGCCATCGGCAGCAACGATCTCGCCATGCCGGCAACGCCGTCCACCGTGTGGGCAGCGATCCGCGCGACGAAACATTGAATGCGAATAGCGAATAGGGAGTAGCGAATCGGGAAGAGAAGGCGGTGCGTACGGGACAAATCCTATTCGCTAATCGTTCCTCCCTATTCGCTCTTTCACCCAGGGAGAAATACAAATGTACTCAGTCAATTATCACCGTGCCGCCTCGGTCGCCGATGCCGCCAAGCTGGTCAAGACGGGCGACGCCAAGCTGCTTTCGGGCGGCATGACATTGATCCCGGCAATGAAGACCCGGCTCGCCGCACCGTCCGACCTTGTCGACCTGTCGCGGATCAAGGAGCTGCAGGGTGTTACAGTGTCGGGCAAGACGGTCACCATCGGTGCTGCCACCACGCATCACGCTGTCGCCAACGACGAGAAGCTGAAGAAGGCCTGTCCGGCGCTTGCCCATATGGCATCGCTGATCGGCGATCCGGCGGTGCGCCACAAGGGGACGATCGGCGGCTCGGTCGCCAACAACGATCCGGCGGCCGATTATCCGGCGGCGCTGTTGGCGTTGGGCGCCACCATCGTCACCAACAAGCGCCAGATCGCGGCCGACAAGTTCTTCAAGGGCCTGTTCGAGACGTCGTTGAAGGATGGCGAAATCATCACCGCTGTCACGTTCACCGCGCCGGCCAAGGCGGCCTATGAAAAATTCCGCAATCCGGCATCGCGCTACGCCATCGTTGGCGTGTTCGTGGCCAAGGGCAAGGATGGCGTCAGCGTTGCCGTTACCGGTGCAGGTGATGACGGGGTCTTCCGCTCGAAGGAGATCGAGGCCGCACTCGCCAAGAATTTCGCGGTCGCGGCGCTCGATGGCGTGAAGGTTTCGGCGAAGAATTTGATGACCGACATCCATGCCTCGGCCGACTATCGCGCCAATCTGATCGCGGTGATGGCCAAGCGCGCGGTGGCTGCCGCCAACGCCTGATACGATCAGCTGCGAACAACGAAAGGGGCCTCATTGGCCCCTTTTGTGTGTTGCAACTGTCGTTGTCCAGTTCGCGCACCAACCCTTTGCTTGAGACAATTGCGGTCGACCCTTCGGCCGGTACTGATCCGCAGCAATCTCGCACTTGCACAAGTTTATCTTGCACTGCAATATGGACTGGGGCGGGAATGCGAGCCGGGTCGGCGCGGTTCACCGCCGTGCCCTTTCGCATGCCTAAATGCGAAAGGATCGGCATGACCGACATCTCCTCGACGCATGTCGTTCCGTCTCGATCCGCCGCCGACAGACCGGCCCGAACAAGACTGGCCTATCTCGACGGCTGGCGTGGTCTTTCAATCGGGCTGGTCCTGATCGGCCATTTTTTCCCTGTCCCCGGAATCAATCTCGGCGTACTGGGCGTCGAATTCTTCTTCGTGCTCAGCGGCCGGCTGATGGGCGAGATCCTGTTCATCGAACGTTATCCGCTGAAGAAATTCTTCAAGCGCCGGTTCTCCCGCATCTACCCGGCTCTCCTGGTTTTTGTGATCGTCGCGATGATTGCGCTCGTCAGCACGTTCATCTCCTTCAAGTGGAAGGCGGCGCTGACGGCACTGACATTCACGTATAATTATGCCGGCATTCTGGTGACGCGGGCAGGGGCGCTCGACCATATCTGGTCGCTTTGCATCGAGGAGCATGCCTATGTCATCCTGGCGCTGATCAGCGTGATCGTCTCAACGCGCTCCCGCGTCGTCGTACTGCTCCTGGCGCTGGCCTCGCTTGCCATGGCCAACGGCGCGGTTTCGTACTGGGTCCTCGGGATGGATTACGAAACCACTTATTGGCGCACCGACGTGCACATCGCGTCGATCCTGCTGTCGGCTTCGATCTGCCTGCTCAAGGCCGATGGCAGGCTGCCGTCGATCATGACAGGCAAGCATGTGGCGCTCGCTGCATCGATCTGTGCCGTTCTGCTGTTCCTCGATCCGGTGCCGACGCCGATCCATTATCTCCTCGCCGTCCCGCTGCTGGCTCTGGCCGTCAATGTGCTCGATTTCAGCCCGCGCTATTTTTCCGGATTGCTGTCCTCCTGGCCGATGGCGACGCTGGGCCTGTGGTCGTACTCGCTGTATCTGTGGCAGCAGCCGTTCTACAAATTCGTCTACGAGCAAGGCAGTGCGCCGGTCCTGATGCTCGCCGGCGTCTTTGCCTGCGCGCTCTGCAGCTACTACGTCATCGAGCGCCCCGCTCGTGAATGGCTCAACCGCAATTGGTGAGGCAATCGAGCCGTTCAGGCGTTTTGCGGTGCGCTCGGCCTGTCTATGCCTGCAGCGACCTGACGTAATAGCGCACCGCTTTCTTGCCGCCATAGATCACGGCGTCGCCGGCTTCGGCAAAGCCGAGGGCGGCGTGAAAGGCATCCGAGGCGGGGTTCGGCGGGTCGATGTTGACTTCGCAGGTGACCAGCGTGTGGCCGGCGCGCTCAACATGGCCGAACAGGTCCTGATAGAGCCGGCGGGCATGACCGCGGCCACGCGCTTGCGCCGCGACGACGACGCGGTCGACATAGATGAAGCGCTCGTAGCGTTCGCGGAACCATAAGAAATTCGGACTGTCGTAACGGGCGTCCTGATCAAAAGTCATGATGAACGCTTCGAGATCGCCGATGCGGCGCGCGTAAAATGCTTCCCCAAGCAGGAAGGAGAGCCGTTCGGGCTCGAGCCAAGACAGTTCTGCGGCATGCTCGTTGTTGAGCGCCAGGATCTGCGCTTCGTCTTCGGCGGATACGCGGGTCATCGGGGCAGGGATTGTGATCATGCCTTGGCTGCCTTGATGGTGGCTGCCACCAGGTCGGTGTCGGTCAGTGTGTTGCGATACTCGCGGTCGAGGTCGGAGCCGCCCATGCCGACCTGGGGGTTGCGATAATCCATGGCGCTCGGCACCTCCCTGAGGGCGGCGAAATGCATTTCGGACAGACCGGTTTTTCTGCGCACTTCGGCAATGTTGCCGAGATCGAGCCCGCCGCAGCCGAGGATGACGATGCGATCGCCGGCCTGCCGCACCAGATCCGCCAACAGCGGCAAGCCTTCGATGGCGGTGTCACGCTGGCCGCTGGTCAGCACGCGGCCGACCTTGCTGCGGATCAGCGCTTCGAGCGCCTCGGCCGGGTCACGCGTCATGTCGAAAGCGCGGTGGCACGTGACGTTCAAGGCCCCGGCAGCCTGCGTCAGTTCGCTCATGCGCGCCTCGTCAATGGTGCCGTCGCCGTTCAGGCAGCCGAACACCACGCCGGGTACGCCGAGGTCGCGCAGCGCCGAGACATCGGCGAGCATCGATGCGTACTCGTTCTCACTGTAGAGAAAATCCCCGCCGCGCGGCCGCACCATGACGTGGAATGGCACGGTCGCCTGGTCGAGGGCGGCGCGCACGGTGCCGAGGCTCGGCGTGATGCCGCCTTCAATGAGGCTGGCGCACAGTTCGACCCGGTCGGCGCCGGCAGCCTGTGCTGCCAGAAGGCCGTCGATACCTTCGACACAGATTTCGATCAGCGGCAGGCGAGTTTCTCTGGTCAAGGGCTATCCAATCCATGATGTCGCCGCCAGCCCTAGCATTGGGCCGGTTGGTGTGAAAGCGCGAACAGCGCCGCCATTTGGGCCAGCGGACATTTCCTGCTTGACTCTCATAACTGTTGAGTTATGGGTAAACCCATAGCCATGTGGTTATTGGTTTCCTGTGGCAGCGCGGCGTTGCGGCCGACAATCCTTTCAAATTCACAACCTCGGATGCCTTGCATCCGGGTCGGCAAAACACGTCCCGACGAACACCTCAAAGGAGAAAGACCATGCAAGCAAGAATCAAGAACCCGGTGATGCTCATTCCCGGTTCCGTGCAGGCGCTGCTGGCGCTGGACAAGTCGACCGAGTCAGCCGAATTGCCCTATGTCACCCGCAAGCTCATCCATCTGCGCGCCAGCCAGATCAACAACTGCGCCGTCTGCGTCGACATGCATGCCCGCGAACTGAAGAAGGCCGGTGAAAAGGACGAGCGCATCTTTGCACTCGCGGCATGGCGGGAGACACCCTACTTCACCGAGGCGGAGCGCGCGGCGCTGGCGCTTACCGAGGCCGGCACACGGCTCGCCGACCGGTCGGACGCGGTACCGGACGATGTCTGGGACGAGGCCGCCCGGCATTATGATGAAAAGGCGCTGGCCGCGTTGGTCATCCAGATTGCGCTCATCAACGCCTTCAACCGGCTGAACGCCACCACGAGGCAGATGGTCGGTAGTTGGGGCTAGCCTTGCACGGGGGTGGGGCGGTGCACTGTGACGCGCGGCACACCTCCTGACATCTGGGCGCGGATATCGCCTTGGCCGCTACTGGCGCAGTTCCGTATTCTTGGCGCCTTCCTCGACCTGATCGATGACCAGTAGCTTGACCGGGCCATCGCCGATATTGGTGGCCTGATGCCACTGACCGATCATTTCGATAATGAAATCGCCTGATTTGTAGGTGTTGCTGTTGCCGGTCTCGACATTGGTGACCTTCAGCGTTCCGGCCTGGACATAGGCGTAGCGCGGGAAGGGATGTCTGTGAACCGGTAAAGTCGCGCCTGGCGCGATGTCATAGGTCGACACCAGCACCTGCACGTTCTTCTGCGGCAGCATGATCGGCTGACCGGACGCGGTCGTCGTGCGCGATGCCAGTGGCGTCACCACGACGGGCGCTCCGCTGCTGTCCAGCGCCCGAGCCGGATTTACGGAAAAAACCGCCGCGAGCAGCAGCCCCGACACCAGAATTTTTCGCATGATTCGTTCCAACCCTGGCGACAGCATCGCGCGGCGGCCACTGGCATGCAAGGTTGCGCTGGGCGCCGGGTCTAGTGGGCCTCGTGCGGCAGAGTTGGGCTAGCGGCCAAGAGTAGGTCGGTGACACAGACAGGCTCCGGGTTGCCTGCCGGGTCGCCTCTGCACGTTTTTGGAACAATCGCCGTTTTCAGGGAACCGTTCGTTCAGCTCTCGGTTGGTGTCGAGGCGCTTTATCGCTCTCTAAATCAGGAGTTGATCATGAAAAACATTCTTCTGACCTCGGCCTTCCTTGTCATGTCCGCCGGATTTGCATTTGCTCAGTCCGGCACATCAACCAGCGGGTCGTCGACGACGACGACAACTATGCCAAGCACCACCGACCAGGGCACCGACAAGACGACCACGAGCGGCATCAATCCGAACTCTGCCAAGGATTGTGCGCCGGGCCAACAAACCGGCAGTGCGAAACAGTCCGCTCCTGGTCAGCAGGACACCGATGCCAAGACGGCTGCTCCAGGCCATGTGAAAAAGACCACCGAAGGTTGTTAGCCGTCCCCAACTGAACCGGACGGGAATTGCCCGTCGCCGAGCCGCCTTGCGGCTCGGTCGCAAGACTCCCCATTTCCCAGGTTTTTCACGCCTCCTGACTGCGGCTGCCGGCGGACTTGCCAGGTCAGCCTCACAACAGCCAACGCTAATATAAGATTCGGGTGTTGCAACAGGAGGTTCGAATGATTGCCGCAATTGCAAATCAACCTCGGCAAGTACCCGAAAAACAGACGGCGGTGGGAAAGCCGGAAACGAGCGAAGAATTTTCGCCAGGCCGCAGCGCAGACGCCGTCGGACATCTCGCCAAAATCATGGTTGCCGCAAGCGGCGACGTGGATTCTGGTGCGCAAGGTCGCGCAGCATCCAAGATCGCCAGAATGGACATCACAGTTTTGACGCCACCACCTGAAGAACCACCACCGGAGTAAGATAGTCCGGACGCGTCGGAGCCGCGCTCGTCATGCGATCCGATCGAGGGCTACGCGACGGCACTCAGCACAGATTCTGCCAGCGTCCCCAGGCCGGCACATCCCGAGCATGCGATCGTCTTTCCGGGGCAACCGATCCGATGGGTGCCTTGCGGGCAGCAATGGCCGTTTGACGCATACCATTTGGAACAGTCGAATATCCTGCCGCTGCTGTGACAGCGCGGGCATTCCATATTCACTGAAGTCATTGCCAATTTTGTCGAACTCAAATGCACAAGCCCCGCGCCGCAAGTAGCAGAGATCGTTGCGCTTTCAAGCATAGCGCCCTGACTTAAATTGGGTGGATTGGCGATGAGGGGAGATGGCCAGCGCGGACGGGTGAAGGGCTGGTGGTGGGCTGCCTGAGCCTTGGAAGATCGATCCAAGTCTGGGGCTATTGTCGCCCGGCGATAATCAAGGTCGTCGTGATAAGCTTCCTCGGCTCAATTCGCTTAAGGCAATGATCGGGCGTGTTTGGGATTGGAAATATTTCAGATCGGGAATCTTGGGGCGTCGCCTTGGCGCATCCTTCCCCGGTGACAGCAACAGGATCGCTGGGCTGCGTACTGGCAGCTTGGGTGGCCGCGGACGCAAAAAGGATCGTTTGGGTTATGAGAGCCGAAAAGGCGGCAACCTGGACCAACACCGCGGCGAGGGCGATTTTCTTGAGCATGCGACAGAACGCTCTTCAACGCCCCCGGTTCCTCCGGCTTCTAGTTTTTAAGCTCCTGACGGGAACAAGAGACCGGCGATCCGGTTAACTGGATCATGTCCAACACGATCAAGGAACCGCCACCGAGCCCCGAACCGAAGGAGCTACCTGTCCATCGCGACAAAAGAGCACCGTCAGAACTTGAACATGTCGAACCGCCACCGCGAGACGTGCGAGAGGCACCGGTGCCCAATCCAAACGGCGAGAAGAAATCCTGACGAGATCGCAGAAGCCAAGACAGGGCATATGCCTGCTCTGGCGAAAGCGCGGAGGCCCGGCGTCGCGACATCATCGACGAGCGCACTCCGAAACCGAAATCGAGGAACGCGCGGTTTCGCTCGCCATGCTGCAGACCGCCTAAACCTTTGGACGGTAAGCCTCTTCTACCTGCCGGCCAGATTCCGTGTTATATAGGTGTCGCAATCCATATGGGAGAAGCGGACAATCTGTTCTGCCGTGAAAGGCGCATTTCTGTTGGTACCGGCATGCGCGGATCGTCTCAGGCACATTTGACGATAGGGAGGAAAAAGTCATGCGCTTGGTCGCATTTTTCGCCGTCGTGTCCGTTGCAACCTTCGCCGCCAATCCGTCGCAGGCTCAGGACGCTGCGGCTGGCGAGAAGGTCTTCACCAAATGCAAGGTCTGCCACATCGCAGACGAGGATAAGAACAAGATCGGACCATCGCTGCACGGCGTCATCGGCCGGACCGCCGGTACGCATCCGGATTTCAAATATTCTGATGCCATGATTGCGGCCGGCAAATCAGGCGTTAAATGGGACGAGCCAACACTGACCACCTATCTTCACGATCCCAAAGCCATGGTCAAAGGAACCAAGATGGCGTTTCCCGGCCTCAAGAACGATGCAGACGTGGCCAACGTCATTGCCTATCTGAAAACGTTCTCCAAGTGACGTGGCTCCTCCGCAATATGGCTAACCGCTTGTCCTGTCGTGGTCTATCCGGACCGGAGGGCAACGTGAGCAAAAACCGTGTTCCAGTTTTTGCACGCGCGCGCCTTCAGTTCGGGATCGTGGCCTAATGCACGTCGCGTCCACTTTTGAGCGACTTGCATTGGGTTGCCTGCTTCCTTCGGTCTGCGATGTCGACTAGGGAAAGCCGCCTCAAGGATACCGGCATCCGCCTTTCGGAAGCGACGGCGGGTGATTTCTTCACGCTTATGAAGCCGCGGGTCATGGCGCTTGCAGTATTCACTGCTTTCGTTGGCCTGATGGCGGCGCCTGGCGCGATGAATCCGGTCATCGCCGTGATTGCAATCGGTGCGATTGCGATCGGAGCAGGAGCGGCCGGGGCCCTCAACATGTGGTACGACGCCGATATCGACGCGCTGATGTCGCGCACATCAAAACGGCCGGTTCCGTCGGGCCGCGTCACGCCGGGTGAAGCGCTCGGCTTCGGCCTGGTGCTTTCCGCGCTTTCGGTCATGACGCTCGGCGTTCTGGTTGGCTGGCTTGCCGCATCGCTGCTGGCCTTCACCATCTTTTTCTACGTCGTCATCTATACGATGTGGCTGAAGCGCTCGACGCCGCAGAACATCGTCATCGGCGGCGCGGCGGGTGCCCTTCCTCCTGTCATTGGCTGGGCGGCCGCCACTGGCGCGATCGGCATCGAAAGCGTCATCCTGTTCCTGATCATCTTTCTGTGGACGCCGCCGCATTTTTGGGCGCTCGCGCTGTTCAAGGTCGGCGACTACGCAGCTGCCGGCATCCCGATGATGCCAAACGTGGCCGGCCAGGCGTCGACCAGAAAACAGATACTCGCCTATTCGCTGCTCTTGGCGCCAATCGGCGTGCTGCCCTGGGCGGTTGGATTCGCGAGCGTGTTTTATGGACTTGTTTCGGCTGCATTGGGCGCGGGTTTCATCTGGCACGCCTGGAAGGTCCTGGCCGCTCCAGACGCGGAGATGAAGACTGCAAAGGCGCTGTTCGCCTTCTCGATTTTCTATCTTTTTGCGATCTTTGCCATGCTGCTTGCCGACACCATCGCAATGCGGGCGTTCATGCCAGGTTGACGGCCTGACCGCTGTTCTTGGAATCCTTGACGAGCCGAGGGTCGGTAATTGCCAGGACCGGCTCGGCGATCACGATGGTATTGCACAGAATCCCAGGATCAGCAGGGCGACTATGCCAAGGCCGAGTATGAGAACCGTCCTTCCGTCCATGGCATTCACCTTTGACTCGCCGCATGACCCTTGAAAATCGGAATCGATTTTCGGCAAGGATCATGCGCCAGCCAACGCGGTACAGCGTCCTTTGCGCGCCCAAAAAGGACGCGCGGCGCTGTATGAGAATATCGGAAAAGAACCACCAGAGCCAGCCGGCGGAGCTCTTCCGACAAAGGGCGACAAGTCCCTGGCAAAAGAGTATGTTGGTTGCGGTGCAGGTCGCGGTTTTGCGAGGCCATTCATGCAGAACGGCAGCACCCTGAAACCGCGACCTCACCGGACCCGCTCTGGAGGAACGGTCATGGCAAGTTTTCATGTGATAGCAGGCGCCAGCGAGACGCTGGAGCATACCAAAATTCGAAAAATCGGTGTTGCCGACCTTTTCGACGCGCTCAAGCGTGGCGTCGACGATTTCATGGTCAAGCCGTCGCACATCGTCTTTCTCTGCCTGATCTATCCGCTGGTGGGAGTCGTGCTCGCCGTCTGGACGTCGGGCGCCAATGCGTTGCCGTTGTTGTTTCCGCTCGTCTCCGGTTTTGCGCTGATTGGCCCTTTTGCGGCGATAGGTCTCTATGAAATCAGCCGCAGACGGGAAGCCAGACTCGACACCTCCTGGAGGCACGCTTTCGAGGTCAGGAATTCTCCGGCACTCCCGGCCATCGCGGCGGTCGGGATCATGCTGCTGGCAATCTTCATCACATGGCTTTTGACCGCCCAGCTATTTTACCAGTATCTCTTCGGCCCGGCACCGCCGGCATCGATATCCGGCTTCATCAACGAAATATTCGCCACCGGACGTGGCTGGACGCTGATCATCCTGGGTCACGCCATCGGCTTCGTCTTCGCTGCGGTCGTGTTGTGCACAACGGTCATCGCCTTCCCATTGTTGCTGGACCGCGACGTCGGCGCTTACGAGGCCATCCACACCTCGGTGCGCGCGGTGCTGGCGAACCCAATCACCATGGCTGTCTGGGGGCTGATTGTCGCCGTCGCCCTGATCATCGGCTCGCTGCCGGTGTTCGCCGGGCTGGCCGTCGTGTTGCCGATTCTCGGTCACGCCACCTGGCATGTCTACCGCAAGGTCGTGGAGCCGCCCTCCAGATCGGCGAGTTGAGAACGTTCTGCCCCATCCCGCGCCGGCGAGAGTGCGGTGCGGGATGATCGAAGCCGTCAGTAAGCGGCGTGGCTGAAGCGGGCCTGGTAGGCACCCATCGTCAGGTTGCGGAAATCCTTGCCGCTGACATGCACTAGCGTTTTATGGTCGCCGCCTTCGAAGTAGACGTCGGTGGCGTCGCCAAGGCTTTCATCGACGATCACTGGCACATTGTAGGCCGCGCCGATCGGCGGGATCGCGCCGGTGTCGCAATCGCCGAAGAGCGAAGCCATCTCGTCCTCGGAGGCGAGTCCGAGACGCTTGTCCATGACGTCTTGCAATGTGCCGAGCTCGATCCTGTGGGTGCTCGGAACCACGGCCACTGCATAGCCAAGCTCGTGGTGAACGACCACGGATTTCGCCATGATGCTGCCGGGCACATGCGCGGCTATTGCCGCCTGCCTGCTTGTCGAAGTGCGATGATGAGCGACGGTGTCGTAGGGAATTCCCTTGCCGTCGATGAAGTCCTTCAGTCTGTTCGCGATCGTCATCTTGGCCTCCCTTGCCGGAGTTTGCGACGCATCGGGAAACGACGGCAATCATCCCACTTATGTCGTTTCCGATGTCAGAGCCTGTTCTGTTCCGAAAGTCGGGATCGGCTCTCTTGTTGTTCGAGCAAGATCTTTTTCGAAACGAAGATCGGTGGAGCAAAAACCGGATCCACTTTTCGGGATCATGCTCTAACAAAATGGGCCAGTTGCCGATTGTTTCAAGGCGCCGGCCACCGAACTGGACACACGCCGGATGCGTGGGGCCTGACCAGAATGCCATGGCACTCCGGATTGGGCCTCAGGGCCCGGACCCGAAAAACGTCAGCCGGGTGAAAAGCGTATAGTCCGCTTCGAGGACCATCATTGTCACGAACACCAGCACCAGTATCGGCGGCAGGATGATCGCATAGGCCAGCGCCAGCCGTTCCCAAGCCATGTGCATGAATACGGCGACTATCAGCCCTGCCTTGAGGATCATAAAGATCAGGATCAGCGACCATCTGAGATAGCCGTGAAGGCCGAAATAATCGACCAGGTACGAGCACGTGCTGAGGATGAACAGCCATGCCCAGACCACCAGATAGAGTTTGATCGGATGTTCCTGATGCGCGTCGGCATGGGCGACGGCGGCCGGCGCTTCATGCGCAGCGTGAAGTGCGTGTTGCCCGAGGCCGTTTGCGGTTGCTTCAGCCATTTTTTCCTCTCACCAAAGCCTGCCTCTCACCAAAGATAAAAGAATGCGAAGATGAATACCCAGACCAGATCGACGAAGTGCCAGTACAGCCCCATGATCTCGACATTCTCGTAGCGCCCCGTGCGGCTGGTGAAGAAGCCGCGTCGCCCGGTGTCGAAATCTCCGCGCCATACCTTGCGCGCCACGATGATCAGGAAGATCACCCCGATCGTCACATGGGTGCCGTGGAAACCGGTGATCATGAAGAAAGTCGAACCGAATTGTGCGGCGCCCCAGGGGTTGCCCCAGGGCCGTACCCCTTCGGTGATCAGCTTGGTCCATTCGAAGGCTTGCATGCCGACAAAGGTCGCGCCGAGTGCCGCGGTCAGAAGCATCAGGATCGCTGTCTTGCGGCGGTCGCGGCGATAGCCGAAATTGACCGCCATGGCCATTGTTCCGCTGCTCGAGATCAGCACGAAGGTCATGATCGCAATAAGGATCAGCGGGATATCCGAGCCGCCGATACGAAGCGCAAAGACCTCGCTCGGATTAGGCCACGGCACGCGTGTCGAAATGCGAGCGGTCATGTAGGAGAGCAGGAAGCAGCCGAAGATGAAGGTGTCGCTGAGCAGGAAGATCCACATCATGGCCTTGCCCCAGGACACGTTCTTGAACGCCCGCTGATCCGAGGACCAGTCGGCGGCAATGCCTTGCCAGCCTGAGGGCCGTGGCTCCGTCTGGGTATGCGTGAGTGTCTCTGCCATTCGTTTGATCCCTTAGGTCAGCAACTGTCGGCAAATGTCGATGAACGTCGCGGCCCAGCCGGCCAGTAGGGCAAAGACGGCGAGCCAGACGAAGAGCAGGAAATGCCAGTACATGGCGCACAACTCGACACTGAGGCGAAGCCGTTCGGGCCGCGCTGCGTTCCAGGCGCCGGCGGTTGTTCTGCCGAGGCCCACCAGCCCGCCCAGTATGTGCAGGCCATGCATGCCGGTGATCAGGTAGAAAAAGCTGTTGGCCGGATTGGAGGTCAGAAAATAGCCGTCGGCGGTCAGCTGCCGCCATGCCATGAGCTGTCCGATCAGGAAGGCAAGCGCCGTGAGCCCGGCCGTGGCGAGGCCGAGCCTGACCATGTCGATCTGGCCCCTGCGCGCCGCGACCGTGGCGCATTGCAGGGCAATGCTGCTCAGGACCAGCACGCCGGTGTTGAGCCAGAGCAGCCGCGGCAGCGGCAGCGGCTGCCAGTCCGACACCGCCATCCGCATGAAATACGCGCTGGTGAAGAGCGCGAACAGGCAGCCGACGACGGCGAGGAAGACACCGAGGCCGATTTTGGCGGTGGGTAGCGCCGACCGGTCGAGGGCGACAAAATCGCCGGCCAGACCTTGCTCGAGCCATGGCTTCGACATCAGCCCCTGATGTGAAAGCCACCATCCGGCAAAGCCGGCGATGACGAACAGGAAGACTATGATGACGCTCATGCCGGCTCCCTCGAGGGGCCGAAGGAGCCCGGCATGTTCTGCGGAATGAAATCCTCCTTGGCGCCTGGCACGCTGTAATCATAGGCCCAGCGATAGACGATCGGCAGGTCCTTGCCGAAATTGCCGTGGGCGGGCGGTGTTTGCGGCGTCTGCCATTCGAGGGTCGTGGCCCGCCACGGATTGCCGCCGGCCTCGCGGCCATGGCGGATGCTCCAGATGAGATTGAACAGGAACACCATCTGGGCGAAGCCGACGATGAACGCCATGATGCTGATGAACGAGTTCAGGTGGTGGGCTGACTCGGTCATGACAGTCATGTCGGTCAGTTCAGCATAGCGCCGCGGCACGCCCATCAGGCCGAGGTAGTGCATGGGGAAGAAAATCAGGTAGGCGCCGAGGAAGGTGACCCAGAAATGGAACCGGCCCAGCATTTCGTTGAGCATCCGCCCGGTGACCTTCGGGTACCAATGATAGATCGCGCCAAAAACCACGAGGATCGGGGCGACACCCATGACCGTATGGAAGTGGGCGACGACGAACATCGTGTCGGACAGCGGAACATCGACGACGACATTGCCAAGAAACAACCCGGTCAACCCACCATTGACGAAGGTGACGATGAAGGCCAGGGCAAAGAGCATAGGTATGGTGAGATGGATGTCGCCGCGCCATAAGGTCAGCACCCAGTTGTAGACCTTGATGGCGGTCGGAATGGCGATGATCAGCGTCGTGGTGGCGAAGAAGAAACCGAAATAGGGGTGCATGCCGCTGACATACATGTGATGCGCCCAGACCACGAAGCTCAGCGCGCCAATGCCGACGATGGCCCAAACCATCATCCGGTAGCCGAAAATGTTCTTGCGTGCATGAGTGCTGATCAGGTCGGAGACGATACCGAAGGCCGGCAACGCCACGATGTAGACCTCGGGATGGCCGAAGAACCAGAACAGGTGCTGAAACAGGATCGGGCTGCCGCCATTGTGCTGCAGTTGCTCGCCCATCTCGGAGATCGCCGGCATGAAGAAGCTGGTGCCTAGGACGCGGTCGAGCAGCATCATGACGCAGGCGACGAACAGCGCCGGAAAGGCAAGCAGCGCCATGACGGTTGCTGTGAAGATGCCCCAGACGGTCAGCGGCAGGCGCATCATCGTCATGCCGCGCGTGCGGCCCTGCAGCACCGTCACCACATAGTTCAGGCCGCCCATCGTGAAGCCGATGATGAACAGGATCAGCGAGGAGAGCATCAGGATGATGCCCCAGTCCTGGCCGCCCGGCGTGCCGCTCATGATGGCTTGTGGCGGGTAGAGCGTCCAGCCGGCGCCCGTCGGTCCGCCCGGTGCAAAGAAGCTCGACACCAGGACCAGCACGGCGAGCAGGTAGATCCAGTAGCTCAGCATGTTGACATAGGGGAAAACCATGTCGCGCGCGCCGACCATCAGCGGAATCAGATAGTTGCCGAAGCCGCCGAGAAAGAGGGCGGTGAGCAGGTAGATCACCATGATCATGCCGTGCATGGTGATAAACTGGTAGTAGGCTTCCGGGGTGATGAAGTCGAACGTGCCGGGGAAGCCGAGTTGCAGCCGCATCAGCCAGGATAGCACCAGGGCGACCAGGCCGATTCCCGTTGCCGTCGCCGAATACTGGATGGCTATGACCTTGGCGTCCTGCGAGAAGACGTATCTCGTCCACCAGCTGTGCGGATGGTAAAGCTCCACTTCGGCGACTTCGGCCGGGGGGATGCCATCTGCAGGTGTGATGTCGACCATAGGAACACCTCCGCGTCCTTTTCAGCGAGACCCGACCGTTTCGAGCTTTGCTGCAATTTTCAAACCTGGCGCTATGGTCTTGGCCGGCGCCATAGTCTTCCCGGGAGCGTTGTCTGCCGCGCCCGTTTGCTGGGGTGCCGACAACTGCGCGAAAGTCTGCTGCTGGCCAAACCAGGCCAGGTAGTCCTGCTGCGTGTCGACCACGACCACACCATGCATCAAGGGATGCCCCTGGCCGCAAAGTTCAGCGCACAGGACCTGAAAGGTTCCGGTCTTGGTCGGTGTGAACCAGAAATAGGTGACCGAGCCCGGGATCATGTCCATCTTGGCGCGGAATTCCGGCACATAGAAATCATGCAGCACATCGATCGAGCGGAGCAGCATCTTGACCGGCTTGCCGACCGGCAAATGCAGATCAGCCGCTTCGACCAGGACATCGTCCTGACCATTGGGATCGCTGGCGATCACGCCCAGCGGATTGTCGGTGGTGACGTCCCGGGTGTCGGATGTGCCAAGCTTGCCGTCCTTGCCGGGCAGACGGAAACTCCACTGCCATTGCTGGCCGACGACTTCGACCTCCGTCGCGTCGCTCGGGACGTTGACGAACCGGCTCCAGACGAACAGGCCGGGAACCAGCAACGCCGTGACCCCGACCGCGGTGACGATCGTCAACCAGGATTCGAGCCGCTTATTCTCCGGCTCGTAGGCGGCCCGGTTCCCTTCCCGATGACGGAAGCGGAAGACGCAATAGGCCATGAATAGGACCACGGCGGCGAAGACGACGCCGGTAATCCAGAAGGTAATGATGATGGTGTTGTCGATATAGACCCAGTTCGAGGCAATCGGCGTCCACCACCATGGGCTCAGCAGGTGAAACAGCACCGAGCCCACTACAATCAAAACGAGTACAAGCGCTACGGCCATGTCCCGTTCCTCCCCGGCATTCTGGAGGACGCGAAGCTGGTCCCGGCGAATGCCAAGGTCATCATAGCTCTTTTTTCGGTTGAAATTCCAGAGCCGACTATCTTGACGGGAAAAATGTCGCCAAGATTAAACTCTTGAAGACGCTTGCACTGGAAGGAGAGGGCTGACGTCCAACTGCGAGCAGGCGGCGCTCGCAGTTTTGATTGAAATGGCTCCCCGGAGTCGATGAAGCTGAGAAATGCGAATTCGCTATCACCCTGCGCCACATTCGCCGAAAATGCGCAAAGGTCCACCGGTGGAATGGCCGATGTGAACCGCGTCCTTCAGGTCCAGCGCCCAAACGCGTCGGCCGCGTAATGATCGATGTCGTGACCATCGGCGACCTGCTCCGAGCGTCCGTGGCCGCGCCGGTTATGCGCGACCACTCGATAGCCCTTCGACAGGAAGAAAAGCATCTGCGCGTCCCAGTCGTCGGAGCTGAGCGGCCACCCAGGTGAAAAACGATCGGCTGGGCGTCCTTGTGACCCCAGTCCTTGTAGAAAATCTGTACGTCGTCGTCGGTCGTGACAAAACCCGTGGTGTATTCTCCCTCCGGAACATTGTGGTTGCGGGCCCCGCCGCGCACACGGCGCCCCGCGGAAGGGTGAAGCTCGCGGCGAGCGCCGGGGCCGAGATCAGGACGTCGCGGCGGTCGAGTGGCAGGCCAAGGGTGAAGGCGGGAGGCATCGAGGAACTCCGCGAGTTATTCAGAAGGCGGCGGGTGGGATCACACGCAATCGCCGCACATGAGCGGCTTTGTTTCGGTAGAAGGGCGGCGAAGGCCGGCAAGCGGATCGATTCCGACCTTCACCGAAGTGCTCGCCATGCCGACCGGGATCAGCCGGCTACTGGCGTGTTGAGAAGCTGCTGCTCCCAAAGATACGCGATGCCGCTGCCGCCGAAGTGCTGGATGAGAATCTCGGTCAGCTCCTCGACATGCTCGGTGCGCGCCCAATCGCGTTGCCATTCGCCAGCGAGCGCCATCACGGTCATCACGTTCGCGCCGGCCGCGATCATTCGCTGGATGGCAACTTCGTGAGACTCCTTCGAAATCCCGCCCGACGCGTCGGTTATAACGGTCACATCCCAGCCTTCGCCGGCGGCCTGGATCACAGGCATTGCGACGCAGACCTCGGTCCACAGGCCGGCGATGATCAGCTGCTTGCGGCCGGTCGCCTTGACGACGTTCACCACATTCTCGTCCTGCCAGGTGTTCACCCAGGTGCGATCGATGACTTCCTGGTCCGGAAATACGTCGGTGATCTGCTTGAAGAGAAGTCCACCGCGCGCCGCGATCACGCTGGTGAGAATGGTCGGAACATTGAAGGCTTTTGCTAGCTTCGCCAGCGCGGTCGTGTTGTTGACCACCATGTGCGGATCGTGGCTGTTCAGGTTTGCGAGCTGGTAAGGTTGGTGATCGATCAGAATGAGGACCGAATCTTCGGGACGAAGAAGCGAATCGAGGCCGTTGCGAGGGGTCATCAAGACTTCCTTTCTCTGCCGCCATGGACGGCAATGGGTTCACGGGAGACATGCGCCAGCGGGCGACGTTGTCTGGACGCAATTTGCCGTTCCTTTTGGTGATGCGGTAGTGCCATAGTCAGGCAAGCTGTGTCGCGAAACGAGGAACGCTGTATTGGACATCGAAGATCTACAGACATTCGTCGCAGTGGCCGATGCAGGGGGCGTATCGGCCGCCGCGCGCCGGCTCGGCGTCTCCAAGTCAATCGTCAGTCGGCGGCTCTTTCGGGTTGAAGCGGAGCTCGGGGTTCAGCTTCTTGCAAGAACAACCCGCGGCGCCGCGCTTACGGAAGCGGGAATCACGTTCAGGGACCATGCGGCCCGGGCCAGCGCCGAGATCGACACCGCAAGGGAAACGATCCTCCCCACCGGTGAGCTGCGCGGCCGCCTGAGGGTTGCCATGCCGCTTACTTTCGGCCCAACCCACTTCGCCCCCGTGCTCGCGGAGATGGCGCGCCAGCACCCGCAGCTTCACATTCATACCTCCTACAGCGATCGCTTCGTCGATCTCATCGCAGAGGGTTTCGATTGCGCGATCCGGGTTGGCTACCTTCAGGACTCCAACCTGATCGCGAAGCGCGTCGGGCCGTTCCATGGCAAGCTTGTCGCCAGCCCGGATTATATCGAAGCGCACGGTTCACCTGAGACTCTGGACGAACTCGTCACCCATCAGGCCCTCATGCAGGGAACAGAAACCTGGCAGTTCATGGATAATGGCAAGGTTGTCACGGTTCAGCCGCAGGGCAGGTTCAAGGCCGATAGCGCTACGGCGCTTGCCGCCGCGGCGGCGGCAGGTCTCGGCATCGCCTGGCTCGCCGATTGCATCACACATGAATATGTGGCCTCCGGCACGCTGGTCCCGATCATGACACGCTATCCGGTACCTCCGGCGGCCGCGTATGTCGTCCGCCCGCCGGGTCAGCATCCCACGCGGAAAGTCAGGGTGCTCACCGAAATGCTGACTGAGTATTTCAAACGCAACCCGGAACTTTGGGGTCTCGACAGCTAGGACACGAACGCTGCGAAGCCTCTCGAAGACCTGTGTTCGAGGTGGCACTCCTTCGGCGACCTGGCCCGCACGTTCCACTTGCTGCGACGCTGCTTGACCTATCTAGGGGCTATCGTGCAGACGGTCGCGCGCCAGTCTTAGACATTCAGGAAGCCTAGGACCGGAAGCCCAGGAGAGGATGGCTGGCGCGAGAGGCTGCTTCGTTAAGCTATAGCTAATATAGATGAGCCCGCGTCATCCAATCGAGGGATGGCGCGACGTAAACCCCCGCTCCACCTAATGGCAAGGCAAAGGGCGGCAACCCGGTTTTGCCGCCCAATGGGCCTGCTGGCTCTAGGGGCTAAATATGAGCAAGACGACTCTCGTACTCGCTATCCTCGCGATCAGCATCAGCTATGCCGATGCCAAGGGCCATAAGGTGAACCTGCCGGTTTGCACCGCGTCAAGCTCACTCGCCGAAGTCCTGGGGGACAAATGTTTTCTCGTCAAAGGTTCGAAGATCTATGGCGACATCGCCGATCTTTCCCAGATAGTCATTTGGGCTGGTGGCGGAGCTGGCGGTCTGTGACGGGTGCCCTTGGGCAGTGCGACGACCGCGAGCAAGACGACTGCGACGACGAGGAAGGCGGCGACTCCGAGCCGGACAACGACTGCGAACAGATTATGTGGCGCGACGATCTGACTGATCAGACCGTACTGGTGCGGCTATGAAGGGAAACATCGCTTTGAGTCCATCGCCCGGACGGTCGATCCCGCGAACGGCGATATAATCTGGTCCATCGGACCGAAGACTCCAGCGGCGGACGTTCGTTCGCTTGTCGCAGAGCTGGGCGCGGAGTTCGGTCCTATTTTTCCGAGATGAACCGCCAGAAGGCGAACTGATCAAACCTGCAAACTTGCAGGATTGGCTGCCGATGGTGGCGGGCTTTCTTTATCTTGTGGCAGAAAAGTCACTCAGCTGGAATATGCTGAGCTTCAACCGGTGCGAGCTTATTATCCAGCTAGGTGAGGCGTACCGTTGTTTCGCGGGCAAAGGGGATGCCCGACACTCCTCCCGAACTAGGCCCGCTGCCCGCAAAGGCGGCGGGCTTTTTGCTTAGCCCATCCTGGCCTTTTCCAGTTGCGACGTTGTCGGCGTTTGTGCTTCGGCAGCTAGGGCCAGGATGATGGCGCCGGCGAACTCACTCTCGTGGAAAAGTCTGATTGCCAGGTTGATCTGATTTGACGCCGCCTCTTTGCGTGTCATCCGCAAGAGCTTCCCAAGGGGCAGAGCTTTGTTTGGCATTTCTTGCATCTGTAGCCCTAGATGTAGCCCGCACTGAATTTTGCCAGCAGACTGGCAGTAGGGCTGTTTCGGCTAAGTGGTTGGAAATATTTGGCTCCCCGGGCCGGATTCGAACCAGCGACCAACCGGTTAACAGCCGGTTGCTCTACCACTGAGCTACCGGGGAACGGAGGCTCTTATGCGAGTTGCGCAGCGTATAGCTGCCCTTTTCGGCTTTGCAAAGAAGCAATTCGCATTTTTCCGAGGCTTTTTCGCACAGGCGTTTCTCGCAATCGTCGAGAGATGCCCTCATATTAGCAGCCTTGGCAGGGATACGGAACCGAAAGCGCGGCCGCGCTTGGGTTCGCTGATGCTTCTGAACGATCAAAACGGGTCAATCTTTCGAAACGATGACAGCACAAGATAACCACATGCCGGCGCGCAAAATCTCAGTTTTCGGGCGCGAGTTCAAAATGCCGCGCTCGCGCGGGCTCAGAATCACCATCGGTGTCCTGCTGACCATCGGCGGCATCCTCGGGTTCCTGCCGATCCTCGGTTTCTGGATGGTTCCGCTCGGATTGCTGGTGCTTTCCTATGAGTTCGCCATGGTGCGGCGCCACCGCCGACGCTTTGTCGTCTGGTGGGAACGGCGGCGCCGGCCGGATTGACATGGCGTGGGCACGCCTCAGCGGGCCCTTGCTTCACGGATCTGCTTGAGAATCGGCTGAGGCAAGCCTTGCCCTGTCGTGCGGCGACAGGTGCCCGCGCCTTCAATGGACAGGCCGGTCGGTGGCGTAGTGCAAAAACTCTCTGCACCGCGCTCAGGACAGGCCTGGCGGCGCATTCTTGTCTATCATCTCCATTGCCTGGCGCATGGCTTTGTCTCCTGCCGTGCTCAACGCGTGAACCCCGAAGGGGTTTTTCCTGCGGCAGGCTATGCTTAAGAATCGTCTAATGTAGCTGTGGGCTTGGGGCCTGACGATTTGACAGGGTCTGCCCGGATCGGCGCACAGGGAAACCGTTCGGAATGCACGGTGGCCGCTTGACGGCATTTTCGCCGCAACCTATTGGAACCGGGTGGAACGCCGGGAGCAACGAGGCCTCGTGGCGGAGTGGTTACGCAGAGGACTGCAAATCCTTGCACCCCGGTTCGATTCCGGGCGAGGCCTCCAATGCCCGGGCCCCCGCGCAGCAAGCGTAGGGGGCCTGAAGTTCCTGACGTAATGAACCGCGGTTCTGGCGCGGCAAGCGGATTGGTTGGAACATGAGCGCTGATTTCTCCGAGCTTCGCGTCAAGATGGTCGATGGCCAGGTTCGCACCACCGATGTGACCAGCGCGCCGCTGCTCGAGGCCATGCTCGTCGTGCCACGAGAGGCTTTTGTTGGCGCCGCCCAGCGCGATCTCGCTTACATCGACGAGGACATTCGCATTGCCACCGGCGCGGACGGCGCGCGCTACCTTATGGAAGCGTCACCGCTGGCCAAGCTCATCCAACTGGCTGAGATCAAGCCGACCGACTCGGCGCTCGATGTCGGCTGCGGCACGGGTTACGCTTCGGCCATCCTGTCGCGGCTGGCCAGGTCCGTGGTGGCGCTCGAAAGCGATTCGGCGCTGGCGGAAACCGCCAGATCGACGCTATCGTCGCTTGGCTGCAGCAATGTGACCGTTGTGCAGGGGGCGTTGCCACAAGGGCATGCCGCCCAGGCGCCTTATGACGTCATCTTCGTCGGCGGCAGCGTCGCGGAAGTCCCAGTGCCGCTGCTCGACCAGCTTGCCGAAGGCGGCCGACTCGTCGCCGTTGAAGGGCAAGGTAATTCCGGCCTGGCCCGACTTTTTTTTAAGGCGGGAGGGGTTGTAACCGGAAGACGCGCGTTTAATGCGGCAATTAAGCCACTACCGGGATTCGAACGTATTCATGCTTTCGAGTTTTGAGTGATTTTGCCTTGCAGCAGAGGCATTGTCATGGTCGCTTGCATTTGAACAATTGTTGCTGATCCGCAAACTGGGGGCACTTTGGGGCTGAGCAGCAGGGAACATCGAACACGCGGCGGCGGCTGATCACGACGAGAAGCCGGTGCGGCGCAGTTCCCATGGAAAACGAATGAGGGTTTAACCGTGCCGTCTGTACGAAAGTCACTTTTCACCGCCGTCCTCGTTTCGGCGACCATGCTGTCCCCACTGACCGCTTCGGCGGAAACCATCTCAGGCGCGCTTGCAAAGGCCTATCAGTACAATTCTTCGCTGAATTCCGCCCGCGCCGGCGTTCGTATTACCGATGAGAGCGTCGCCATCGCCAAGTCGGGCTGGCGTCCGACCATCAACGGCTCGGCGACAATCGACTATTCCAGCAGCCATCTCACCGGTGCGGATCGGAGCGTACGGCTGACCACCGGCAATTTTGGTGTCCAGATCAATCAGACGCTGTTCGACGGCTTTCAGACCAGGAACAATGTCGCTGCCGCCGAATCACAAGTTCGCGCTTCGGTCGAAAGCCTGCGCAACACCGAAGAGAACACCCTGTTCAGCGCCGCCCAGGCGTATATGAACGTGATTCGCGACCGCCAGATCGCCGTGCTGACCGAGCAGAACCTGCAATTCCTCACTGAAACGGCGCGCGCGGCGCGTTCGCGTTTCGAGGTTGGTGAAGGCACGCGTACGGACGTCGCGCAGGCCGATGCTTCGCGGGCCGCCGCCGTGGCATCGCTGAGCGCCGCCCGGGCGCAGGCACTGGCGAGTGCCGCGACCTATCGCGAGATCGTCGGCGACGAACCAGGCAAGCTCAAAGGCGCTTCGCCGGTGGCAAAGCTGTTGCCGTCGAGCCTGGCTGCCGCCATCGGGGTGGCCTCGAACGAGCATCCGGCTATCCTTGCCACCCAGCATCTGGTCGACGCTGCTTCGTTTTCTGTGAAGTCGGCCGAAGGCGCGCTGCTGCCGCAGCTGTCTGCTTCCGCCGGCGTCTCGAGCGCGTATCGCAACACCGTGCCGGGCTTCCTCTCGACGCAGGACGGCACCACCAATTCGGCCAGTGTCGGGGCAACGCTGACCATCCCGATCTATTCCGGTGGCCGCACCTCGGCGATTGTGCGCCAGGACAAGGAATCGCTCAGCCGGGCCCGCATCGAGGTCGACGTGAGCCGCGACCAAGTGCGCCAGGCCGTCACCGCCGCCTGGACCGAGTACACTGCCGCGCAGCAGCAGCTGACGGCCAACAGGCAAGTGATCGAGGCGGCAAAGCTGGCGTTGAACGGCGTCATCGAAGAACGCAATGTCGGCCAGCGCACCACGCTCGATGTCCTCAACGCACAGGCTACGGTCATCACCGCCGAGATCAACCAGGCGAGTTATGAGCATGATGTGGTGGTGGCGAGCTATGCCATCCTGCAGGCGACCGGCCGCCTGTCTGTCGACCGCCTTGGCCTGCAGGTGACGAAATACAAGCCTGAAGAGCACTACAACGCCGTCAAGGACAAGTGGATCGGCCTGCGCACGCCGGACGGCCGCTGAGGGCGCCCGGTCCGGATTTTTCCGTCTCGCCGTTTGAGCAGGATTGCTTGCTCGGCTGCTCGTGGGTTTAAGATCACGCTAATCTGTTGAAATCCCACAAGTCCCCAGATTGGGGATTCTCGTGCGGCGATCCGTCGGCTACGCTGTTGCCATGATTCGATCCGGCCTTGCCGGAGCGGAAATCCACAGAGGTCACAAAGGCGGCGGATGTGACGATGGCAACGGCAAGCAGCGCACAGCGCGAACCTTCCATGGAAGAGATCCTGGCTTCCATCAGGCGAATCATCGAGGACAGCGACGGCGGCCGCAAGCAGCCGGGCGACGCCGATGAGTTGCGCCAGGATCTGGAGCCGGCGTCGAGCGGCGATGCTGCCCCCGACGTCGAGGCATTCCGTGCCGACCTGCATGCCGGCCCCGAGGTCAGGAAGCCGGTGACGCTGGCGGAAGTCCAGGCACAGCTGCCGGCGGCCGAGCCGGCGATTGCGCGTATGGAAACGCCGGTGCGCGCCGATCCAGCTCCGGCGAAGCCATCGATGACACTTGCCGAGGTCAGTGCCCGGATTGCCGCCGAACCGGCCGCGGTCGACGCGTCGGCACCACGTCCCGTCATTGCCCCCGTTGCCGATTGGCGGCGCGAGATCGCCGCGGTTGGTGAGCAGGCAAAAATGGCCGAGGCACGCAAGCCGGTTGCCCAGCCGCCGGCCGACGATTCAAGGGACGAACCGAGCGCGAAGGCGACCTCCGAGACACCTCGTCCAGACGCGGCACGGCCAACGCCAGTTAGTGACGCGGCGCGTCCGGGGATCGTTTCCGAGCATACAGGCCGGCAGGTTGCCGCCGCTTTTGGCGAGCTTTCCGACGCGTTTGCCAGCCGCAGCAAAAAGACATTCGACGAGATGGCCGAAGAGATGCTGCGTCCGATGCTGCAGGATTGGCTCGACAACAATCTGCCGACGCTGGTCGAAAGGCTGGTGCGCGAAGAAATCGAGCGCGTGGCGCGCGGCGCCCAGTAGTTGCCAAAAAGAGACGGCGCCCTCGTGGCGCCGTTTCTTTGGGGGAGGTCAGTTTGTATTGGTGGCGAGGCAGACAGGTCGCCGCCGGATTCCCTTACCACAATGGACCATGTTCGAGATCTTCTACGTCCGCCGGTCGGATTATGGCTATCCGGCATGCAGAAAACCCTATCGGACGCCAAGGGCGAAGCTCTGCGCCAAATGCGGGCATGCCTTGCGTTGAAATGAACAGGGCCGCGCCTATCTGCCCGTGAATGCCGCGACAGCCCTTGCGGTTGACTTGGCCAAAACCTTCCGATTTACACCGGACCAGCATAACTCCCGACAGCGCGGACCATTTTCCCATGCTTGAAAAGACCTACGACGCCAAAACCGTCGAGCCGAAGATCGCCAAAGTCTGGGAAGAGGCCGACGCGTTTCGCGCCGGTGCCGGGGCCGAGGAGGGGGCGGAGGCCTTCACCATCGTCATCCCGCCGCCGAACGTCACCGGTTCGCTGCATATGGGGCACGCGCTTAACAACACGCTGCAGGACATATTGGTGCGCTTCGAGCGCATGCGCGGCAAGAACGTCTTGTGGCAGCCGGGCATGGACCATGCCGGCATCGCCACACAGATGGTGGTCGAGCGCCAGCTTATGGAAAAGCAGATCCACCGCCGCGACCTGACCCGCGAGCAGTTCATCGAGAAAGTGTGGGAGTGGAAGGCCGAATCCGGTGGCGCGATCTTCAACCAGCTGAAGCGGCTCGGCGCCTCCGCCGATTGGTCACGCGAACGCTTCACCATGGACGAGGGCCTGTCCAAGGCCGTGCTTGAAGTGTTCGTCACGCTCTACAAGGAAGGCCTGATCTACAAGGACAAGCGTCTTGTGAACTGGGACCCGAAGCTGCTGACCGCGATCTCCGATCTCGAGGTCGAGCAGCAGGAGGTCAACGGCAATCTCTGGCATTTCCGCTACCCCATAGAGGGCCAGGCCTTCGACCCGGAAAACCCAAAAACCTTCATCACCGTGGCGACGACGCGCCCCGAGACGATGCTGGGCGATACGGCCGTTGCCGTATACCCCGACGATGAGCGTTTCCGGCACCTGGTCGGCAAGAACATCGTTCTGCCGATCGTCGGCCGCAAGATTCCCGTCGTGGCGGATGAATATTCCGACCCTGAGAAGGGCTCCGGGGCGGTCAAGATCACGCCGGCGCACGACTTCAACGACTTCGAGGTCGGCAAGCGTCACAAGCTGCCGGCGATCAACATCCTGACCACCGCGGCGGCGGTAAGCCTCAAGGACAATGAGGATTTTCTTGCCGGTCTCGAGGTGACGCCGGAGCGCCAGGCGGTCTGGAATGAACTCGACGGGCTCGACCGCTTCGTCGCGCGCAAGAAGATAGTCGAGCTGATGGAAGAAGGCGGTTTCCTCGAAAAGGTCGAGCCGCATCGCCACGCCGTACCGCATGGCGACCGCGGCGGCGTGCCGATCGAGCCGTTCCTGACCGAGCAATGGTATGCCAACGCGGCGGAGCTGGCCAAACCGGCGATCGCATCGGTGCGCGAGGGCCGCACGAACTTCGTGCCGAAGAACTGGGAGAAGACCTATTTCGACTGGATGGAGAACATCCAGCCCTGGTGCATCTCGCGCCAGCTCTGGTGGGGTCACCAGATCCCGGCCTGGTACGGGCCGGACGGACGGGTCTTCGTCGAGAAGACCGAGGAAGAGGCGCTCGGCGCGGCGATCGAATATTATCTGGCGCTGGAAGGGCCGTGGAAGGCATGGGTCGAGGACAAGCTCGAGAATTTCCAGCCAGGCGAGATCCTGACCCGCGACGAGGATGTGCTCGACACCTGGTTCTCGTCGGCGCTGTGGCCGTTCTCGACCTTGGGATGGCCGGACGAGACACCCGAGCTGAACACCTACTACCAGACCGACGTGCTGGTGACCGGCTTCGACATCATCTTCTTCTGGGTCGCCCGCATGATGATGATGGGCTTGCACTTCATGGACGAGGAGCCTTTCCACACCGTCTATGTCCATGCGCTGGTCCGCGACAAGAACGGGCAGAAGATGTCGAAGTCGAAAGGCAACGTCATCGACCCGCTCGACCTCATAGACGAATACGGCGCCGATGCGCTGCGCTTCACCCTGACGGTGATGGCGGCCCAAGGCCGCGACGTGAAGCTCGACCCGGCGCGCATCGCCGGCTATCGCAACTTCGGCACCAAGCTGTGGAACGCGACGCGTTTTGCCGAGATGAACGAGGTTGCGCGCGATGACGATTTCTGGCTGAACGACGCCAAGCTGGCGGTCAACCGCTGGATCCTGACCGAGCTGACGCGCGCCGCGCGCGAGATCACCGACGGCATTACCTCATACCGCTTCAACGAGGCGGCGGGTGCCGCATACCGCTTCGTCTGGAACCTGTTCTGCGACTGGTACCTGGAACTGCTGAAGCCGGTGTTCATGGGCTCCGACGAGGCGGCGAAGGCCGAAAGCCGCGCTTGCGTCGCTTTCGTGCTGGACGAGATCTACAAGCTGCTGCATCCGATGATGCCGTTCATGACCGAGGAGCTGTGGGCGCAGACCGCTGGCGAAGGCAAGGAACGCGCGTCGCTGCTATGCCATGCTGCATGGCCGTCGCCGGACTTCGAAGACGCGGATGCCGCCGCCGACATCAACTGGCTGGTCGACCTCGTTTCAGGCATCCGCTCCGTGCGCTCGGAAATGAACGTGCCGCCGGCTGCCATTGCACCGCTGGTGGTAGTCGGTGCCAACGATGTGACGCGCGAACGGCTTGTCCGTGAGGATTCGGCGATCAGGCGGCTGGCACGCGTCGGCGACATCTCGCTGGCCGATGTTGCGCCAAAGGGTTCGGCGCAGATCGTGCTCAACGAGGCGACGATCTGCCTGCCGCTCGGCAGCCTGATCGATCTTGTCGCGGAGGCGGCACGGCTGCGGAAGGAACTGGCCAAGGTGACCGAGGAAATCGCGCGCCTGCACAAGAAGCTGTCGAACGAAAGGTTCGTCGCCAGCGCGCCGGCAGAGATCGTCGAGGCAGAGCGCGAAAAGCTCACCGAATACCGCGACGCGCAGGAGAAGCTTTCGGTCGCGTTGACCAGGGTTCGCGACGCCGGTTGAGGGCGGGATTCGCGAGATTTTAGCGCCCTCTAAAATGGCAGCATTTTTGCCTCGAAAACAGGCATTCCGTTGCGTTAATGTTGACGTAAACGGAAGTTTTAGCCCCATTGTTGCCATAATGTAACAATGGGGCCGGATACCCGCAAAATGCCCTCTTCTTGGGCCATTTTGGAGAAGTTTCCCCGATTTTGTTGGTTCATTTGCACCCAAATGCCGTGTTTTCGGTCTTGCGGGAGAGTCGGAATTTTGCGGAAAACGCACTCTGATCAACTGTACGTGTACGCTTCTTGAATTCGTTGTTGCACCGTTAACCTGAATTGGTTCTAGCTTGATGCACGGTTATTCGGGGGAGGACATCCATGAACAATTTGCGTCTGAAAGCACTGCTGGGGGCAGGGTGCTTGTCGCTGGCTTTGATCGGAACCGCGATGAGTTCGGCGCATGCTGGCGGCCTGGAGCGCGGCGGTTACGACATCGATCTTTTGTTTGACCCTGCGCCGTTCTCTACGGAAGCGGAAGCGACTTACGTGATGCCGGATCGTAAGCTCAAGAATGCGCGCGGTCCTGGCGGGGCCGACCTAGGTTTCGGGACCTCGGCCGATGGGGCCGAGAACTATTGGGTCCCGCGCATCGGCGCGAAGGCCCAAATCGTCCAAGGTGTCGACTGTATGATTGACTACTCGCAGCCTTGGGGTGCGCATGTTGCGCCCGGCGTGTGGAATGGTGCGTTTTCCAACATGGAAACCGACATCAAAAGCGATAACTACGCTGCGACTTGCTCTTACAAAATGGATGCGGGCAAGGGTCAACTCCGCTTTATCGGCGGTGTTTTCTACCAGAAGGTCTACGGTTTCAAGGAAAGCCTGGTGTCACCGCTGGTGCCCGACTTCGGCGGCACCGGTCGCGTCGATCTGACGAGCAACGGCTGGGGCTGGCGCGCCGGCCTTGCCTACGAAATCCCCGACATCGCGTTGCGCGCGAGCCTCGTCTATAATTCGAAAGTTAAGCTCGATAGCATTTCGGGCACGCTCGATCTGACAAATGTCGGCAGCGTCGTTCTTCCGATCTACGGCTCAACGCAGTACATGCCGGACGTGGTGGAATTGAAAATGCAGTCGGGCATCGCGCCCGGCTGGCTCGCCTTCGGTTCGATCAAGTGGGTTAACTGGAGCGTGCTACAGAGTGTGCCGATCTGTCCGGTCGGTGTCCCAAGCGCGTTTTGCTTCACGAACTCGCCAGGCGAAGTAACGTCGCTCGACCTGATGTATCGTGACGGCTGGACGGTCACGGGCGGCATCGGTCATAAGTTCAACGACGAGTGGAGTGCGGCCGGCCAGCTCTCCTGGGATCGCGGCACTTCGCATGGCTACGGCTCGCAGACGGACTCCTGGACGCTGGGGGGCGGTGTCGCTTACACCCCTAAGCCGAATATCGAGGTTCGCTTGGCTGGCGCGGTTGGCGTGCTGACAAGCGGTCATTCCGGTATATTGATTGGGGAGAACGGTAAAGTTGTTGGAGATGACGCCACCTACGACTTCGGCAACGATCTCGTCACAGCGATTTCAGGCGGCCTCAAGATCAAGTTCTAAACCTCTGAAAAGCTGAACGAAAAAGGCCGGGCATCGCTCGGCCTTTTTCGTTGGCAGGTCTGGTCAGGCGTCCAGTTACCCAAGCCGCGTTGCATATAAATAGCACCGCTTTCACCTCGTGCAATTGTGACGTTTCGGCAACACTTTCTGAACAACCCCTGCGCTAAAGGTCAGGCCAAGGAAATTGCCCATTTCCCGCCATAAACCCGGCGCACCTCGATCTTGTCTCGGGACACGCGCCAAAAGGCTCGGCGATGGGGCAGGCCGCATCGCCCCCTTTTCAGGGAAGATGTGGGCAAGGAAGAGTATGGACGCCAAAGTCATTTCCAAGGCTAAGCTCCCCAGCCGCCATGTGACCGTCGGTCCGGCGCGGGCGCCGCACCGTTCCTATCTCTACGCAATGGGCTTGTCGGCAGCCGAGATCGCGCAGCCGCTGGTCGGCGTCGCATCCTGCTGGAACGAGGCGGCCCCCTGCAACATCTCGCTGATGCGCCAGGCGCAGGTGGTCAAGAAGGGCGTTGCGGCCGCCAATGGCACGCCGCGCGAATTCTGCACCATCACCGTCACCGATGGCATCGCCATGGGTCACCAGGGCATGAAGTCGTCGCTGGTGTCGCGCGAGGTCATAGCCGATTCAGTCGAACTCACCATGCGCGGCCATTGCTATGACGCGTTGGTTGGGCTGGCCGGCTGCGACAAGTCGCTGCCCGGCATGATGATGGCCATGGTGCGGCTCAACGTGCCGTCGATCTTCATCTATGGCGGTTCGATCCTGCCCGGCAGCTACCGCGGCCGCCCCATCACCGTGCAGGATGTGTTCGAGGCGGTCGGCCAACATTCGGTCGGCAAGATCGATGATGCCGAACTTCTCGAAATCGAACAGGCGGCCTGTCCGTCGGCTGGCTCCTGTGGCGCCCAGTTCACCGCCAACACCATGGCCACCGTCGCCGAAGCGATCGGCCTGGCGTTGCCCTATTCCTGTGGCGCGCCGGCGCCGTACGAAATGCGAGATCGTTTCAATTTCGCTTCGGGCGAAAAAATCATGGAGTTGATCGCGAAAAATATCCGGCCGCGCGACATCGTCACGCTGAAGGCACTGGAAAATGCGGCGACCGTGGTTTCGGCCACCGGCGGCTCGACCAACGCAGCACTGCATCTGCCGGCGATCGCACACGAGGCCGGCATCAAGTTCGACCTGTTCGACGTGGCGAAGATCTTCGAGAAGACGCCTTACATCGCCGACCTCAAGCCGGGCGGCAAATATGTCGCCAAGGACATGTTCGAGGCCGGCGGCATCCCGCTGTTGATGAAGACATTGCTCGACCACGGCTATCTGCACGGTGACTGCCTGACCGTGACTGGCCGCACTTTGGCCGAAAATATGGAGCACGTTGCCTGGAATGAACACCAGGATGTGGTCCGCCCGGCCAACACACCCATTACCCAAACCGGCGGTGTCGTTGGGTTGAAGGGAAACCTCGCCCCCGAAGGCGCGATCGTCAAAGTCGCCGGCATGTCGGAGCTGAAGTTCTCCGGCCCGGCACGCTGTTTCGATTCGGAAGAGGAATGTTTCGAGGCGGTAACGCATCGCAACTACAGGGAAGGCGAGGTTCTCGTCATTCGCTACGAAGGGCCGCGCGGCGGCCCCGGCATGCGCGAAATGCTGTCGACGACGGCAGCGCTCTATGGCCAGGGCATGGGCGGCAAGGTGGCGCTGATCACCGACGGGCGCTTCTCGGGCGCGACGCGCGGTTTCTGCATCGGCCATGTCGGGCCGGAGGCAGCGGTGGGCGGTCCGATCGGGCTGCTCAGGAATGGCGACGTGATCTCGATCGACGCGGTGAACGGCACGATCGATGTGGCGTTATCCCAAAGCGAACTGGCGGCGAGGGCGAAGACGTGGAAGGCGCGCAAGACCGACTATCAGTCGGGCGCGATATGGAAATATGCACAGACGGTGGGGCCGGCGCGCGATGGCGCGGTGACCCATCCGGGCGGTGCGAAAGAAACACATTGCTATGCGGACATCTGAGTTGTTGAGGTCGTCTGTCTTTTCGGCACTGGTCGTGGCTGCCACTTTTGGCGCGACCTTTGGCGCCGTGGGCCAGGCCATGGCCTTCGATGACAAGGTGTTCGACGACAAGACCGGCGTGAAGCCGCAGTCGAGCCCGTGGGCGGTGTTCCAGTTCGGCTTCTCCGCCTACAAGAACGGACACAAGGAACAGGCTGCCGAGGCCTACAAATATGCCGCCGAAAACGGCCAGATCGGCGCCACCTGGAAGCTTGCCCGCATGTATGCGGAAGGCGACGGCGTGGCGCGCGACGACTATGAGGCGTTCAAGTTCTTCTCGGAGATCGTCGACCAGGATGTCGAGCCCGGCTCGCCCGAGGAAAGCTATGTCTCCGATGCGCTGGTGGCGCTCGGCGACTATCTGCGCAAGGGCATTCCCGGCAGTCCGGTCACCGAGAACGAGGTGGCCGCTCAGGAATATTACATGCGCGCCGCCGCCAACTACCGCAATCCGAACGCGCAGTTCGAGATGGGGCAGATGTTCCTGAAGGGCGAGGGCGGCGTGAAGGCCAGTGTCAAGCAGGCTGGGCGCTGGTTCCAACTCGCCGCCGAGAAGGGCCATGCCGGCGCGCAGGCGACATTGGGCCACCTGCTGTTCCAGAGCGGCAAGATCGTTCGCGGCCTGGCGATGATGACGGCTGCGCTCGAACGCGCTTCGCCGGCCGATCAGCCCTGGATACGCGGCATGCAGGAGGAGGCATTTGCCACCGCCGGCGAAGCCGACCGCCGCACCGCGATCTCGCTGGCGGACGATATCCTCACCAAGGGCAGCAACTCGGACCAGTAGGCGCTGCTGCCGCCTGTCGGAATCAGTTCTCGGTCGGCTCCGTCGGCACCATGCTGGGCGCGGGCGTCGAGATCGGTGTGGCATGCAGGTGCGGCGCCATCGTGTTTGCGGGGCAGTTGTCGCCGACCTTCGTCCACGAGGTGTTGTTGAGCACCATGTCGCAGCGGGCAAGATGGCTCTGGCCGGCAAGCGTCAGGCAGGCGACCTGGCCAAGCTGGTAGGATTTTCCATTGGCCAGGCATTCCTGATCGGCAAGCGCCGCGGCAGGAGCGGCCATGGCAAATGCCAGGCCGATCGGACAAAGATGAAATCGTATGGTCATAGAATCCCAGCCGCCATGCTGACCAAGCAATGAACGGCGCGAAATGTGGCGATATGAGGGTTAGCGCCGTCAGGCTGGCTGGAGCGCGAGATCGATCGCCACCGGGACGTGATCGGACGGCTTTTCCCAGGCGCGGACATGCTTTTCGATCATGGCCGATGAGAACCGGTTGGCGGCTTCCGGCGACAAAAGCAGATGGTCGATGCGGATGCCGTTGTTCTTCTGCCAGGCGCCGGCCTGATAGTCCCAAAACGTATAGGCGTCAGTCGCGTCGGTGACTGCGCGCACCGCCTCGGTGAACCCAAGGTTGAGTAGCCGGCGGAAGGCTTGCCGCGTCTGCGGCTGGAACAGCGCATCGCCCAGCCAGTTCTCCGGAAACCGCGCGTCGATCGGCTCGGGGATAACGTTGTAGTCGCCGGCCAGCACAAGCGCCTCTTCGAGCTTCAGGCGCTCTTCAGCCCAGCGCTCCAGACGTGCCATCCAGGATAGCTTGTAGGAGAACTTCTTCTCGTCATCGATCGGATTGCCGTTCGGCAGATAGAGCGACGCTACGCGCAGCGCGCCCTTGTCCGTCGAGAAAACGCCTTCGATGAAACGCGCCTGCTCGTCGGCATCGTCGCCGGGCAGGCCCCTGACAACTTCGTCGAAGCGCAACTTCGACAGGATGGCGACGCCATTGAAACCCTTCTGGCCATAGGTTTCGACATTGTAGCCAAGCGCCTCGATCTCGGCGCGCGGGAACTGCTCGTCGACCGTCTTGATCTCCTGCAGGCAGGCGATATCGGGCGCGCTTTCGGTCAGCCAATGAGTCAGGTTGCCGATGCGGGCGCGCACGCCGTTGATGTTCCAGGTGACGATTTTCATAACGGTTCCGATGCTGCTCAGTTGGGGTCTTGCGGCGGATGGCGTTCGACGAGCCCGATCGTATTGCCGGCCGGGTCCTTTAGGAAGGCCATCCATTCGGTTTCCCCAGCTGGGCCGAACTGGCCCTCGCTGTCACGATGGACAAGCGTCGGCGTCGCTGTGAAGGGGACGCCGGCCGCCGCCGCCGAGGCGTGGAAATCGTCGAGACCCGATATGTCGAGATAAACTGTCCCTGCCGGTATGCCGTCGGTGAACAACAGCCTGATATCGCCGGCCATGATAAACGCGATGCCGGGCGGATCGAAGCGCGCATGCAGGTTCATGCCCAGTACGTCGCGCCAAAAGGCTAGCGTGGCGTCGAGGTCGCGGCCAGCCGCCAGCGCGATCTGACGGACCGCGCCGATGGCAGGCATTCTATATGGAAAAGCTCGTGCCGCAGCCGCAGGAGGCGACTGCGTTCGGATTTCGGATCTGGAACGACTGGCCCATCAAATCATCGACGAAATCGATCACCGAACCGCCCATATAGACCAGCGACAGATCGTCGATCAGCACCGTGGCGCCATCCTTCTCGATGGCGACGTCATCGTCGTTGCGCGTGTCGACCAGATCGAACTTGTAGGAAAAGCCGGAGCAACCGCCGCCTTCGACGGAAACGCGCAGCGCCGTCTTGCCCGCCTCACCCGAGACAATCTTTGCGATCCGCTTGGCGGCGGCCTCGGTCATGTCGACTTTCATGGCAGTCTTGGCATCCGCGCCCATCGGCGTCACCTTGCTTTCGGTTTCACATGATAGGTATGAAGCGCGAGGGGCCAAGTCAACCAGGCTCAAATTATCTGGACCAAGTCAACTGCGGCGGCATCAGCCATGACCAATGAGTTGGGCGACATCGGATTTGGTTATCGGCCACGCGCGGCCTATGCCTGCGATCCGGCAAAGTCGCGCGGACGGCTTTTCGACGAGGTGGAGAGCCCGACCCGCACGCCGTTCCAGCGCGACCGTGACCGCATCATCCACTCGACGGCCTTCCGCCGTCTCAAGCACAAGACGCAGGTGTTCATCGCCCATGAAGGCGACCATTACCGCACTCGGCTGACCCATTCGATCGAAGTGGCGCAGATCGCGCGCGCTTTGGCACGAGCGCTGCGCGGCGATGAGGATCTCGCCGAGGCGGTGGCTCTGGTGCATGATTTCGGCCATACGCCCTTCGGCCACACCGGCGAGGACGCGCTGAACGAGAAGATGGCCGCCTGGGGTGGTTTCGACCACAATGCGCAATCGCTGCGCATCGTGACGAGGCTGGAGGCGCGCTATGCCGAATTCGATGGGCTCAACCTGACCTGGGAAACGCTGGAAGGCCTGGTCAAGCACAATGGACCGCTGACGGATGCCGACGGTCAAGGCCTGAAAGGGCGGGTGCCGCAGGCGATCCGTGATTATTCCGAGCTGCACGACCTCGAACTGGACCGGTTTGCCGGCATCGAGGCGCAATGCGCTGCGATCGCCGACGACATCGCCTACAACACGCACGATATCGACGATGGCCTGAGAGCAGGGCTGCTGACGCTGGATATGCTGGAGACGGTTTCGCTGCCCGGAACCATTCTGAAAGGTGTGCGCACACGCTATCCCTCTCTTGATGACGTACGCACCGGCCATGAGCTGATGCGGCGGCAGATCACCGCCATGGTCGAGGATGTTATCGTCTCCACCACTGCCAATCTGGAGCGCATCAGGCCACGGAACGCCGATGCCGTGAGAGCGGCTGGCGAGACGATGGTGACTTTCTCGGCCGAAATGGCCGCCTTCGAGAAAGAACTGAAGGCCTTTCTCTACAAGCATCTTTATCGGCACGCGGAAGTCATGCGTGTGCGCGCGGACGCCGAGCGGATCGTCAACGATCTGTTCGACGCCTATTTCGCCGATCCGCGCGCCATGCCGGACGGCTGGCGCGAGGGACTGGATCGGGCCGCCGTTCGCATCAAGGCGCGCAGCGTTGCTGATTTTCTGGCGGGTATGACCGACACCTATGCGCTCAAGGAACATCGGCGTTTGTTTGACCATACGCCGGAATTGAGCTAGGGCGGGCTCGATTTTGCCGGCCAACGAGCCGGATTCCCTGTAAAGCCACCAGAGCCATTCCCATGAATATCTTCGCCGACTTCACCGCGCGAATCATAAAAGCTGTCGAAGCGCTTGATTTGAAAGACAGTAATGGCGTTTCGCCGGATCTGTCGCGCATTGCCGTCGAGCCGCCGCGCGACGCCAGCCATGGCGACCTGGCGACCAATGCGGCAATGGTGCTGGCCAAGCCGACCGGCCAGAACCCGCGCGCGCTGGCCGAGAAATTGGCGCAAGCGCTGCGTGACGACAAGGATGTCGCCGCCACCGAAGTGGCTGGCCCTGGCTTCGTCAATCTCCGGCTCAAGGACGGCTTTTGGCAGGTGCATCTGACCGCCTTGCTTGGCGAAGGCCGCAACTATGGCCGCTCGACGATTGGCGCTGGCAGGAAGACCAACGTCGAATATGTCTCGGCCAATCCGACAGGGCCGATGCACGTCGGCCATTGCAGGGGCGCTGTCGTTGGCGACGCGCTGGCCAACCTGATGGCCTTTGCCGGCTACGACGTGACCAAGGAATACGTCATCAACGATGCCGGCTCGCAGATCGACGTGCTCGGTCGCTCCGCATTCCTGCGGTACCGCGAAGCGCTCGGCGAGGACATCGGCGAAATACCTCCCGGTCTCTATCCCGGCGATTACCTTGTCCCTGTCGGGCAGACGCTGGCCAAGGAGTTTGGCCGCTCTTTGCTGCAGATGCCGGACGACGAGGCGCTCGCCATTGTCAAGGACCGCACCATCGATGCGATGATGGCGATGATCCGCGAGGATCTGGCGATGCTCAACGTGCATCACGACGTGTTCTTCTCCGAGCGCACGCTGCACGCCGACAATGCCAGGAAGATCCGCTCGGCGATAAACGATTTGACGCTGAAGGGCCACATCTACAAGGGCAAATTGCCGCCGCCCAAGGGCGAGAAGCCTGATGATTGGGAGGACCGCGAGCAGACGCTGTTCCGCTCGACCGCGGTCGGCGACGACATGGACCGGGCGCTGGTCAAGTCGGACGGCTCCTTCACCTATTTCGCCGCCGATGTCGCCTATCTCAAGGACAAGGTCGATCGCGGCTTCGTCGACCTGATCTATGTGCTCGGCGCCGACCATGGCGGCTATGTCAAGCGACTGGAAGCGCTGGCGCGGGCGATTGCCGGCGACGAGGTGAAGCTCACCGTGCTGCTTTGCCAATTGGTGAAGCTGTTTCGCGACGGCGAGCCGGTGCGCATGTCGAAGCGGTCCGGCGATTTCGTGACGCTGCGCGAAGTGGTGGAGGAGGTCGGCCGAGACGCGATCCGCTTCATGATGCTCTACCGCAAGAACGACGCGCCGCTGGATTTCGATTTCGCCAAGGTGACCGAGCAGTCCAAGGACAATCCGGTGTTCTATGTGCAGTACGCTTCGGCGCGCTGCCATTCGGTATTCAGGCAGGCGAGCGAGCAACTGGGCGAGGCTAATTTCGATCGCAACAGCCTCGCGTCCGCCGTGGCTTTGCTGGCCGACGAGGGCGAAATCGGCCTGATCCGCAAGCTTGCCGAATATCCCCGCCTGATCGAGTCGGCCGCACTTGCGCTCGAGCCCCATCGGCTGGCATTCTACCTTTATGATCTGGCCTCCAGCTTCCACGGACACTGGAACCGTGGCACGGATAATCCCGACTTACGTTTTGTTAAGGTTAACGACCGACAATTGACGCATGCCAGACTAGGGCTGGTGCAGGCTGTTTCAGACGTTTTGACGTCCGGCCTGACGCTGATCGGAGCCGCCGCGCCCACCGAAATGCGTTAGGTTTGACTAAATAACCTGTCACCTTTTGCCCACATTGCGCTGGTAAGGGCCAACCCTACGCGACGTCCATGGCGTCCGAATGAGTGCGAGTTCGGGAACAATAATGGCAGACAGAACCCAGCTGAGAGTAGCCGACAACAACGACATCGCCGACGATGATCCGTTCGCGGAACTGACCAGGATCATGGGGTTCGACCCGCGCCAGCCGGTCAAGCCGCAGTCGCCCGCCCAGCCGAAAGCCCCAGCCGCCGATCATGCGGCGGAAGAGGGCGATTTCGATATCGATCTCGAGAAGGAAATGATGGCCGAATTCGGCGCTGACGACAGCGACGCCGTTCCGGTTGCCGAGGTCCATGAGCGGACTTCCGAACAGCCTGCGTTCGAAACGGCTGAGGCCGTCGCAACGGACGACGAGTTCTCGGTTTCGCTCGACGACGATTTCCATCTGGACATGGCTGACGTCGACGACCAAGCTACCGGCTCCAGCCAATCGGGCGCTGCCGAAGCCGCACCGTCCGTCGAGCCGGCTTTCGACGCCGATTTCGGCAATGCCGTCGCCAGTTCGCTTGAGGATGTCTCGCCCTTCGAGGACGATCAGCCGATGGCGGACGAGTTTGCCGCGTCGCTCGACCATGACTTCCGGATTGACGAGGAAGCTGAAGAGGTCCAGCACGCTGTTGACGACGCGCCTGCTGCCGAGACGGCCGCCTCCGATCATGAATTCGACGATGTGATTGCGATCTCGCTCGAAGACGAGCTGATGCTCGACGACCATTCGGTGATGGAACAGGCCCACAGGGCTGCCGATCCCGTCGAGTACCCCATGCCGGAGCAGGCTGCTGCGCCTGACGGTCAGGCCCCCGACGAAAATTTTGCCTCCGACGAAAATCTTGCCAGCCATCTCGACGACGGCATGGCAGATGTCGACATGGATTTTGACGTTCGCGCTGACGAGCCGGTCGCATCCGAGGAGCCGGAAGCGCATGATATGCTTGCCGATAGCGCGGATGCGCAGGGCGAGACGCCCAGCGCTGAAGCAGGGTCGGATGATGCTTTCGACCTGAATTTCGACGACACGTTTGCCGAAACAGTCGAAGAACCGGCCACTGAGTTTGTCGCCGCTCCGGTCCAGCCGGTGGCGCCAGACGTCATCGCAGCCGAGCCGGAGCAAACCCCGATCGAGGACGAACGGAGCCTGGAAGACGAGTTGAATGCGCTGCTGGGCGCCATGACCGCGCGCTCGGCGCCTGTAGCCAAGGAGGAGCCGGTCATGGCTCAGCCGGCTGTCGCCGCGCAGTCGCCTGTCGCCGAGGCTGCAGAGACCACCGAGGAGCCGGCCGATGTTGTCGGTGAGCTCGACTGGGATCTTGACGAACCCGCTCCTGAGGAGCCTAACCACCTCGGCACCGCCCAGGCGGCCGATGCCGATGTCGACGATCTTTTGCATGATGAACCTGAAGATCGGGATCCGGGCTCGGAGGCTGCCGGACATGGTGATGTCGATTTCGACGATGACGCCTTCGACGCGGCCTTTGCCAAAAGCCTGGACCCGCGTGATGCGTCCGCTTCCCGGGACAATTCGACGGATTCTCTCGATTGGCCGGCGGAGCGTTCCACGCCGCCCGAGCCAGTCCGTTCGTGGAGCCGCGTGACGCCGGTTCCGCAACAGCCCTCATTTAGCGCTCAGCCTCCGGTTGGTGGTCAGCCGGCCGCTTCGATGGCACCCATGACCACAGCCTCGGCGGTCGCCGGGGTGACGTCCTACCGTTCGGCCGAGCCGGTCGAAACTGTCGCCCCTGTATCCGCGCCGCAATCGCGCCAGTCAGCGCGTTACGAAGACATGCCCGATGTCGAGACGGTCGATGTGCCCGAGCGTGTCGTGGCGCTGGCGGACGATCTCGACATTCCGGAACTGCATTTCGAGGATGATCAGCCGGCGTCACCTGGCTATGACGATCTCGACGCCGAGTTCTCCAGCCTTCTCTCCGAGATGAACGCGGTGGAGGTCGCTCCCGCCGCCGCGAGCTACGTGGCGTCTTACGAAGATGATTCTTACGCCGCGGGTTTCAAGCCGGGTTATGACACAGCCAAGCAGGGCTATGACAGCGCGAAGCCGGGCTATGACAGCGTCAAGCCGGGCTATGACAGGGCCAAGCCGGGCTATGACAGGGCCTCGCTGGGTTATGAGCCGGAAGCGCGGACCTATGCGGCGCGGCCCATGGAAGTGTCTGCCCGCACGGCGGCGCCTACAGGTTATGCCGATGCCGCCGACGGCTTCGATCTCGACAGTCTGCCCGGCAATCAGCCGGCTTCACAGGCGGACGATTTCACCGTCGACGAACTCGACTACGATCCCGAACTCAATGAGGCGATGGCTGTTCCGGGCCTCGGCGAGCGTGAGGCCGCAAGGCCTTCGCGCGGACGTGGCCTGCTCATCGCCGCGATTGTCGGTGGGGTGGCGGTCGCAGGCGGCCTTGGCGCCTTTGCGCTGTCTTTCGGCGGCAAGGGCGGTAGTGAAGCGCCCGTGATCGTTAAGGCCGACAACGCGCCGATCAAGGTCAAGCCGGAGAATCCGGGCGGGGCCGTGGTACCGAACCAGGACAACAAGGTCTATGACGCGGTCAGGGGTGCGAAGCCCGCCGAGCCGGTCCAGGAGAAACTGGTTACCAACACCGAAGACCCGGTAGACGTACAGGCGAAGGATCCGAGCCGCGCCATCGATCTTTCGCCGGACCAGAACGCCGGCGCCGCAGTCGCCATCGGACCCGATGACGGCAACGCCGCGCCGACCGCCGGTGCCGCTTCGGCCGACAACACAGCGCCCGCGCCCAAGTCCGAGGATCGCATCGCGCAGGTGCTGCAGGATGCCGACAAAGGTACCAACGCCGATGTCGTTGCCGTTGCGCCGCGCAAGGTGAGGACCATGGTGGTCAAGTCGGATGGTTCGCTGGTGCCGCGTGAGGATCCGGCGCCGGCCGCACCGCAAGTGGCCGCAACCGAGCCGGTCGACCCGGCGCCGCAGCATGTTGCGCCGTTGGCGAAGGCCGATGCGGACCAGACCGGCACTGTGGCGCCCGCCGCCGCCCAGGCAGATGATGGGCCGGCTCTCAAACCGGTGGCTGCAGCGCCGGTGGCGGCAGCGCCGGTAGCGACAGCCAAGCCCAAGGCTGAGGCCAAGGCGCAGTCCGCCAACACGCCGACCAAGGTTCCGGTCGCGCCGCAGCGTCCGTCCGACCAGCCGGTTGATGTCGTCGGCGAGGTCAAGCCCGATCAGGTCGCGTCCATCGATCCGGCGTCGACCGCGACCGGCGGCGGCTCGTGGTCGATGCAGATTGCTTCACAGCCGACGGTCGAGAGCGCCCAGTCCAGCTATCAGGATCTGCAGCGCCGCTATGGCAGCGTGCTCGGCGGTCGTACCGCCAACATCGTCAAGGCCGAGATCGCCGGCAAGGGCACGTTCTACCGCGTGCGCGTTCCGGCCCAGTCGCGCAATGATGCGATCAATTTGTGCACCAGCTACAAGGCCGCCGGCGGCAACTGCTTCGTCTCGCGCTAGAGCCGGAGCCAACCAATTGAAAAAGCCGGCGCGGTGACCGCGCCGGCTTTTTCATGGGGAAAGCAGATCTGGCGTTTGACGGCTTGTGACCCAGATGATTCCCTTTGATCGCGTGAAGCCCTAAACTGCTGACATGACCGAATCAAAATCCATGATCCTCGGCTGTGCCGGGAAATCGCTCACCCGCGAAGAAATCAATTTCTATCGCAATGAATGCCCTTGGGCCTTCATCCTGTTTGCGCGCAACATCGGCGAGACCGAACAGATCCGCGATCTGGTCGCTGAGATGCGCGACTGTATCGGTCGTCCGGACGCTCTGGTGTTCATCGACCAGGAGGGCGGCCGTGTGCAGCGCCTGCGGCCGCCATTGGCGCCGAACTATCCGGCCGGTGGTGCGCTCGGCGCGCTGTGGCGCGACGACCATGATGCCGGCGCCCGCGCGGCCTGGCTGATGGCGCGGCTGCATGCCTTTGACCTGCTGCGCTACGGCATCACCGCGGATTGCCTGCCGGTGCTCGACGTGCCGATCGAGGGCGCCAGCGATGTCATCGGCGCGCGTGCGTATGGCAAGGAACCGCGACCGGTGATCGAACTCGGCCGCGCTGCGGCCGAAGGGTTGATGTCGGGCGGCGTGCTGCCGGTCATGAAGCACATTCCGGGCCATGGACGCGCCTTTGCCGATACGCATTTCGAATTGCCTGTGGTCAATGCCTCGCTGAGCGATCTGCAGCGGCATGATTTCGCCCCGTTCCGGGAGCTCAATCATCTGCCGATGGCGATGACGGCGCATGTCGTTTATAGCGCCATCGATCCCAACAATCCGGCGACCACCTCAGGCAAGGTCATCGACGAGATCATCCGGCGCGAAATCGGTTTCGACGGGTTGCTGATGAGCGACGACACCTCGATGAAGGCACTTTCTGGGGATTTCCCGACAAAGGCGGCCTCGATCCTTGCCGCGGGCTGCGATCTGGTCCTTCACTGCAATGGCGTTTTCGAGGAGATGGCCGGCATCGCATCGCGGACCACGGGGCTCGAGGGCGCGTCGCTGGAGCGCGCAAAGCGGGCGCTGACCTATATAAAGAACCGGGACACGGTTGAAGAAACCGAAATACGTGCCGAATTCGCCACCTACTTCGATGCGGTGGCCTAGCAAGGGAAAGTGAAAAGCAGTGGCGGAAACATTGGAAAGCAAGGCCGCGAAGGCCGCACCGATGGACCGTCTGTGGGCTGAGAATGACGATTCACGCGTCACCGGCGACCCATCGCTGGTCGTCGACGTGGCCGGCTTCGAAGGTCCGCTCGATCTTCTGTTGCATCTCGCCCGCACCCAGAAAGTCGATCTGGCGCGCATTTCCATCCTGGCACTGGTCGAGCAATATCTGACCTTTGTCGAGACGGCGAGGGCACTCAGGCTCGAGCTTGCCGCCGACTATCTGGTGATGGCGGCGTGGCTGGCTTTCCTCAAGTCGAAGCTTCTGATCCCCAAACAGCCGGGCGATGAGGGCGAAAGCGGCGAGGAACTGGCGGCGGTGCTGCAGTTCCGGCTGAAGCGGCTGGAAGCCATGCGCGACGCCTCGGCTCGCCTTGTCAACCGCAACCGGCTTGGCCGTGATGTGTTCGCGCGCGGCATGCCGGAAATGGTCATCGTCGAAAAGCGTAACGCCTATTCGGCCTCGCTCTACGATCTCCTGACCGCCTATGCCCAGCAGCGGCAGAAGCAGGCGATCAACAATGTGACGATCGCCAGGCGTGGTGTCTGGTCGCTCAAGGACGCGCGCGATATCCTGACCCGCCTGGTCGGAGCCCTGCACGACTGGGCGACGCTGGAAAGTTTCCTGATCGTGTACATGACCAGCCCCGAGGAGCGGCGCACGGCGATCGCCAGCTCTTTCGCGGCCACGCTGGAACTGGTGCGCGAAGGCACGATGGACATGCGGCAGGACGAAGTGTTCGCTCCGATCTATCTGCGCGGCCGCGCGCAGGCAATCAAGGCAGTCGAGGTGGCATCATGAGCGAACGCGCCAACGCTTCGGTTATCCCGTTCAAGGTCGGCGATGAACCCGAAGAGGAGTCGCTCTCCCAGTATCCTTCAGAGCAGCAGGTGCAGAATCCGGCCGAGCGGCTGCATCTGGCGGAAGCCGTACGCATGGCGGAGGCAATCGTGTTCGCCAGCGCTGAACCTGTCAGCGAAAAGCAGCTTGCGGCGCGTCTGCCAGATGGCATCAACGTCGCCCTGGCCATGGCCGAACTGCGCCAGATCTATGCCCGGCGCGGCGTCAATCTGGTGCGCGTCGGCGATGCCTGGGCATTCCGCACCGCCGGCGATCTGGCTTTCCTGATGAGCCGCGATACTGTCCAACAAAGGAGGCTGTCGCGCGCGGCGCTCGAGGTGTTGGCGATCATTGCCTATCACCAGCCAGTGACGCGCGCCGAAATAGAGGACATCCGCGGCGTTGAAACCTCGAAAGGGACGCTCGACACGCTGCTGGAAACGGAATGGGTGCGCATGCGTGGCCGGCGCAAAACGCCGGGACGCCCTGTCACCTACGGCACCACCGACACTTTCCTTGATCATTTCGCGCTGGAGGAGATCCGCGATCTTCCGGGCATGGAGGAACTGAAAGGGGCCGGGCTGCTTTCGGGCCGCATGCCGTCGAATTTCTCCATTCCGCAGCCGCCGGCCGATCCCGACGCGTTGACCGACGACGAGGACGCTCTGACCGACATCGACCTCGAGGAACTCGGCCTGCTGACGCCGCGCGTCACGGAGGATTGACTGGCGTAGCTGCCAATCTGTCGAGGATGCGCGGATTCGTAGCGGGCCATCGCGTTGAAAATGCGTGACATCCGCCACCCTTTCATAAACTCTGTCGCAGTTGTGTTTGAATCCCTACGCGAAAGCGCATAGATCATCGCCAGGGAAAACGTTCGAGAGAGATTTGCTATGGGTTCATTTTCGATTTGGCATTGGATGATCGTGCTGGTGATCGTGCTGCTGGTGTTCGGCCGCGGCAAGATTCCCGAGCTGATGGGCGACATGGCCAAGGGCATCAAGAGCTTCAAGAAGGGCATGGCCGACGATGACGTTGCCGAAGACAAGCGCACCGTCGAACACCGTGCGGATGAGACCGTTGCGGCCGCGAAGGAAAAAGCCAGCAAGAGCTGAGCCACAGGTTCTAGTCGGAACAGAGTGCCATGTTTGAAGTCGGCTGGACCGAAATGCTGGTCATCGCGATCGTCATGATCGTGGTCGTCGGACCCAAGGATTTGCCCAATATGCTGCGCACTTTCGGGCGCACGACGGCGAAGCTGCGCGCGATGGCGTCCGATTTCCAGAAGCAGTTCAACGAAGCGCTGAAGGAAGCCGAGCTTGACGACGTCAAGAAGTCGGTCGACGAGCTCAGAGGCCTCAGCCCGATGGCCGAGATCAAGAAGCAGCTCAATCCGTTCGAGCAGGCCGCGGCCGACGTTCGCTCCGGCGTCGATGCGGCGATGAAGCCCAAGCCGGCGGCCGATCCGGCAATGCCTGCCGCTTCGACGCCGCTGGCGGCCGAGCCTTTGAAGAATGGCGCAACGACCATGCCTGGCGTCAACGGGCCGGAAGCCACGCCGGCAGCGCCAATTTTCCCGGCAATGGCCGATGACTCGGTGGTGACGTCGTCATTGCCGACAGAACCGGTCGTGGCGCCAAAGGCGTCCGCGGCGAAGGTGGCCAAGGCTGCGCCGGCAAAGGCAATGCCGGTTGCAAAAGTACCGGCCACGGCTTCGACGAATGTCGCAAAGGCTCCTGCGCCGGCGAAAACGATCGCCACCAAGGCCCCGCCTACGCCCAAAGCGCCAGCGAAGACCGTGGCGGCGGCAAAGGCTGAAACGCGCAAAACCGCGAAGCCTGCTGCGGCCAAGGCGATCGCGATCAAGACCGTGGCGAAAGCCGATCCGAAGCCTACGCCGGCCAAGACACCGGCGGCCAAGAAGACGGCGGGAGCCGCCAAGTGAGCGTTTCGGACAAGGAAAAGGACGAGATCGAGAAATCGTCGGCACCGCTGATGGAGCATCTGATCGAGTTGCGCCGGCGGTTGATCTGGTCGCTGGGCGGCTTCTTCGTCGCGTTTCTCGTCTGCTTCTTCTTCGCCAAGAAGCTGTTCAACCTTCTGGTCGTCCCGTTCAGATGGGCAACGCAGTGGGCAGGGCTCGATCCGCACAAGGTCGAGCTGATCTACACCGCGCCGCAGGAATTCTTCTTCACCCAGGTCAAGCTCGCAATGTTCGGTGGCATGGTGATCGCCTTTCCGCTGATCGCCACGCAGATCTACAAGTTCATCGCTCCAGGCCTCTATAAGAACGAGCGCAACGCCTTCCTGCCGTTCCTGATCGCTTCGCCGATCCTGTTCCTGATGGGCGCGTCTCTGGTCTATTTCTTCTTCACGCCGATGGTGATGTGGTTCTTCCTCGCCATGCAGCAGACCGGCACCGACGAACAGGTGCAGATTTCGCTGCTGCCGAAAGTGTCGGAATATCTCAGCCTGATCATGACGCTGATCTTTTCCTTCGGCCTGGTATTCCAGCTACCGGTGGTGACCAGCCTGATGACGCGGGTCGGCATGCTGTCGTCCAAGGCGCTGGCCGAGAAGCGCAAATGGGCAATCGTGATTGCCTTCGTCGTCGCCGCGGTGCTGACACCACCCGATCCGATGAGCCAGATCGGCCTGGCCCTCCCGACGATCCTTCTCTACGAGGTCTCCATCTGGGCTGCCCGTCTGATCGAGCGCGATCAGGAAAAGCAGCGTGTGGCGCGCGAGAGACAGGACACAGCGGAAACCGTGGCGGACAAAGCCCCAGACGAGCCTCCGGCGCCTGCTGCCTCCTAATACCGGGCTGCGTGGAAAACGGCTGCCGCTGCCTCGCCTCATCTTGCATCGATCAAGGATGCGGTTTACCCCCTCTTGCTGAAACGCATCGCTATCAAGCGCTGCGTTTCAGTTTTGTTTTGAGCATGTCGTTGTCCAAAACCGCTGCGCACTTTTGGGCGACATGCTTCCTGAGGACGGATGAACCATGCTTGACATCAAATGGATTCGCGACAACCCGAAGGCCCTTGTCGAGGCGCTAGTCAAGCGCTCGTGGTCGGCCGGTGAGGCGCAGTCCACGGTCGACGGGCTGATCGCCTCGGACGAGGCGCGGCGCGAACACGTCACCGAATTGCAGACCAAGCAGGAGCGCCGCAATGCCGCCTCGAAAGAGATCGGCAACGCCATGCGTTCAGGCGATGCGGCACTTGCCGAAAGACTGAAAGCCGAAGTCGGCGAGATCAAGACCTTCATCCAGAATGGCGAGGCGCGCGAACGCGAACTCGACAAGGCGCTGAACGATGCGCTTGCGGTGCTGCCCAACGTGCCGCTCGACGACGTACCTGTCGGCAAGGACGAGCACGACAATGTCGTCAAGCGCGTCGTCGGCAAGGCGCCGACACCGCCGAACTGGGTGAAGGAGCATTTCGAGATCGGCGAAGCGCTCGGCATGATGGATTTCGAGCGGGCGGCAAAACTGTCGGGCTCGCGGTTCACCGTGCTGAAAAGCGGCCTGGCGCGGATGGAACGCGCGCTCGGACAATTCATGCTCGACCTGCACACGACCGAGCATGGCTACCAAGAAGTCATCCCGCCACTGATGGTCAAGGACGACGTTCTGTTCGGCACCAACCAGTTGCCGAAGTTCGAGGAAGATCTGTTCTTCACGCCGCACGGGGAGGGCAGGCTTGGCCTGATCCCAACAGCCGAAGTGCCGCTCACCAATCTGGTGCGCGAAGAAATCACCTCGCATGAAAAACTGCCGCTGCGCTATACGGCGCTGACGCCGTGCTTCCGTTCGGAAGCGGGTTCGGCCGGGCGCGACACGCGCGGCATGCTGCGTCAGCACCAATTCTACAAGGTCGAGCTGGTGTCGATCACCGACCAGGAGTCCTCGCTCGCCGAACACGAACGGATGACGCAATGCGCCGAGGAAGTGCTGAAGCGGCTCGGCCTGCCGTTCCGCACCGTGACGCTGTGCACCGGCGACATGGGCTTTGGCGCGCGCAAGACCTACGACATCGAAGTCTGGCTGCCCGGCCAGAACGCTTATCGCGAGATTTCGTCCTGCTCGGTGTGCGGGGATTTCCAGGCGCGCCGCATGGACGCCCGCTACAAGGACAAAGACGGCAAGGGCAACCGCTTCGTCCATACGCTCAACGGTTCGGGCACCGCGGTTGGTCGCGCGCTCATAGCTGTCATCGAAAACTATCAGAATGAGGATGGCAGCATAACCATTCCTGAAGTGCTGCGGCCTTACATGGGCGGTCTGGAAAAGATCGAAGCGAAATAATGCGCATCCTCCTGACCAATGACGACGGCATTCATGCCGAGGGCCTGGCGTCGCTCGAACGCGTCGCTCGCACCCTGTCCGACGACGTCTGGGTGGTGGCTCCGGAGCAGGATCAGTCAGGCTACGCCCATTCGCTGTCGATCTCGGAGCCGCTGCGGCTGCGCAAGATCGGCGAGAAGCATTTTGCCGTGCGCGGCACGCCGACCGATTGTGTCATCATGGGAGTCAAGAAGATCCTTCCCGGCGCACCCGACCTGATCCTGTCCGGCATCAATTCCGGCGCCAACATCGCCGACGATGTCACCTATTCCGGCACCGTCGCCGGTGCCATGGAAGGCGCGCTGCTCGGCATCCGCTCGATCGCGCTCAGCCAGGGCTACAGCTATGTCGGCGAGGACCGCGTCGTCCCATACGAGACGACCGAGGCGCTGGCGCCGGCGCTGCTGGAGAAACTGGTCGCGACGCCGTTGCCGGACGGTGTTTTGCTGAACGTCAATTTTCCGAACTGCCTTCCAGAAGAGGTCGCCGGAACGGTCGTCACCTCGCAAGGCAAACTGGTGCACAGCTTGTGGGTCGATGAGCGCCGTGACGGGCGCGGCCTGCCTTATTACTGGCTGCGTTTCGGCCGCGAGCCGGTCGAAGGCAAGCAAGGCACAGACCTCTATGCTCTGCGCAACAGGCTGGTGTCGGTGACACCACTGCAGCTAGACCTCACCGCGCATGAAATCCGTGATCAACTGAGCAAGGCGCTTGCATGAACCAGGGCCTCGATGACCGTGAAGGCTTTGCCGCCTTTCTGTTGCGCCTGCGCGGCAGGGGGACGGTGCCGAAGGCGTTGATCGCAGCCTTCGAGGCGACGCCGCGGCGCGGCTTCCTGGCGGCCCAGTTCCATCAGATCGCCTGGTCGGACCGCATGCTGCCGATCGAATGCGGCGAGGCGATCGAAGGCGCGGACATGCAGGCGGCGGTGATCGCCGCACTCGCCATCGAGCAGGGCAATCGCGTGCTCGAGATCGGCACCGGCTCCGGTTATACCTCGGCCGTGATGTCGCGGCTGGCGGCGCGGGTCGTCACCACCGATCGCTACAGGACGCTCGTCGAGCAGGCCAGGCAGCGTTTCGAGGCGCTCGGTATCGGCAATGTCATCGTGCGCCAGGCCGATGGTTCCGGCGGGCTGCCGAACGAAGGGCCGTTCGATCGCATCGTCGCATGGGCAGCCTTCGACAGCCTTCCGCGCTTCCTGCTCGATCAATTGTCGAGCGGCGGCATCGTCATCGCCCCGATCGGGCCCGAGGAGGGCGAGCAGGTGCTGGCCAAGCTGACCAAGGTCGGCAGCCGGTTCGAGCGTGAGGATATCGGCCTTGTCCGCTTGCAGCCTATCCTGCGCAGCGTGGCCGCCGTCATATAGGCGATGTTGCAAACGCCAGCTTCGCGCCCGTCCTCGACACCGGCTCGGCTGACGTAAAATCTCCCCTCAGCTCACCCTCTAATATTTTAAGAAAAATTTCGCCGGATTCCATGGGGTTAACCGTCGAGTAACATTAACGCGCTTTAATCATGCCTAGTTTGTACCGGGTATGTGCGGGTTAGTGCGATGCAACTCAGAGTTTTGAAGACAAACGGTCGCAATCTGGCGCGAGGCTGCGCCATACTGGTGGTCGCGGGTGCTGCTGCGGGATGCAGTTCCCAGGTTTCGCGGTTCAATGGCGTCGACGACGTCTTTACATCCTCGACGAACAATCAGCGCGCGATCATCAACAAGCAGGATGCCGTACAGCAGCCCTATCCGGGTGATGTCGCGGCCGCCCCCATCGATGGCAGCCACACACAGTCGGTCAGCCGCTCCAGCCTCGAGCCGGTTTCGACGCGGCCATTGCCGCCGCCCGTTGCCCAGGCGCAGCCGGCTCCCGCACTGGCGCCTGCCGCAAAGCCGATGCGCACCGCATTGGCTGCGGCGCCGCATGTCGACAGGACCACGACCGGTACCGTCGCTCCGGCCGCATCGCCGTTCAAGGTTGCGCAGCCCGATGCACCGCGCGTGGCAGCTGCTGGTACGCCGCATGCGACCGAGATCGTCGTCAGGGACGGTGAAACGATTTCAGGCATAGCGCAGCACTACAAGGTGCCGGCCGACGCGATCATGAAGGTCAATGGGCTGAGCGCGACCAAGGGTCTGAAGACCGGCCAGAAGCTGGTTATCCCGGCCTATGCCTACTCGAACAAAGGCGAGCCGAAAGTCGCCGAGGTCAAGCCGGCGAAAGACGGCAAGCACGACCAGCCGGCCACGGCACCCGAAAAGGTCGCGGTCCTGCCCCAGCAGCCGAAGCTGAAGGAGGGCAAGTCCGCCGCTCAGGTCGACACGGCGGCCGCCGCAAACCAGCCCAAGCAGCCCAAGCCGCAGATGGCCGCGGCCAAGGCCGCTGGGACCTACACGGTCCAGTCGGGCGATACGATGTCTTCGATTGCCAGGAAGACCGGCGTTGGCGTCGTTGCTCTGAAGCAGGCCAACGGGATGAAGGATGGACTGCTTAAGATCGGCCAGACCCTGAAGGTGCCGACTGGTGGGGCCGCGACGGTCGCCAGCGCCAAGCCTGCCAAGATCGATCCGGTGACCACGGCCACCACGCAGCCAGCGGCAAAGACCACGCCGTCGGAAACGCTGGCGTCCTACACGCCGCCGAAGAAAGATTCGAAAGTCATCCAGCAGGCCGAGGACGACGATGCCGTTGCGCCTGACGCCACCGGCATCGGCAAGATGCGCTGGCCGGTGCGCGGCCGCGTGATCTCCGGTTTCGGGTCCGGCAAGGACGGCGTCGACATCGCCGTGCCGACGGGAACGCCGGTCAAGGCGGCCGAGAACGGCGTCGTCATCTATGCCGGCGACGGGCTCAAGGAATTCGGCAACACGGTTCTGGTGCGCCACGAGAATGGCCTGGTCACCGTCTATGGTCACGCCAGCTCTATCGAGGTGCAGCGCGGCCAAAAGGTCAAGCGCGGCCAAGAAATCGCACTGTCGGGCATGAGCGGCACGACGGACTCGCCGAAGCTGCATTTCGAAGTGCGCAAGAACTCTGCCCCGGTCGATCCGTCGGGCTACCTCGAATAGAAAAAAAGCAATTTGCAGGCCGTCTGACCTCCAGTCCGGCCCGCCGGCTCAGCCCGCTCCGCCAGGAGCGGGCTTTTTCAGTTTGCCTTCTCCGCCTTAGTCCTTCAGCGGTTTGCCGAGCCGGCCGGCCAGGTCCTGGGTGAACTGCCAGGCGACGCGGCCCGAGCGGCTGCCGCGGGTCGTCGCCCATTCCAATGCTTCGGCGCGCAGTTGCTCTGGATCAATGGCGAGGTCGTGATGGCGGACATAACCGTCGATCATGTCGAGATATTCGTCCTGGGAGCATTTGTGGAAGCCGAGCCACAGGCCGAAACGATCGGAGAGGGAGACCTTTTCTTCAACCGCTTCGGACGGGTTGATGGCGGTCGAGCGCTCATTGTCGATCATGTCGCGCGGCAGGAGATGGCGACGGTTCGAGGTAGCGTAGAAGATGACATTGGCTGGGCGTCCCTCGACGCCGCCTTCGAGTGCCGCCTTCAGCGACTTGTAGGAGGTGTCGTCGTGGTCGAAGGAGAGGTCGTCGCAAAACAGGATGAAGCGGAAGGGGGCTGCCTTCAGCAATCCCATCAGCTTCGGCAGCGTGTCGATGTCCTCGCGGTGGATTTCGATCAGCTTCAACGGCAGCTCGGACTTGGCCTCGCCGTTGATCCGCGCATGGACGGCTTTGACCAGCGACGATTTGCCCATGCCGCGCGCACCCCATAACAACACATTGTTGGCCGGATAGCCGGCGGCGAAGCGTTCGGTGTTGTCGACCAGGATGTCGCGGACGCGATCGACGCCACGGATCAGGCCTATGTCGACGCGGTTGACGTTGCGCACCGGCTCCAGATAGCCCGGATCGGCCTGCCAGACGAAGCAATCGGCCTCGCCGAGGTCGGTTTGGGGCACTGGCGGCGGGGCGAGGCGGCTCACCGCCTCGATCAGCCTGTCGAGTTTCTGGTTCAGGGCTTCAATGCTGCTGTCGGTCATGTCTGTCTTTTGTTTTCTCGTTTGGACGTACGCGAGCGTGAACCCGACCTGTCGCGTCGAGGTTCGAAATCGGTTGCAACCTTTTGTTCGAGCATGATCTTTTCGCAAAACCGGCTCGCGCTTTTCGCGATCATGCTCTAACACGGCCCAACAGGCCGGAAAAGCAGCCGATTTGGCTGGCCGCGCAGTTGCATTGACAACTTTACCGACTATATTCCGGCCAAATTTCAAGGGGCCGCCAAGTTGGCGGCTGTTTCTAAATTCAGGAGTACCTCGATGTTCGTGACACCGGCATACGCTCAAGGCGTCGGCGCTTCTCCCGACATGTTCATCAGCATTTTGCCGTTTGTCCTGATTTTCGTCATCATGTATTTTCTGATCATCCGGCCGCAGCGTACGCAGCTGAAGAAGCGCGGCGAGATGCTGGCGGCAGTTCGTCGCGGCGATACGGTCGTCACCGGCGGAGGCTTCGTCGGCAAGGTGACCAAGGTGATCGACGATAACGAGCTCGAGATCGACCTCGGCGGTGGCACCAAGGTGACCGCGTTGCGTTCGACGATCGCCGACGTGCGCGTCAAGGGCGAGCCGGTGGCGAACCAGAACGCCAAGAAATAACCAGAATTCAGGCGGAGCGATCCGCGGACACGCTCTGACGGACGACGCCATATGTTGTACTTTTCGCGCTTCAAGATGATCCTGATCTGGGTGGCCGTGGCCATCACGGTGATCCTCGCCGCGCCCAATCTCATCCCCGCAAGCACCTTGGCCCAACTGCCCAGCTGGGTGCCGAAGCGTCAGATGACGCTCGGCCTCGACCTGCAGGGCGGCTCGCACATCCTGCTGGAAATGAATCAGAACGATCTGATCAAGGACCGGCTGGAGACGACGCGCGACGAAATCCGCACACTGCTGCGTGACGCCAAGATTGGCTATACCGGCCTTGCCGGCACGGGGCGGACCTTGCAGGTCCGCATCACCGATCTCGCTCAAGTGGATGCCGCCAAGACAGCGCTGAAGACGCTGACCGAACCGGTTGCTGCCGGCCTGTTCACCGGTGGCTCCATCAAGGAAATGACGCTCGACGATTCCGAGCCCGGCCTGCTCAAGTTCAACGTCACCGACGCCGGCATCAAATATCGCACGTCGACGGCGTTGACGCAGTCGATCGAGGTGGTCGAGCGCCGCGTCAACGAACTCGGCACGACCGAACCCATCGTGCAGCGGCAGGGCGACGACCGCATCCTTGTCCAGGTGCCGGGTCTTCAGGACCCGCAGCGGCTTAAGGAAATCCTCGGCCAGACCGCCAAGCTGACCTTCCAGATGGTCGACCAGTCGATGCCGGTTCAGGACGCCCTCAACGGTCGTCCGCCTGCCGGCTCGTCCGTGCTCTATTCACAGGACGACCCGCCGGTCCCCTATCTGATCGAGAACCGCGTCATCGTTTCGGGCGAAAATCTCGTCGATGCGCAGGCGACATACAATTCGCAGAACAATGAGCCGGTGGTCTCCTTCCGTTTCGATTCGAAGGGTGCTGCGCGTTTCGGCCAGGCCACCGCGCAGAATGTCGGGAAGCTGTTCGCCATCATCCTCGATAACCAGGTGATTTCGGCGCCGCAGATCCGCGAGCCGATCCTCGGCGGCACCGGCCAGATCTCGGGCAATTTCACCGCCCAGAGCGCCAACGACCTGGCCGTGCTGCTGCGCGCCGGTGCCTTGCCCGCGACACTGACGGTGATCGAAGAGCGGACGGTTGGCCCGGGTCTCGGCCAGGATTCCATCCATGCCGGCAAGGTCGCCGGCATCATCGGTTCGATTCTGGTCGTCGTGTTCATGTTCGTCGCCTACGGATTGCTCGGCTTCCTCGCCAACATCGCGCTGGCGGTGCACGTGGCGATGATCGTCGGACTGCTGTCGCTGCTCGGCGCGACACTGACCTTGCCGGGTATCGCCGGTATTGTGCTGACCATCGGCATGGCAGTCGATTCGAACGTGTTGATCTATGAGCGTATCCGTGAGGAGCGGCGTGCAGGCCGCTCGGTGATCCAGGCGATCGATACCGGTTTCACCAAGGCGCTGGCGACCATTGTCGATTCCAACATCACCTCGCTGATCGCGACCGTAGTGCTGTTCTATCTCGGGACCGGACCGGTCAAGGGCTTTGCCATCACGTATGCGATCGGCATCCTGACGACCGTCTTCACCGCGTTCACCTTCACCCGTCTGCTGGTCTCGATCTGGCTGCGCCGCGCTCGCCCGAAGGAGTTGCCGCGCGCGCCGGTGACCTTCGTCCCAGCCGGCACGAAAATCCCGTTCATGGGAATCCGTCGCTGGACGTTCACGCTCTCGAGCGCGCTGTCGATCCTGTCGGTGGTGCTGTTCATGACGGTCGGCATCAACTACGGCATCGATTTCAAGGGCGGTTCGCTGATCGAGGTTCAGGCCAAGAGCGGCAATGCCGACCTCGCAGACCTCCGCGGGCGACTGACCGGACTCAATATCGGTGAGGTGCAAGTCCAGCAGTTCGGTACGCCGAACGACGTGTTGATCCGTGTCGGGACCCAGGATGGCGGCGAGAATGCCGAGCAGACCGTCATCGACAAGGTGCGCGGCGAACTGCAGGACAATTACGACTTCCGCCGCGTCGAAGTGGTGGGGCCGACCGTCTCGGGCGAACTCGCCAAGCAAGGCACGATCGCCATGCTGATCGCGCTGCTTGGTATCCTGATCTATGTCTGGTTCCGTTTCGAATGGCAGTTCGCGGTCGGCGCCATCGTGGCGACGGTACACGATGTGGTCATGACACTTGGCTTCTTTGTCATCAGCGGGCTCGAATTCAACCAATCATCGCTGGCGGCGATCCTGACCATCATCGGCTATTCGCTGAACGATACGATCGTGGTCTATGACCGCGTTCGAGAGGATTTGCGAAAGTACAAGCGGATGCCGCTGCCGCAACTCTTGAACAACGCCATCAACGAGACGCTGTCGAGAACGACACTGACCTCGGTGACGACGATCCTTGCGTTGCTGGCGCTGGTCCTCTTCGGCGGCGAGGTGATCCGCTCGTTCACCATGGCGATGCTGTTCGGCGTCGTCTTCGGCACCTATTCGTCGATCTTCATCGCAGCGCCGTTGCTGATCCTGTTCAAGCTGCGGCCGCAGGCTTCGGCAGACGAGGAGAAGCCGCTCGGCGGCGGCAAGGCGGTCGCGACCTGACGCGCCGCCCCGAAGGGGTAACAAAACGGTGACCAGTAAAGGCATCGTCATCCGCGATGCGCATTTTCCCGGCCGCGCGCCGATCGAAGCCTACGGCAATGGGGGGTTTCGCTTTGCCGACATGTCGCATCGCGGCTCGCTGCTCTGTCTGCCATCCGGCATCCATGGCTGGGAACCGGCCGATCCGTTTGCCCTGACCGTGGCGGATTTCGACAAGCTGCTGGCAGAAGCCGGAAAAGTCGAGATACTGCTGGTCGGCATGGGCAGGGATCTCAGGCCATTGCCCGCCACACTACGGGCCGCGCTGAAAGCGGCCGGCATTGCGTCCGACCCGATGTCGACCGGTGCAGCGGTACGGACCTACAATGTCCTTCTGGCGGAAGAGCGCGCCGTGGCCGCCGCGCTCATTGCCGTCGACTGACATGTCTCAAAATGCCGAAATCGTCATGGACGCAGTGCGCGCCGGCGACCCTGACCGCTATCTCACGGCGCTTTATGCGCCGGCAGACAAGCGCGACGCGCTGTTTTCGCTTTACGCCTTCAACGCCGAAGTCGCAGGCATCCGCGACCGCATCCATGAAGCGTTGCCGGGCGAGGTGCGCCTGCAATGGTGGCGCGATGTCATCGCCGTCGGCGGCGAGGCCGGCGCCGGCCATCCCACAGCCGAAGCCTTGAATGCCACCATAGCGACATTCAACCTGCCGAGACTGGCCTTCGAGAACATGCTCGATGCGCGCATCTTCGATCTTTACGACGACCCGATGCCGTCGCGCACCGATCTTGAAGGCTATTGCGGCGAGACGGCCGCCGCGCTCATTCAGCTTGCGGCAATGGTGCTCGATCCCGGCGAGGCGCCACGCTTTGCCGAACTGGCGGGTAGGGCAGGCTGCGCGCAGGCAATGACCGGTCTGCTGCTGTTGCTGACGTTGCACCGCAAGCGCGGACAGTGTTTTATCCCAGCCGATATCCTTGCTGCGGCTGGCTCTTCGCCGCAAGAATTCATCGCAGGCGATGGCGGTCCTGGTGCCAAACGCGCAGTGGCGGCAATGATCGCTCTGGCGCGGGACCATCTTTCCGCCTTCGAGCAAGGTGCTGCGGCGTTGCCGGTCTCGCTGCGCCCGGCATTTCTGCCGCTGGCGCTGTCGCGCGCTTACCTCACGAAAATGGAGCGCGGCTCCCCACTCGACGGCGTGGCGCGGCTGTCCGCCTTGCGCCGGCATTGGCTGCTTTTGCGCCGCGCGACCAAAGGCTGGCCGGCATTTTGACGTAAACGTCAATCATGCTAAGGAGTCCTCGAGCCAGAACTGTTGCCAAAGACGACAGGCCGGCCGGAGGAGATACCCGTTCATGAGCCTGCCGCTGCTGATCGCGATCGTCGCCCTTGGCATTGCGCTGTCGGTTGCCGCGGTGCATTTCACCGGCGGCAGCAAGACGGCGACGCTGGCCGGCGCCGATCAAGCAATGAGCCGATTCGCCGAGGATTTTCCGGACGAGATAGCGGCATTGGTCCGCCTGACGGCGGACGCCAGGACCGCTTTTCTGGATATCGGGCAAGGGCGCATCGGGATCGTTCATAGCGTCGGAGACTGCTTTTTGACCCGCATCGTCGGGCCTCAAGATGTCGCGGTTTTGAATACCGAAGATGTCAATGCGGTCTCGTTCCGGCTCGCCGATTTCACCTGGACGGGCGGCCGCTTTCGCTTTTCCAGCGCAGCAGATGCACAAGGCTTGCTGAAGACACTTCAGCCGCAACATCCAAGTTCCGCCCGGGAGGCTGCGTGATGGACGAGTACAACTTCCCGCAGGTCACGCAGCTGGCCATCCCGCTCTTCGTTGCCGCGATCCTGATCGAGCTCTGGCTGGTGCGAACCGGCCGCGCCAAGGGATCGTTCGAGACGCGCGACACCTTGACCAGCCTGATAATGGGCACCGGCAATGTCGTTGCCGGGCTGCTGCTTGGCGTCGTGTCCTACTGGGCGCTGCTGTGGCTGTGGCAATTCCGCGTCTTCAATCTCGGCCTGTCGGTCTGGGTGTTCCTCGCCGCCTTCCTGCTCGATGATCTGCGCTACTATTTCTATCATCGCATCGCGCACCGGGTGCGCTGGGTATGGGCGGAGCACGTCAACCACCATTCCAGCCAGCACTACAATCTATCGACGGCGCTGCGGCAAAGCTGGACCGGCCTGTTTACCTTCATGTTCGCGCTGCAGGCGCCGCTGGTGCTGCTCGGCTTCCATCCGGCGGTCATTGCCTTCACCTTCGGCTTCAATCTGGTCTGGCAGTTCTGGATCCACACCGAGACGATCGGCAAGATGTGGGGCTGGTTCGAGTTCGTCTTCAACACGCCCTCGCACCACCGCGTCCACCACGCCACCAACCCGCGCTATCTCGACGCCAATTTTGCCGGCACGCTGGTCATCTGGGACCGCATGTTCGGCACCTTCGTCGGGGAGCTGGAGGAAGATCGGCCGCGCTATGGCATCGTCAGGAATCTCGGCACCTTCAATCCGCTGAAGGTCGCGTTCCATGAATGGATCGGCATGTTCAAGGATGCAGCGATGCCGGGGCTGACCTTGAGCCATCGCCTGAATTACCTGATCAAGCCTCCCGGCTGGAGCCACGACGGCTCGCGCGAAACTTCGGAGACGCTGAAGGCTGCCTATGTCAGGCGAAATCCTGACGAGGCCGGCAAGCCAGGGCTGCCCGGTTCCTTACGAGCCGAACAATAGGCGAAATTGCCGGCAGACAATAAATTTATGTTGACTTACATTGCTTGTCACGAATGATTGGCAGCACTCGGCGGGATGGGGAAATTCTAATGGTTGACGGTTTAGATACTAAAGTTGGAAACTCTGAAGATTTTCTGATACTCCAAAATAAGTTAGGCGATCCAAATGATATGGAGTCATCTGATATCTCAGTTGAACCTGAGGATGAAGACGAAGGACCATTAGATCTACCAAAGTCTGCGTTTACTCCGATTAATTTTTCTTCCGCAGCTAGGCGCGTAATCGATCTATATCGCGCATGTAAGGAGGACAAGGAGCTTGATCCTCGCCCCTCATTTCAACGTGGTTATGTCTGGGATAAAAATAAAGCAACAAAACTAATCGAGTCCATCCTACTTCATGGAAGAAGAGAATGGGCTGGAGGTCGTGATTGATGGCCAACAAAGGCTGACCACTTGCTTCTCTTTTATTGAGGGTTTTTTTCCGCTTTCAAAGAAGGATGAGGAGAGACGTACTCGTGGCGAGAATGTAAAGCATCGACCGTTTCGGCTCGGAAAAATGAAAATTCTTTCCCAGTATGAAAAGATTGGTTACGCGGACTTGCCTCCTGATCTGCGGAAAACCATTAATAATTTTACTATTCAAATTATAAAAATTTCGAAAGAATCTCACCCAGACGTGAAATTCGAAATATTCGAACGCCTAAATACAGGATCTGTCGCACTGGCTGATCAGGAAATTAGAAATTGTATTTATAGAGGTCCTTATAATAACAAGTTGTGCGACCTGGCTAACAACCCGACTTTTCAAAAAATGCTTGGGATAAATAATTCCGCAGCGAGGATGCAAGATGTTGACTGAGATTTATGGCTTTTAACGAATCTACTCATTTAAATTACAATGAAAAGATGAGGTCATTTTTAAATAGCCATATGAGGGAACGTAGAAATATTTCTCCGGATTTGAGCGAGAAGTATACCAGAGATTTTTCGAATGCTGTGGAATTGTCATTTACTGTTTTTGGCGAAAATGCTTTTCGACGCTATTCGGAAGGCAATGACAATAACCCGCGTGGAAAATGGGAGCGCTCGATCAACAAAGCCGTATTTGACGTGGTTATGTTTTGGTTTGCGCGCTACGAAAAAAGGCAAATTATTGAAAATAAGGATGAAATTAGAGAGAGGTATATCAAGATGTGCGTTGCTGATCGCGACTTTAACGACGCCATCATGCTAGGTACTGCCGAAGCTGCTCGGGTCAGAACTAGATTTAAGAAATGGGGCGATGCACTCGAGGAAATCATCAAAGTCCGTCCAAAGGAGCGGCGAGTCTACTCCTACGTTGAGAAGCGCCAATTGTATGAGCTAGAACCCACTTGTGGGATTTGCAAACAGCAGATTGAGCATATTGATGACTCCGAGGTCGATCACATCCAACCATTTTCGCATGGCGGTGAGACTGCGATGTCAAACGCAAGATTGAGCCATCGATATTGCAATCGTTCGCGTGGGACAGCTTCAGCCTAGCTTGCTGATCGCATGTAACTACTCCGCGGCTTCGGCTGTTTGCACCGGCAGTCCCAACCACTGCCGGCAATCGGCGCGTGCGCGTGATGTGATGGCATGGCGCTTGGCGACGGTCTTGTCCTTGCCGCGCATGCGTTTGCCCTCGGACTTCGGCGCCTCCACGGGTGGGAACAGGCCGAAATTGACGTTCATCGGCTGGAAGGAGCGTTTTCCCGGTTCGTCATCCGATACGATGTGGCCTCCGGTGATGTGGTTGAGCAGCGCGCCGAACGCTGTGGTGAGCGGCGGCAGCGACGGTGCATGGCCGAGCCTTTCGGCAGCGGCGAAGCGGCCGGCGAGCAGGCCGATCGCAGCACTTTCGACATAGCCTTCGCAGCCGGTGATCTGGCCGGCAAAACGCAGGCCTGGGCGCGATCTCAGCTGCAGCGACGCGTCGAGCAGGGTCGGCGAGTTGATATAGGTATTGCGGTGCAGGCCGCCGAGCCGGGCGAAATCGGCGTTTTCGAGACCCGGTATGGTGCGGAACACGCGCACCTGCTCGGCATGCTTGAGCTTGGTCTGGAAACCGACCATGTTGTAAAGCGTGCCCAGCGCATTGTCCTGCCGCAGCTGGACGACGGCATAGGCCTTTACCGTCGGGTTGTGGGCATTGGTCAGCCCCATCGGCTTCATCGGTCCGTAACGCAGCGTCTCGACGCCGCGCTCGGCCATGATCTCGATCGGCAGGCAGCCGTCGAAATAGGGCGTGCCTTCCCATTGCTTGAACTCGGTCTTCTGGCCGTCGACCAGCGCCTGGACGAAAGCAAGGTACTGGTCCTTGTCCATGGGACAATTGATGTAGTCCTTGCCGGTACCGCCGGGTCCGACCTTGTCGTAGCGCGACTGGCACCAGCAGATATCCATGTCGATCGTGTCGAAGTGGATGATGGGCGCGATTGCGTCGAAGAAGGCGAGCGCATCGGCGCCGGTTGCTTCCGCGATCGACTGGGCAAGTGAGGGCGCGGTCAATGGACCCGTGGCAATGATCGCCTGATCCCAATCCGCCGGCGGCAGGCCCGGTATTTCCTCGCGCTGGATGGTGATCAGCGGGTGGGCTTCGAGTTTTTTCGTCACAGCGTCGGAGAATCCGTCGCGATCGACGGCAAGCGCACCGCCGGCCGGCACCTGGTTGGCGTCGCCGGCGCTCATGATCAAGGAGCCGGCCAGCCGCATTTCGGCATGCAACAGGCCGACGGCGTTGTTTTCGGCGTCGTCGGAGCGGAAGGAGTTGGAGCAGACCAGCTCGGCCAGGCTATCGGTCTTGTGTGCATCGGTGCCGCGAACGGGCCGCATTTCATGCAGGATGACGGGAACGCCGGCTTGCGCTGCCTGCCAGGCGGCTTCAGAGCCGGCAAGGCCGCCACCGATGATGTGGATGGGATTTGTGCTCATGAGCGTCGGAATAATCGCTTGATGCGGCGATTGCAATTGCCGTGCGTGGCGCAGGCAAACAGCGGTCGGAGAATCAACCCTGAATATAACAACACCCGCCGGGGGAGGAGGTCCGGCGGGTGTCGTTTTTGGGGTCGACCCTCGGGAGGAGGTGAAGGCCGACCGTATTCGTCATTGCCGGGGAGGAGGTCGGCTTTGACGAAAACTCTTTCGCCGTTTTTGAAAGGGGCGAAACCTTTGGGGCAAAATTCGTTTTGCCCCTGGCAAACAACGCCCGCCGCGGGAGGAGGTTGCGGCGGGCGCCGTTTTTGTGGCCAACCTTCGGGAGGAGGTGAAGGTCGGGCCTATTCGTCATCGCCGGGGAGGAGGTCGGCTTTGACGAAAACTCTTTCGCTTTTTGAAAGGGGCGAAACCCTTTTTGGGGCAGAATTAGCTTTGCCCCGGGGAAACAACGCCCGCCGCGGGAGGAGGTGCGGCGGGCGCCGTTTTTGTGGTCAACCCTCGGGAGGAGGTGAAGGTTGACCGGATCCGTCAAGGTCGGGGAGGAGGTCGACCCTGGCGAAATTCTGGTTAGATCGCCCGGCGGGCGATGACCTTGATTTCGTCGCGGACGATACCGAGGTCATGCAGCTGGCGGTTCGAGAGGCGACCCAGCTCGGTAACCGTCTCGCGATAAACGCGCCAGTTACGATAGTTGCGGATCAGGTTCATTGTCGTTCTCTTTTTCAAAATTGGTTCGGACCATTCGCGGTCCGAAGAATTAGACCGCCTTGCGAGCGACGTAAGGAATATCGCTGCGGCTGATGCCGAGGTCGGTCAGTTCGCGGTTGCTCAGGCGGCTCAGCTCGGACACGGTGTCTCTGTAGCGGCGCCAGTTGCGGTAGTTGCGGATCAGGTTCATGGTAGTTCTCGTTTCGTCTTTCTTGCGGATCATTCCGTTTGTGTACGAACCATAAATAGGCGGGGCTATATCGATTTAAAAGCGCTATGGCTGCATGGCAGCAATGCAAATTGTGCAATGCAACATTAATGCGCGTTCACGGACCTGACACAAAGAAACCCGAATCGGAAAATGCCGTAGCGTCAACGGTTTGACCTCGTCGGCTGACAAGAAGACCAAACTGGGGAGAAGCGGCATGGCGGGTTATTCGTCGCGGGTCAGGGCGGATATCGCCCGCTGGCAGCAGGCTGGGCTGATCGACGCGCCGACGGCCGACGTGCTGGCGCGCGATATCGAGGCTAACGAGCGCAAATCGCTCAGTTTCGGCTCGATCCTGGCGATGATGGCTGCGTTGCTGTTCGGCGCCGCCATCCTGATTTTCGTCGCCGCCAACTGGGATGCGATTCCGCGGCTGGCGCGCGTTCTGGCCCTCTTTGCGGTCATCGTTGGCGGCTACATCGGCGGCGCGGTGTTGAAGACGCGCGACCATGCGGCGATCGGCGAGGCGCTGTGGATCGTGGCCGCAGCGGCTTTCGGCGGCTCGATCGCGCTTATCGGCCAGATGTATCATCTGTCCGGCGACGAGGCGTCGGCTTTGGTCACGTGGGGCACGGGCACGGCATTGGCGGCGGTGATGTTGCGTTCGAACCCGCTGACTGTCGCTTCTGTCGGCATTGCCGATGCCTGGCTGTTTCTGAAAGGCTTCGACCATTTCAGCCGCAGCGAATTTCCGCATGGCTTCGTCGTCATGGCGACCGTGCTGTATGCCGTCTCGTTCTGGACCCGCAGCCAGCCAGCGCGGCACCTGATCATCCTGTCGGTGCTGTTCTACCTGGTGCTGCTGATCACGAACCACGACACGCTTCAGGTTGCGATCCCGCTGGTCATCGTTTCGGCGCTGCTGTTCGCGGCCTCGGTCTTGGCGCCGGACCCCGTCGACAGGATCGTGCAACTCGGCGGCCACTTACCCTTGCATTCGCTGCTCGGCTTCCTCACCGGCCTGGCGATGATCCAGTTTGAACTGGCTGACGAGAGCACCTACAACGGCGGTTTCGCCATCGCTTCGGTCGTCGCCCTGGCTGGCATCGTCGCGGCAATCGTGCTGGCGGGACGGGAGAGCCGTGGGTTGCGCTGGCTTGCCTATGCCGGTTTCGCTTTCGAACTCGCCATCATCTATGTCGTGACCTTGCAATCGATGCTCGATACCGCCGGCTTCTTCCTGGCCGCCGCGGTGCTGCTCGGCGCCCTTGCCTTGGTCATCATGCGCGTGGAAAAACGCATGAAGGGTCCAGTCGCCGGGGGAGTCGCAGCATGATGACCGGGAAAAGACTTGTTGTCTCGGCGCTGGTGCTGGTGCTTGTCCAGATCGGCTTCCTGAGCTGGATCATCGCCGGTCGAGCGGCGATTCTGCGCAACGGCAAGGAGGTGCTGCTAAAGGTCGAACCCATCGACCCGCGCGACCTCCTGCGCGGCGACTATGTTGTCCTCGGCTATGAGATTTCGCGGATACCGGTGAAAATGATCGCCAACATACCGGCCGACAAATTCTCGAGCGACGACACCGCTATCGTCGTCCGCCTGAGGAAGGGCGCCGACGCCTATTGGCAGCCGACGACCGCTTGGTTCGGCAAGGCGCCGACGCCGGCCGCTGCCGACGAGGTTGATATCGTTGGCCATGTCGCCGAGGGCTGGGATCTTCGCGGCGATGTCACGACCATCGCGCCGGACTATGGCATCGAGCGCTTCTACTTGTCGGAAGGCGAGGGGACGACGATCCAGGACGACATGCGGGTGCGGCCGTTCGGCATCCGGCTCGCCCTTGCCAGCGATGGCACCGCGCAGATCAAGGCACTGGTCGACGGCGACAGGACGCTGTTCGAGGAACCGCTATATTAATAACGACGGACGCCGGTGATCGGTGCGAATCAAGAGACCAGACCCCCATAAATCAAGTGTAGGGGCCTTGCCGTACAAGCGTTGCGGCAGATTTTTTGCAAGAAAAGTTCACTGTTTCAGGATGGACAACTCCGCCGATCAACTCCGGACCTTACTCGTTTCGGCGATGATTTTGGGAAAGGGGCCAATCGATGTTGTGTAGCTGAAGTCTGCTACGCCTTTTTCCTGCTTGTGTATCGAGGGGCTGCGCACAACCCAGTCATACACGCCAGAAACCATGCAGCGATCGTTTGCACAGGTGACCACAATGCTGTCATTGCGGACGTTATATGCGCGTTCTGGCCATCGGTGGTAATAGTTCCTCTTGTCCTGAATGATCGAACTCAGGTTCGTCAATTTGCCATAATAGTCGACCGTGCGAGCGTATGACGCCTGAACTTGAGCAAGAGCGAAATCGTCGTTGTCGCCATGATGCTCGATGAGATCCTTGACGAAGGCGACTGCGGTGCTCTCCGCCTGTTGCCTTGCGTCGGGTGCAGGCATTGCGGGCGATTGGTTCGCTGCAACATTGGTCACACGTAACTCTGCCATTTCACTGGCCGATAGATATCTTATGTCATCCTTGTCATAGCTCGAAGCCAATTCGATCAGCTTGGGGTCCACTCCCATCTCGACTACATAGGATGTGATTGCGGCCGTTCCGAGCTGGACACGGGCCTTTGCTTCTTCTCTGGACATCCCGTCAGCCGGTTTCAAAGACGCCCGATGAACGCCTATAGAACCTGGTTCGGCAACACGGTGGACGCCACCCAAGAAGGCCAGTGAGCAGGCTGAAGCGCACTGCAATTGGCGAACCTGAAGCGTATCCAACCCCGCCGCGCGGATCATCCGCCCCAACCGAAGCGCGCTGCCGACATTGCCGCCGGGGGAGTTGAATACGATCATCCGGGCCCCGCTGCCCACAACCGCGTTGCTAAAAGCGTTCAGGGGTTCATTGTCCTTGAACTCGCCGGAAACAACAAGAAACGGCTGCTGCCCTGGAGACGAAGCAGGCGTGTATTCTAGGGCCTCAACTTTACATGTTGCTGCCGCGACAATTGACGCTACCGCCACAACTAGAGAAACTGCACGCACAGCCCGACAGAGCCCCCAACCCGCCTGCCGCAAGTAAGAACCCGTCAGCGAACTATTTCAAGGGCCATCTTTGAAACTTGGATTTCATCGAAGCGGTCATTGGCCTGCAAAATTGGTGCGGATGAAGGGACTCGAACCCCCACGCCTTTCGGCACTGGAACCTAAATCCAGGGCGTCTACCAGTTCCGCCACATCCGCATGGACCGGCAATCCCATGTAGCCATCATTCTGTCAATGTCGGAGACAAGATGTTGGATCAGAGACAAGATGTTGGATCAGGGTCAAAATGTTGGTCATTCGCCGAAATGCGAAGACTGTTGAAAATTGGCCTCGCCTGTGACAAAAGGCGTGTCAAATGTGACGGGACGCGCCGATCCGCTTCTGCAGAATGTGATAAGAAGTAGGAAAAACAAGAACTTATTCACATTTTGGAACGCAGTTTGGGAGAGTTTGAGCCGTATTTTCGGTCAAATCGCCAGGTTCCGTACCAAAAGCCATTCCCGGCAAGAATATACCGGCAGGCTGTAAACGGCAGAGGCCGTGCAGTCTCATTGGTGAAAACAAAGGTTTTACGATGCAGGTCACCGAAACGCTCAACTCCGGTCTCAAGCGCGAGATCAAGATCACCGTGCCGGCCGGTGATATGGAAGCCAAGCTGATGGCACGGCTTTCGGACGCCAGGAACAAGGTGCGCATCAACGGCTTCCGCCCCGGCAAGGTGCCGGTGCAGCACCTGCGCAAGGTCTACGGCAAGTCGTTCATGGCCGAAGTGGTCAATGAGATCCTCAACGATTCGACCCGTTCGATCATTACCGGGCGTGGCGAAAAGGCTGCCATGCAGCCTGAAGTCATCATGACCGAGGACGAGAAGGAAGCTGAGAAGATCCTGGCCGGCGGCGCCGACTTCGAGTTCCGCCTCAACTACGAGGTCATTCCGGCGATCGAGATCAAGGACTTTTCCGACATCAAGGTGACGCGTCAGGTGTTCGACGTGCCGGACAGCGAGATCGACGAGCAGGTCCAGCGCGTCGCCGAATCGGCACGCAGCTATGAGCCGAAGACGGGCAAGGCCGCCAATGGCGACCGCGTCACCATCGACTATGTCGGCAAGATCGACGGCGAGGCCTTCAATGGCGGCGCCGGCACCGATCAACCGCTGGTGCTAGGCTCGAAGGAGTTCATCCCCGGCTTCGAGGATCAACTGGTCGGCGCCAAGGCCGGTGACGAAAGGCAGGTCACCGTGACCTTCCCGGAAAACTACCAGGCGGCGCATCTTGCCGGCAAGGAAGCGACCTTCGACGTTACCGTCAAGGAAGTGTCCCAGCCGGGCGCGCTGGAAATCAACGACGAGACCGCCAAGAACCTCGGTCTGGAGTCGCTTGAGCGCCTGCGCGACGTCGTGCGCGGTCAGATCGAGAACCAGTTCGGCGCCATGACGCGCCAGAAGGTCAAGCGCCAGCTGCTCGACCAGCTCGACGCGTCCTACTCGTTCGAGGCGCCGTCGAAGCTTGTCGATGCCGAGTTCAACAATATCTGGGCGCAGGTCGTTCGCGACCTGGAAGCGGCTGGCCGCACCTTCGCCGACGAAGAGACGACGGAAGAAGAGGCGCGCGCCGAGTATCTGCGTCTTGCCGAGCGCCGCGTGCGCCTCGGCCTGGTGCTGGCTGAAATCGGCGAGAAGGCCGGCGTCACCGTGTCGGATGACGAGTTGCAGCGCGGCCTGTTCGAGCAGGTGCGCCGCTATCCCGCCAACCAGCAGCAGGAGGTCTTCGAGTTCTACCGCAACAACCCGGAAGCGCTGAACACGCTTCGGGCACCGATGTTCGAAGAGAAGGTGGTCGATCATCTGCTCGGCCAGATTTCGGTTACCGACGTCAAAGTCAGCAAGGAAGAGCTGATGGCCGACGACGAGGAGGACGAAACCGCTAAGGCGAAGCCGGCGAAGAAAGCCGCCGCCAAGAAGGCTGACGAGAAGAAGGCCGACGACGCCGAAGAGACCAAGAAGAAGGCCGCGCCGAAGAAGAAGGCCGCCAAGGACGCCGAATAACACCAGCGCCCTAGCTAAAACAGGAAGGCCGCCCTCGGGCGGCCTTTTTCGTTGCCAAACTGCAACAGCCGCGACACTTCGCGCGGTACGGCCTGTGGCGACCAAGCTTTGATCATTATCTGCGCTTCTATTGCAGCCGCTTGGGTTGTTGGAGGACGTGTTGAAGCTGTTCGTCGAAATGGGACACGCTGCGGCAATTGCCCTGGTGCTGGTCTCGGTATGCGGCATTGCCCGTGCCGAAGCGGTGCTTGACAATTGGCGGTTCGAAACGGGCGAAGACGGCGTCGTCACGGCCTCGCTCTATGCCACCAACAAGCTGATCACCGGTGGCGGCGCCTTGAGCTACAGCCCGATCCTAACGATTGCCTGCAGGGCAAACGGGGAGCCGCATTGGACCGAATGGCTGCAACTGAATGACGGTGTCTCGGCCAGCCGCAAGATCACCATGTCGGTGACGGTCGATCAGGGCAGCAAGTTCGACGAGAGCTGGTCGGTCGGGCCCCGCGGCAGGATGCTGGTGCGCGATGGCGCCGATGGCATCAGGCGCCTTGCTGCCGCGAACCGGCTCCAGCTATCATGGCGCTTCGGGCTGCTTTCGGGACGCGGCGAGGCCGACTTCAACCTCGCCGGGTTCGGTGAAGCGGTCAACCAGGTGGCCGGAAACTGCAACGCCGACCCGCCGTGACCGGATCGACGGGCCAAAGCGGCATTGTTTGCTCAAGCGCTCACCTTTTGGAACCCACCACTTAGATTAGCAGCAGGCCCTTCATCGAGGCGTTGCCCTTGCGACCGATGATGATGTGGTCATGCACAGCGATCCCCAGCCGCTTGCCGGCGTCGATGATCTCCTTCGTCATCTCGATATCGGCGCACGACGGCGTCGGATCACCTGAAAGATGATTGTGCATCAATCTTGAGAAACGACGTAACAGCTTGAAAAAGCGTCGAAAAATGAGATTGGCGGAAGGCGTTGATGCCGGTAATTGAGAGCGGTTAATCATGGGTCCCCGTGAATGTCACGCGCCATCAGACTGGTTCATGGACGGGCGGCGGCACTTCACGATACTCTGTTGCTCCTAAGCCTTCTTGGCCGCACGTGGCCCAAAGCGGACGTGAAGACGTAGGTGCACCCCAGCCTGCCATTTGGATGGCCAACTTAAGAGCCAAGTCGTCATCAAACGCTCTCGGGGCTGTACATATCGAATGGAAACGTGATCCTAAATACCCCGTTATCAGGACCTGCGTTCTTCGCTTTCACCAGAGTTGCGATAGTCTCAGATGCAAAACGCTCTATGGGGTGTGACAGGATCAGCGAAATCGTACCGTCTATCAAAGCAGCCCGCGTATCTTCAAAGAGTTCATAGCCTACGGTAACGAAGTCTTCCCGTTTTGGAGTAGCCCTGAGTGCGGCTATCGCACCTGTAACACCACCCCCTGAGATGAATAGTCCGCACATATCCGGATGATCTGTCAGCAGCTTTTCGACATGTTCACGGGCAACCACGGCTGACTCGTAAGTTGGCAACGGTTCGAGCAGCGTGAATTCCGAATTATGTTCACGGAAGTAAGAACGAAACCCGCTTTCGTTCATTTCCTGGTTCCGCAATCGGTGGCTGCCGACAAGAATGCCTATCTTGCCCGGTTCCCGCACCATGCGGTCAAACGCCCAGGCAGCGGTGCGTCCTACTTTCCAATTATCGAGCCCGACAAAGCTGATGGCTCCCTTGGCCGTGAGGGGGCCGATAAGTGAAACGACCGGCACGCCGCTTTCAAGAACTGCGTCAATCGCGTCAGCAACGGCAGGATGCTGCGGCGCTACAATCGCAAGTGCTTCGCACCGCCCGCCGAGCGACTGAATATGTGCCGCGACTTTCTCCGGCGTGAGGTCTTCCATGTACTCGACCGTTAGATCGATATTGCAGGCAGGATAAGCTTCCGCAGCTTGCGCAATTGAATCGCCGAGTAGGCGATAGAAGCGTCTCTCCCGTCGCTGCAGCAAAACCCCGACACGGTGGATCACCTCTTGTGGCTTCGCCGCCTGCTTGATGGTGCCAAGTCCGTAGAAGCCGATTTCCTCAGCGGCTGCCAAAACGCGTGTGCGCGTATTGCTCCGGACCGATTCAGGCTCGGACAGTACACGATTGACCGTTGACACGGATACACCTGCAGCTTTTGCCAAGTCCGGAATGGTTGGTCTCTTCATGTCAAAAATTCCATTACTCTGGTTTCGGCGTCTCAAGAAATATCATCCATACAAATTTTCGAAACGATTTGAGACGATTTTCCGAAGAGATAGTAATCCATATTGACCTGAAAGATGTCAACGTAGCATTCATTACGCGTTGACAGTGCTCAGCGATCTACGAGCTGTCAGCGCTTTTGGGGGGAGGCCCAGCGCACAATTGGGACGAGGAGGCTCAACGTCGTTGTGTTGAGATCGCGGACCTGCGCGTGCCTACCGGGATCGGCCGCACGGCCAAAAAAGGCAAAAAAGTATGACGAGCCGCAGCCATGCGGCTTTAACCTGAGGAGGAATTTCGACATGTCGTTCACCAAGAAAATCGCCACCGCAGCCATGGCATTCATGCTGGCATCCAGCGCTCATGCGGGTGACACGGATATCGCCGTCATCGTGGGTTCGGCCCAAGATGGCTTCTGGAACATGGTCAAGAAGGGCGTCGATGATGCTTCGCTGATGGTCAAGGCCAATGGCGGCACCGTCAATTTCATGCAGACCCAAAACTATGACAACTTCGGCCCGGACCTCGCTTCGCTAATCGAACAGGCTGTAGCCCAGGGTGCTAAAGGTATTGCTATCCCGAACTGGCTGCCAGAATCCGAAACCCCTGCCCTTAAGGCCGCGCGGGACAAGGGCGTGGTGATCATCTCCTTCAACGCTGGCCAGAGTGAGATGGATAATTACGGCTCGCTAAACTATTTCGGGTCGGACGAATATCTGGCAGGTGTTGAGGGTGGCAAGTATCTCGCTTCTCATGGTGCAAAGAAAATCCTCTGCCACATCCAGAACCCAGGTGCCGTAAATCTCGAGACCCGCTGCAAGGGCGTTCAAGACGGTGCAAAGAAGGCTGGCGCAGACACCTTCATCCTCCGTGTTCCTGCTAACCTTGACCAGGACATGAATGGTACCTCTGAAGCAATCAAATCCGAGCTGATCGCCGATCCGTCCATTGACGCCGTCATCACGCTCGCTGCATGGGCTGCAGATGCTGCCGCTAGCTCCATCGATCAGCAGAGCAAGGCCGGCAAGATTCAGCTTGGCACCTTCGATATGTCCGCCTCGGTTCTGGATCGCATTTCGAAGGGCACCCAAACCTTCGCAATCGACCAGCAGCCTTATCTGCAGGGGTTCCTCGCAACCTCCATGCTGTTTGCAAACCTGAAGTTCGGCACTGCGATTGCAACGAAGCCGGTTCTGACTGGTCCGGCGATTGTCGACAAGACCAATGTTGCTTCGGCAATCGAAGGCGTCAAACTCGGCGCACGTTGAGGCTGGCCCGAGGCTGAGACCTGGCCGCTAACCTGGCCGGGTCTCATCCATGCTCCCTCTATGTAGCTTCGTCTGCGCCAACTGAGGATTTTGCTTCCATGACCGCCACAAACCAAAGAACCAGCACCGTTGAAACACCCGCCATCGAGAGTGAATCGGCCATTTCATCCATTAAGGCCTTTTTTCGCACCCCTGCCGCTGGTGCTTTCATGGGTTTCGTGGCTGTATTCATCCTTTTTGCGATGTTCGGATATAGCCGCAACTTTTTGTCCGTAGCTGGTGTAACTACGTGGGTGAACTTCGCGTCACTCATAGGAATGATTGCAATTCCGGTCGGGTTCCTGATGATTGCCGGTGAACTCGATATTTCAACCGGTGCTGTACTTCCCGCGTCCACGATGACAGTTGCGATTGTCTGCGAGCACTATCAGATGCCTGTGCTTGTCGGTGTAGCTGCAGCGCTTGCCATCGGTGCACTGATCGGCTTCATCAATGGATACATCGTAACTCACACGCGCGTGCCGTCGTTCATCGTGACATTGGCGACGCTCTTTGCAGTGGCAGGCATCACGCTCTACCTGTCGATCTTCTTCATCAACAACACCAATTCCTTCTATCACGCGCCAGATTGGGCAAAATCGCTCTTCGGCGGGAAGGTGTATGGCTTCAATTCTTCCGTCTTCTGGTGGGGTGGGCTTATCGCAGCCTTCGTCTTCTTTCTGCATTACTCTCCGAAGGGAAGCTGGGTCTTCGCTCTTGGTGGAGACCAAGAAAGTGCGAGAAACGCAGGTATTCCTGTAACCAGGATGAAGATTGCACTCTTCATGCTGTGTTCCATATCGGCGGCCTTTGCTGGTGTCCTTCAGGTGATGACATTCAGCTCCGCAACGTCTCAGGCCAATTTTGGCCTAATCTTCAACACCATTATCGCCGTGGTCGTAGGTGGGGTTCTCCTCACGGGTGGTTTTGGTACTGTAATGGGCATTGTCTTCGGGTGCTCACCCTTTCGATTGTTACCCAAGCTATTGGTTTCACGGAGATCGACAGAAACCTGTCCTTCCTAATTATCGGTGTCATGCTTTTGATCGCTGTCCTGCTCAACGACACGTTTCGTCATTTGGCCACCAGCTGGTCGACGTTCAAGAAGAAATAAGAGAGCGACAATGTCCGATAAGAAACCCGTTCTCGAATTTCGAAACGTCGACAAATCGTTTGGCCATATTGATGTTCTGAACGATATCAGCCTCAAGGTGGGTGAAGGCGAAGTGCTCTGCCTGCTTGGCGACAACGGCGCGGGTAAGTCGACGCTCATCAAAACGCTGTCTGGTGTCTATCAGCCGACGCGTGGCGAAATTCTGATGGATGGTCAGCCCGCACTTTTCTCCAGTCCCCGTGAGGCTCAGGAACGCGGGATAGCTACGGTTCACCAATTCGGCGGGACATATCCATTGATGTCCATAGGACGCAACTTTTTCATGGGTTCGGAGCCGACAAAGGGTTGGGGACCGTTCAAGTATTTCGACCGTAAAACTGCCAACCTAGTGGCGGTTGCAGAGGTTCAGAAAATGGGGATCACACGCATCACCGACGGGGATCGTTTGGTCGGTGGCCTTTCCGGAGGAGAGCGCCAGTCGCTCGCGATTGCCCGTGCTGTCTATTTCGGAGCCCGTGTGCTCATTCTCGACGAACCGACGGCAGCCCTCGGCGTCAAGCAGGCTGCTCACGTACTGCGTATCGTCAATGAGGCCAAGCGTCGTGGCCTCGCGGTCATTTTCATCACCCATCAGGTGATGCATGCCATGGCAGTGGGCGATCACTTCGCAGTGCTCATTCGTGGTGCAATCGCGGCCGACTTCCGCAAGGGGGAAAAGACACGCGAGCAGATCGCTGATCTGATGGCCGGTGGTGAATCCATGGCCAGTCTCGAAGCCTCACTTGAAGGGTATATGGAGACCCATGACGGTCTTCCGCCACCGCCCGCTCACTGAGTGAATATTGGCATAGCCGACAAGTAGTGGAATTTGTTGAATGGAAGCGGTTGAGCTCTTGTGCCAACCGAATGGAAGGAGTTTGTCCAATGGTGCGTGTAGCAGTCATTGGTGCAGGTCTGATGGGCGCTGACCACGCCAAGATCGTCGTGGAGGAAATGCCGGGCGCGACCCTTCAGGTGGTCTGCGACATGGATACAGTCCGCGCGCGCAAGGTGGCCGATGCCCATGGTGCGGCAGACGTTGCAAGTAATCCGGAAGCCGTGATTGCCCGTGCCGATGTGGATGCGGTGATCGTCGCGAGCCCGGACGTCACTCATGCGCCGCTGTCACTCGCCTGCATCAACGCAGGCAAGAAGGTGCTCTGCGAAAAGCCCCTATCGCAGTCCTCGGCCGAATGCCTCTCGATCATGCAGGCCGAACAGGAAGTTGGTCAAAAGTTCGTCCAGCTCGGCTTCATGCGGCGCTACGACCAGTCCTATGTCGAGATGAAAGAGACAATTGAAAATGGCACGCTTGGCCGAGTCCTGATGATGCACAACTTCCACCGCAATGTGGAAACGCCAGCCTCCGACTTCACCGGTGCCATGGCAATCACCAACTCCGCCCCGCATGAGTTCGACGTCGTGCGCCATGTACTTGGCACCGAATATGCCTGGATCTCTGCCTTCCAGCCGAAGCGCTCTGATCGACGCGTCGCGCCCGTCTTCATGGTCCTCGAAACCGTCGATGGCCAGCTCGTCAACATCGAGATCAACAACAACGCTGCGTACGGCTACGACGTTCGTGCCGAACTCGTGGGCGAGCAGGCGAGCATTTCCATGAGCCATGTCGCTTATACCCATCTCGAACGCTCGCTTGGCGTCCACACCGGCTACGATGCCGATTGGCGGACCCGCTATTTCGATGCCTATCGCCGCCAGAACCGCGCCTTCCTACGCTTCGTCGACACAGACGTGTTTCCCGAGATCGCATCAAGCTGCTGGGATGGCTATGCCGCAGCAGTTGCCGCCGAGGCAGGCGTGACGGCACTCGCTTCCGGGCAGAAGCAGCTCGTCACCATGATTCCCAAGCCGGAGTTCTACGCATGAAACTGGGTTTTGTGTCTGACAGCCTCGGCGGCATGCCGCTCGACGACCTTCTCGACAACGCTGCACGCATGGGCGTCTCCGGTATTGAGGTCAACACCTGCGGCTGGTCGACCGCACCGCATTTCGATCTCAAATCCATGCTGGGTAACACGGTCGCGCAGAAAGACTTCCTCAAGGGCTTTTCAGATCGTGGGATTGATGTGATCAGCCTCAATGCCAATGGCAATCCGCTTCACCCGTCCGATCCGGCTCAGGGCGAAGGTCTGAAGAACACCATCCGGGTCGCAGGCGAGATGGGCATCAATACGGTCTGCACCATGTCTGGCCTGCCTGCGGGCAATCCGTCCGATACCATGCCAAACTGGGTCGTCTCTTCCTGGCCTCCGGAAACGCAAGCTATCCTCAAATACCAGTGGGAAGAAAAACTCTTCCCGTTCTGGACCGAGATCGTGGCGCTGGCAAATGAATGCGGTGTGAGAAAGATTGCGCTCGAACTGCATGGCAACCAGTGCGTCTACAATGTGCCGTCGCTCCTGAAACTCCGTCAAGAAGTCGGCCCTGTCGTTGGCGCGAACCTGGATCCCTCGCACCTCTTCTGGATGGGAGCCGATCCGCTGATAGCAGCCGAGGCATTGGGGGAGGCCGTCTATCACGTCCATGCCAAGGACACATTCCTGAACGCTCCCAAACAGGCAGTGACCAGCCTCCTCGAAAACGGCAACCTGACCGACATTCCAGCCCGCTCCTGGTCATACATAACACTCGGCTTCGGCCACAGTGAGGAGTGGTGGCGACAGTTTTGCTATCGCTTAAAGATGGCTGGCTACGACGGCTGGCTTTCAATCGAGCATGAGGACGTGCTTCTCAACTCACTTGAGGGCCTCGAAAAATCCGTGGCCCTTCTCAAGGGTGTCATGCCGGTTGCACCGGCCGATTTCAAACTTCAGGAAATCTAAGATGAGCTTCCAACTTGCTGCTTGCGCCGAAATGCTCTGGCGCGACAAACCAATCGAATGGCGGGCAAGCCGCCTGAAGGAAATGGGCTTCGGCGTTGGCCTTTGGAACTGGCCCGCCTGGAATCTTGATGCGCTTGAAAAAACCGGTGCCACCTTCACTATCATGAATGGCTATCTCGAAGGTCGGCTCACCGATGCAGAAGGTTGTGAGATGCTTCTGGCATCTGCCACGGAAACGGCGAAGGTCGGCAAGCGGCTCGGTGTCCACCGCCTCAATCTGCATGGCACAGGGCTTGGCGACATGGGCATTCCGATCCTGAAGATCGGTGCCTTCGCGCCGGGCATGGAACAGCGGGCTCGCGATACACTCAACCGCATCTGCGATCTGGCAGAAGCCGAGGGTCAGGTCTTCACGTTGGAAAACCTCAACCCAATCGATCACCCCGGCTGCCCCTTCGGCTCGACGGCAGACGTGCTTGCGCTCGTTGCAGCCGTCAACCGCCCGCAACTGCGAATTAACCTCGATCTCTACCATACCCAGATCGGTGAAGGTGATCTTATCCGCTGGTGTAAGGCCTGCCTGCCCTGGATCGGGGAAGTTCAGGTGGCTGATAATCCCGGCCGTTGCGAGCCGGGCACGGGCGAAGTGAACTGGCATGGCGTCGCAAAAGCCCTGAAATCCATGGACTACGCGGGGCCGGTCGGTATGGAAGCCTTTGCCTCCGGTGATCCGGAAGCTGCACTCGAAGCCTTCCGCACCGCTTTCACTATCTGATGTTGTTTTCCTAAGAGGATCATCCGTGTCATCCACCATTCTGAACGTCGGCCTTTTGGGCGCAGGCCGTATTGCTGGCGTCCATGCCACCGCCATTTCCACCAATCCCGGCAGCCGCCTTGCGGCTGTCTCGGACATCAATCAGGCCGCCGCTGATAAGATCGCCGCCCAGTATGGCGCCGAAGCCTGCTCGACCGATGCGATCCTCAATGATCCCGCCATCAATGCCGTGCTGATTGCCACCTCCACCGATACCCATTCCGACTTGATCGAGCGGGCGACGGCAGCGGGCAAGGCCGTGCTTTGTGAAAAGCCTGTCGACCTCAGCCTTGCAAGGGCACAGTCTTGCCAGAAGGTGGCCGCCGCTACCGGCAAGCCGGTGATGATCGGCTTCAACCGCCGTTTCGATCCCAACTTTGCGGCTCTCAAGGCAGCAGCCGACCGTGGTGAAATCGGCAAGACGGAACTGCTCTCGATCACCTCTTTCGACCCCGCGCCGCCGCCGATCGCCTATATCAAGGTTTCGGGTGGTCTTTTCCGCGACATGATGATCCATGATTTCGACATGGCTAATTTCGTTATGGGGACAGCGCCGGTCTCCGTCTCGGCGGTGGGTACATCGATTGTCGATCCGGAAATTGGCGCGGCAGGCGATGTCGATACCGCCGTCGTGACCCTTGCCTATGCGGATGGCCGGATCGCCGTGATCAAGAACAGCCGCCGAGCCGTCTATGGTTATGACCAGCGGCTGGAGCTTCTCGGCTCCGAAGGGCTGCTACAGGCGCAGAACATGTTGGAAAACACCTTGGTCAAGTCCACGACTTCCGGTGTCACGGGCGCAAAGCCCACCTATTTCTTCCTCGAACGCTACATGCCCGCCTATGCGGCGGAATGGGCAGCATTTGTCAACGCTGTGAAGACAGGCTCGGCTCTGCCGGTCAACCTTGATGATGGTGTCGCAGCGCTCGCCATGGCGGAAGCTGCAACCCAGTCTGCAAAGAACGGGTCTCCGGTGAAATTGGTAGAGATTCTTGGCTGAGCTTTCGGAGAAGCAAGACAATCTCTGTCGGACAACTCCTCCTATCCGATCTAGCGGCGGCCCGACCTTCGGATCGAGCCGCCGCATACTCCTGATGCCGGAGGATGCGACGCGAAGGACTCGATCAAACGAGCTGCTGCGACTACAGGTACCGGCCACAGGATATCAGCTTCAGCGATGGTGCGGACGGGAATGTTCGCCATCCGAAGGAACGTTTTCCCAGACTTCGATCCGGTCGTCCACTTGTGAAGAACGTGGATTGTGCCGGATGGCTCGTCGTCGAAGCGGGCATGATTCCGCGATCTCTCCTCCTAATACATGGCGCAGCCCTGTGTTTCCATCCACGCAAAGTTCGGGGGTTAGATGACAACCTCCAACGACCCTTCCCAATAAGTCATGGCCGAACAAGCACCGGAAGCATGATCATGAGCGCGGAAAAAACCATTCGAAACCTGACGACCATCGCCGAGCTAAAGGATATGATTGTAGCAACCAGGCTTAGCCTCCCAGAGCAACAGGAGCGCGTCGCACGCACGGCTCTCGCCCACCCGGAAATTGTAGCATTCGGCACCGCGCAATCGCTTGCGGACCGATGCGAAGTGTCGCCCTCAACCGTGGTCAGAGTGGCCACTGCTCTCGGGTTCGATAACTTCAGGGAGTTCCGACAGGTTTTCCGTCAGCACATCCGGGAGATTTCGATACGAGCGGCGGACACCCTATGCTGACAGAAAAGCCGCAATAACCGTAAGCGCTGTTGTGGGACCACCTTTCGGGAGTGGTCGCGATCTGTGAGGTTGCCGATCCTGTATTGGGATCGGAGATCGGCTTGTGTCTGGACTTGACCTTACGCTTGGCCCAGAGCGGCAGCCTCGGCGTTTCGAGGTGATCAACGGTGCCGGCGGTCGGCGTCAGTGGTCGGTGGATGACAAGGCGCGGATCATCGCGGAGACGCTGGAGCCGAACGCAGTCGTTTCCGAGGTCGCCCGCCGGTATGGCCTCAGGCCGCAGCAGGTCTTCGCCTGGCGCCGCGAAGCGGGCAAACAGGCCGCTTCGGTGCAGCAAGATTCTCCTGCCTTCGTGCCGGCGGTTGTGGCGGCGGCGAAGCCTGTACCCAGGCATCCACCGAAGCAGCGGAAACGGCAAGCCACTCGGGACGCCGGCATGATCGAGCTTGAGATCGACGGCATCGCGATGCGCGTCGGCCGGGCCGCCGATGCCAAGACGGTGGCCGCAGTGATCCGCGCGCTGAAGGCGACGTCGTGATCGGGCCGACGGGTGCGGTCAAGGTCATGGTGGCGACGAAGCCGGTCGACTTCCGCAAGGGCCTCAAGCGCTCACCTTTTGGAACCCACCACTTAGATCAGCAGCAGGCCCTTCATCGAGGCGTTGCCTTTTCGCCCGATGATGATGTGGTCATGCACAGCGATCCCCAGCCGCTTGCCGGCGTCGATGATCTCCTTCGTCATCTCGATATCGGCCCGTGATGGTGTCGGATCGCCTGACGGGTGGTTGTGGACCAGGATAATGGCGGTCGCCGAGAGTTCGAGCGCGCGCTTGACCACTTCGCGCGGATAGACGGGCGTGTGATCGACGGTGCCTGTCTGCTGCACCTCGTCGGCGATCAGCGCGTTCTTCTTGTCGAGAAACAGGATGCGGAACTGCTCGCGTGCCTCGAACGCCATGACTGATCGGCAATAGTCGAGAAGCTGCGTCCACGACGAGAGGATTTCGCGGCCGTGGACCTCGCCGCGCGCCATGCGCTGGGCGGTCGCCGCGACGATTTTCAGGTCGAGCGCCACAGCCGGGCCGATGCCCTTGACCTCCTGAAGCAGGCCAAGCGGTGCGCCAAGCACTTCAGCCAGCGTGCCGAAGCGTGCCAGCAGCGCCTTGGCCGCCGGCTTGGTGTCGGCGCGAGGAATCAGGCGAAAGAGCAGAAGTTCCAGAACTTCGTAGTCGGGCAGGGCGTCCGGACCTGCCGAGGCAAAGCGCTCGCGCAGGCGGTCGCGATGGCCGAGATAGTGCGGCTTTTCGCCGACCGCCGCCTTGGTTTTCGCAGCTGGTCGCATCGGCGCTTCGGAGAAGAAACTCCGCTCGTCGTCGTCGCTTGTGTTGGCCATATGCCCCCCGGCGCTGACATTAGAACCGTTCTGGCCCGGATCGAAACATTTCCGTTCTCCGATCGCGAGACTATCCCTACAGATCGTGACGGCTGCCTATCAGCCTCCGGCTTCCTAATACGGCGGCCAGATGAAACCACGATTTGCGCAACAAGACTTAACATCGCTTAGCGCATGCGGCCACGTTCATCTGACATGTGACGGGATCGAAGGCTCGTTGCCTCGCTATACTTAAGCAGGGATGTTGGCCAAGCATGCGGAGGCGTGGCGCGGAACCGCGATCCTTGGTGAAGCAAGATGGCTAGCCCGCCTGCAGGAAGGCGCGGGCAAAGCCGGGCTCCACGGCTTTGATCGTTCCGTCGGGCAGCTTGAGCAGGCGGTCGATCGCGACACCGTAGAGCCTGAGGCGCTCTTCGAGCAGGCGCGCGGCCTCCTCGATGTTTCCTTGGTCGGCCTGACGAAGCGCGCGATGCATCACGTCGCGAAAGATCAGCCTGATCTGCAGCAGCATGTCGGCGAACGCCAAGGGATCGGGTACGTCAAAAGCGTCCTCTTCGCTACCCTTCTTCAGCAGATCAGCTATCAACGGTAGGGCAAGCTCCCTGGCAGCCAGATCGACCCGGTGGAAGAGCACGACGTTCTCAGGTCGAAACAGGACCGCAAAGGTCGTCCTGAGCTGCGGCGCGAGCTCGACATTCAGCCGCTGCGAACCTGCGAAAAGCGCGTTGAGCCGGCCGACTGGTCCGAGCGACGGATCGTCGAGCATCGGTTGCAACTCGGCGAGGCTGTCGCGGGCAAGCCGCGCCGCGAGCGCCTCCAGCAGCGCCTCCTTGGAGGCGAAGTAGTGGTAGAAGGCACCTTTCGACAGGCCAGCCGCGCGGATGATGTCTTCTACCGTCGTATTGTCATAACCGCGCTCGAAGAACAGGCGCTGTGCGCAGTCGAGAAGCTCGGCGGAGCGTATTTCAGGCGCTTTTCTTGCTCTGGCCAATAACGTTTCCCGCGGCGGCTTTCCTGAAAAACGTGATCGACGGACCGGAACGCGGCAGCCGCCAAGACGTTCTCCCGTACTATAGACCGACGGTCGGTCTGACGCCACAGGTCTCGCCAAAAAGGAGCATGCATGCGGTTGAGGCGCTGGATTGCGGGTATGGCCATCGTTGCGGTGGCGGCAGGCGGTGCCGCGGCCTGGTATTTTCTGAGGCCGGCACCTGTTTCGGTGGTGACCGCCAAGCGCGGCGACGCCGCCGAGATCGTCTATGCCAGCGGCGCAGTCGAGCCCAAGATCTGGGCCAAGGTGGCGCCGGTCGTGCGCGAGAGGATCATAGAGCAGTGCGACTGCGAAGGATCGCGGGTCGGGCGCGGCCATGTGCTCGCCAAGCTTGACGACAGCGAGGCGAAGGCCGTGCTTGGCGAACTTGAGGCGCGGCGGGCGCTCGCCGAACAGGAGTTCCAACGCCAAACCGTGCTCGCGCAAAAAAATGCAGCGAGCCAACAGGCGCTCGATCGCGCGCGTAGCGAACTATCGCAGATAGAAGCGCAGCTTGCCGCGCAAAAGGCACGACTTGAGACTTACATATTGCGGGCGCCGAGTCCCGGCGTCGTGTTGAGGCAAGACGGCGAGGTGGGCGAGATCGCCGAGCTCGGCACCGTGCTGTTCTGGGTCGGCGAGCCGCGTCCGCTGCGGGTGGTCGCGGAGGTCAACGAGGAGGATATTGCGCGCGTCGAGGTCGGCCAGCGAGTGCTCCTCAGGGCCGATGCGTTCCTCGGGCAGAATCTCGAAGCAGCGGTTGACAGCATCACGCCCAAGGGCGACCCGACGACGAAAACCTATCGCGTCTATCTGCGCCTGCCCGATGACACGCCGCTGAGGATCGGCATGTCGACCGACGTCAACATCGTCACCCGCGAAGCGAAGAACGTGCTGTTGATTCCCTCGGCTGCGGTCCAGGGGAACGACGTATTCGTGATCGAAGGCGACAGGGCGCGGCGGCGAGAGATCCGCGCCGGCATCCGCGGCGTGAACGGTGTCGAGGTGTGGTCCGGCATTGGCGAGCAGGAGCGGGTCGTTTCGCCCTACCCAGCGGACCTTGCCGACGGCGCGCGCGTCGCGGCCCGAGAATCGTGAGGTGGAAATGCCGCTGATCCTCGACATCGCAGTCACGCACATCGCCGGCCGCGGCCGGCAGACGCTCGTCGCGGTGATCGGCGTGGCGGTCGGCGTCGGCTTCTCGATCGCCATGGCAGCGCTCATGCAGGGCGGCCAGGACGACTTCGTGCGCCAGCTCGTCGACACGATGCCCCATGTCGACATCACCGACGAACAACGCACAGCCCGACGCCAGCCGGCCGAGGATATGTTCGACACTGTCGCGATCTCGGGGCTGAGGCCGCGTGATGACCGCCGCGGCATCATCAACCCGACCGAGGCGACCGCCTGGCTGGAGAGCTGGATTCCCGGACGCTACGCGCCGAGCCTCAAGACACAGGGCGTGATCCGCTATTCCAGCCGAGAGGTGGGCGCGACCATCATCGGCGTCGAGCCGGAGCGCGAGCCCGGCGTATCGCCGATCGTGGAGGATTTCGTCCAAGGCAGCTTCGCCGCACTTGCGGCCGGCGGCAACAATGTGCTCGTCGGCGACACCATGGCGAACCGGCTCGGCGCCGGGCTTGGCGACACGATCACGGCGGTTTCCTCGCAAGGCCAGGCGCGCAATTTCAAGATCGCCGGGCTGTTCCACACCGGCACGACCCAGCGCGACGAGAGCGAGGCCTACATTCTTCTAAAGAACGCGCAGATCGTGTCCGTGCGGCCGAACGCGATCAACGAAATCCGCATCAAGCTCGACGATCCGAACCGCGCGCCCGCGGTGGCGAGGCGGGCTGAAGCCGAGCTCGGCTACAAGGCCGTGGCGTGGCAAGAGGCCAACGAATCCATCCTTGAAGCCTTCGTCATCCGCAACGTCATCATGTACACCGTGGTCGGCGCGATCATGCTGGTGGCCGGCTTCGGCATTTTCAACATCATCTCCACCATCACACACGAGAAGGCGCGCGACATCGCCATCATGAAGTCGCTCGGTTTCCCCGAGGCCGACATGCGCCGGCTGTTCCTGCTGGAAGGGGTGGCGATCGGCGCCGGCGGTTCGGCGCTCGGCTGGGTGCTCGGCTTCGCGATGGTCTACGCGCTGTCGCTGGTTCGCTTCGAGATCGCCGCGACCGGCCAGGAGATGACGCATCTTCCGATCGCCTGGAGCGTGCTGCATTACGTCATCGCCACGGGCTTCGCGGTCGGTTCGGCGGCGGTGGCCGGATATCTGCCGGCGCGTCGGGCGGCGATGCAAAACCCGGTCGACATCATCAGAGGCGCGACATGACCACGCTGGTCGAGACCGAAGGGCTGATGCGCATCCTGCCGGAAACAGTCCCCGTTACGCTGGTCGAGGACATCACGCTTGAGATCCGCGAGAAGGAGTTCATCGCCGTCACCGGTCCATCCGGCTCAGGCAAGTCGTCGCTTCTCTATCTGCTCGGGCTGCTCGATCGGCCGACCCGTGGGACTCTGAAGATCGGTGGCCGTGACGCCGGTCCCATGGACGAAAGGGAGCGGGCAAGAACGCGGCTTGAGATGCTCGGCTTTGTGTTCCAGTTCCACTTCCTGCTGCCCGAATTCACTGTGCGTGAGAATGTCGAGATCCCGATGCGCAAGCTCGGCAGATTAAAGCGAGAAGAGATGCGCGAGCGCGCCGGCGAGTTGCTTGGCTCGCTGGGACTTGCCGAGCATCTGGACAAGCGGCCCGACCAGCTCTCGGGTGGTCAGCGCCAGCGTGTGGCGGTGGCGCGCTCGCTCGCCAATGACCCGCCGCTCATCCTCGCCGACGAGCCGACGGGAAGCCTCGACTCCAAGAGCTCCGAGCAGGTGTTCACAATTCTCGAAAAACTGGTGCGCGATCGTGGCAAGACAGTCGTCGCGGTCACGCACAATCTCGATATGGCAGAGCGGATGGACCGCCGCCTCCATATCGTCGATGGCAAAATCGAGTGAGGGTGGATCGATTCTCAGGCGAGACCTGCCTGCATGCACCGGCTTTCTGTTGCTAATGGCGATGCGTTGCTTCGGGTCTATTGTTGTGGACCTTTGCTCAATAGAAGCCCGGCACACTTGAGGCGAATGGCGAATTTATTTTCCCAGAACTGAAACGCTTCGTGTGCGTCAAGTACACGGCCTGGTGGCCTCATTATCCATTTGCCGAGCGGAGCAGAGGGAGGGTGTGTCAAGTCGAACAACGTGGAGGTAAAATATGTCATGGCAAATGGATGGTACAGGCCGCGGAAAATGGTAAGCTGACAAAGTACTTTAGTCGGAAATCAGGCGACGCCGAGAGTCAATCCGAAGAACTGCACCTGGTTTCGGTTGCATGGAAGCCGCAAAATATCGATAAAACCTGAATTGGAGGAAAAATCTGTGGGTGACGTCGATAAGAGATCCAGCGAAACACCAGATTTCGTGGTCACCAACGTTCTCCGCCACCTCGAGTATTCTGATAGCGGAGTTGCTGTTTCGCTAATCGATACGCAGGGAAGCCGCATTCGCCTGCACCTAACGACCGTCACCGCTGAAATGCTTTGCGAACGAATTGCAGATGCGCTGGAATCCCGATACGGCAAATCATAAACGACAATTGTTGATCGATTGCTCCGTGCCAGTTCGTTCTGGTTTTCGAACCATTCTTCAAGGAAGATGCGTTGCGCAGCATTGGTCACGGCGGCAGGATCGAATTGCAGGACAACCAACTCAACGGACAGGTCGTCACCATCGACCTGCCGAAATGCTACGGGTGTTCCAATCGTCATAAGACGATCTCACGTCCAGTCGGGCATGATGCCGTGCTCTACGCAAGCGGCCGGGATCGAGGTGCCAGCGCCGCCCTACACGACAAAACTCTAGGCTGGCAGGCCCGGACGGTCGAGTTTTTTGGGCGACAGCGTGAAAATCTCGCAACCGGTGTCGGTGACGCCGATCGTGTGCTCGTATTGCGCCGACAGCGAGCGGTCGCGCGTCACCGCGGTCCAGCCGTCCGACAGAACCTTCACGTGCGGCCGGCCGAGATTGATCATCGGCTCGACAGTGAAGATCATGCCGGGCCGCATCTCGACGCCCTCATTGGCGCTGCCGTAGTGCAGGATGTTCGGCGCATCATGGAAAAGCTGGCCGACGCCGTGGCCGCAGAAGTCGCGCACCACCGAGCAGCGCTCGCCCTCGGCATAGGTCTGGATGGCAGCACCGATGGCGCCGGTGCGTGCGCCTGGCCTGATCGCCGCAATACCACGCATCAGGCATTCATGCGTGACTTCGAGCAAGCGCTCGGCGGCGCGCTTGATCGTGCCGACTGGATACATGCGCGAGGAATCGCCGTGCCAGCCGTCCAGGATATAGGTGACGTCGATGTTGACGATGTCGCCATCCTTGAGCGGCTTGTTGTCGGGGATGCCATGGCAGACGACATGGTTGATCGAGGTGCAGGACGATTTCGTGTAGCCGCGATAGTTGAGTGTCGCTGGCAGTGCGCCATGGTCCATGCCGAATTCGAAGACGAAGCGATCGATGGTTTCGGTGGTGACGCCGGGCTCGATCATCGGCACCAGCTCGTCGAGGCAGCGCGCGGTGAGATCGCAAGCCTTGCGCATGCCGGCAAAGCCTTCCTCGCCATAAAGGCGGATCTGGCCGGTGTTTCTGAGTGGTGCAGTGGCTGCGTCGAGATAGGTGACCATTTTGTCCGTTTAGGCGGTAGGGCCCTGCAAGAGAGCCGATGTGAAAATCTCCCCAGATTTGGCACTTGAGGGCAGAAGGTTCAAGGAAGAACTGCCCAATGCGGCCGCGCTTCGGGATATTCCTCTTGCATGGGGCTATGTCTAGCCGATTTTTGCGCGGCTTGCTTTTCCCTTCTGACGATCCCAAGTGACGACACATTTCTGGGCCAAAAGCCGGTCAAGGCAATTTTTTGACGACGAACGGCATTGCCGCCCCCGGTGACGCCAGTTCGGGAGATGTGGGATGGACAGATTGCAATTCGAGGTGCCTGTGCGCATCGCACCCGCACCCGGCCTGCCAGTCGAGGAAATCTACGGGGTCGAACAGGCGCTCGATTTTCTCCAGGACTGGCCTGCGCGCCATCAGGGCCCGATTTATCAGAAAGCTTTCAACGCCTGCTTTGGCGCCACGGTGGACGTGGTCAAGACCGAGGATGCGTGCCGGGCGTTCATGGCGTTTTGCCGGGCGAGCGGGCTGATGGCCAGGGACATGATGACGCCGCGCAAGCGCGACGGTGGGTCGAGGGCGCTCCAGGCCTGAGGGCTGCCGCCGCTTCGCCTTGTCCGATTGCAATGCGCACCAACGTCAGCGCCGTTAAGCTTCCGTTTCCACCTTGCCGGCTACGTCATTGCTTGTTGGCAATGGTTGATTCGTTGCGTCGGTCTCATGGTTCGGAAGATGTCCCCAGAAAAAGTTCGTGCATTCCCGATCGATCGTCAGGTGTTCTTGGTCAGAGAAGTTGCCGCGAAGCTCTGCAACCTGCACGGCGAAACCGCCACCTCCTTCTGGAGAGCGAAGGCATCGGAGTTGCTCGATCTCGTTGTCGGATCCGGCAGGGACAGAACAGCAGCCAGCGACGAAGTGCGCAGGTTCTTCCTGGCCGTTCAGAGAGAGATGTCGGCTGGGGCAGTCGCGGAGACGATGCCAGTTCTTTCCGCTTGAAAACAAACTTCACGGCTATGGACAGCGCCTCATGGCTGCATGGGTTCGAGCGGTCGCTGAACCGGGGCAGCAACACATCGGTGTTCGGCAAGGGCACGGATCACTCGCCGGCAGGGTACCTGGCGGATGTAGGCAGGACGCACTAAGACGGTCGCTCTCGAGGCCGTGGCTTGCTGGCGCTGGCCCCGTGCGGCCGCCAAGAAACGCGACTGTGAAAAAAGCCCGCACCGGCGAACCGGCGCGGGCCACAAGGAGTGTCACGTCAAAGCGCCACTACCCCAAAGCTATCTATTCCGTAGAGCCAGTGGTTTCGTCCGATGAGTCATCCGTCGTGTCTGCCGGATCTTCAGTTGCGTTCTTCGCCAAGAGCTTGTCCAAGGCTGCCTGCAGGGACAGCGTAGCCTGCGGTGATGCCGGCGTGGTCGCCACGACGCTGAGCGCTTTTGTCAAACCACTGGTCGAAGGATCTCTTGCCGCCGCGGATGTCGCAGCTCCATGCCCCTGCGATCCAGCTCCGGCTGAATTCCCGCCGTTTCCGTTCCCACTGCCGTGGCCGCCGCCATTACCACTGCCGCCAGGACCCGCGAAGACCGGAGAGGCGAGAAGTGCGAGCGCCGCAACCGCTGCGAGCAGATTGGTTCGATTTTTCATGGTCCATCCTTCGAGTCGGCCGTCCCGCTCGGTGAATCATGCGACGTCGTCGATGAACCCGCTAGACGGACCTTGGTCCCCGATTTGCCGCGCATAAGTCCCATTGCGAAGTTGAGCCGGCCGATCCTTGCCTCCGGCTCTGCAATCGTGCTGTTAGCAAACGGTAAACTATCCTCGGAACTCATCCATCGGGGCACGGCCTGTAAGTCGTCCGTTGCCTTGCATGCTCGCTGATCAGACAACGAACCCATTTTTTTGAGGACAACAGATAGCTGATCAAAAATGAACTGAACTTTTTAGCCATTCGTTCATACATGCGTGCTTTCTAATCTAGGTTATGACCTTCATTTGCTTCACCCGGATTCGACGTATCGCGAACGGCATTCGCCGGGGAACAAGCGCAAATGTTGCCACCATTTTTGCCCTGACCTTACCCATTGTGGTCGGTGCCGCGGGCTTCGGTGTCGAGACCTCCTATTGGTACTACAACAGCCTGAGATTGCAGGCGACGGCCGATGCCGCCGCCTATGCCGGCGCGCTTGAACAGATCTCGGGTTCCGACAAGCCGACCATCGTCGCGGCCGCGACCCAGTCGGCCGCCACGAATGGGCTGGGCTCGGGCACGATCGTCGTCAACACGCCGCCGACGTCGGGACCGAATACGACGAAGAAAGCAGTCGAGGTCATAGTCCGCCAGAACCTCGACCGGATGTTCACCTCAATCTTCACCCAGGCCCAGGTTCCCGAGCAGGCGAGGGCGGTGGCCCTGATCACCGACGCCTCAAAGGCCTGCATGGAAGCGCTCGATCCGACCGCCTCGCAGGCTGTAGGGTTTTCCGGCAATACCAGCGTTAAGGTCACACACTGCGTCATCATGTCCAATTCGAACGCCCCGGACGCCATCAAGCTTCAGGGCTCGGCGGCCCTCCAGGTCGATTGCCTGATATCGGCGGGCGGTGTCTCTCTCAGCAATCCCGTCACCACGGTCTGCGCCGCGCCGATCACCCAGGCGCTGCCCGCCAGCGACCCATTTGCCGACCTACCAACGCCGGCGGCCAGCAACCCGTGCAAGAATATTAACGGCAACAAGACGACGCAGACAATCCAGCCCGGGACCTATTGCGGTGGCATGAACCTCAACGGCACCATCACGCTTTCTCCCGGCGTCTATGTCGTGCAGGGCAATTTGAAGATCAACGCGGGTGCGGTCATTTTGGGCAGCGGGGTTACCATCTTCATGCAAGGCAGCAACACCGTCAGCATGAACGGCAACGCCACGGTGACGCTGAGCGCGCCGACCTCAGGCACCTATTCCGGGGTGCTGTTCTATGGCGACAGGACGGGGACCGCGGCGCAGAGCACCTTCAACGGCACGGCGGACTCGCTTTTGACCGGCGCGCTCTATTTTCCCAAGCAACAAGTCAATTACCTCGGCAATTTCTCGGGCAACAGCGGCTGCACCCAGGTGGTTGCCAACACGATTCAATGGTCCGGCAGCGCGACTGTCAATCAGAATTGCTCGAGCCTCGGAATGCGCGACATTCCAGCCGCGCAGTCCGTGGCACTGGCCGAGTAGCTACGTGGAACGCCGATCGACGCCGATCCTTGGAGATGATGCGGGCGTTGCGGCGGTCGAGTTCGCGCTGGTCCTGCCCATCCTTTGCCTCGTGCTGCTTGGTATTCTGGACGGCTGGTCCTACGTAACGAGTTCGCTGTCGATGCGCGCTGGCGTGAAGACTGCGGCGAACTTGATCATGGCAGGATCGACCAACGATACGGCGACGCAGGCCGTTGCCATTTCGAGTTGGGAGAATCGGCCGGAGGACGGTCAGGTCACGCTAAGCCGGATCTACATGTGCGGGACGACCGTGGTCGACGCTTCCACCATGTGCAGTGGGCCGAAGGCGCCATCGGTCTATGTTCAGATCCAGGCAACGGCCACCTGGTTGCCGCCCGTCGCCTTCGGTGCCTTTTCCGGTTCCAGCACCATCGGCCATCTGGAGGTGATCCGTGTCCGCTAAGACGAACGCGTTCAGTCAGGATCGGTCGGGCGGGGCTGGGTTGGAGTTCGCGCTGATCGCGCCTTTCCTCGTCATGCTGCTGTTCGGGATCTTCGCCTTCGGCTGGTCGATGCACTCCGTGTCCAGCGTTCGCTATGTGTTGGAAACATCATCACGCTCGTTGCAGCTTCAGAACACGCTGACCCAAGCCGACATCCAATCGATCGCCACGCAGAAACTGCAGGCGTTGGGTTTGACGGATGTGAATGTCACGATCGTCATCGACCCGGCGAGTGGTGGCTTCCGCATGGCGCATCTGACCGCCACCTACGCCTTCGTCGTCGATTTCCCTTACTTCAGCAACTTCCCGGTCAACTACGCGACCACCGTTACCGTGCCGCTGGTCGGTTAGGCTGCCCAGTGTGGGAACGCGGCGGTCGCACCGCCGTCCCGTGTTTCTGCCAACCCGTGAAGAGGGCGCGTTAACCGGCGGGCGCCCCTTCTCAGTATAGGCTCTTGCCGCAACGCCGCCTTTGTCACGGTCGCGTCAACTGGCCGGCACCTTGCAAGCTGCGTTTGGAAAGTTCTGGTACGCCCAAGGGGAATCGAACCCCTGTTACCGCCGTGAAAGGGCGGTGTCCTAACCGCTAGACGATGGGCGCGCTCAGACGAAGCGGCTTATACTGGCGTTGCGCGCAACCGGCAACCCGTCAGGCGCCACCTTGGACAACTTTTTTCCGGCTTGTAAAAGCGGCACATTCGCCAGGGCTGGGCAGGGTGCCAGCATGCCTCGGCGATCAGCGGACTCATCGCTTCATCATCCACTGGGCGCAGCAAGGAGCGCGGCGACGCAGCGCAGACCCAAGTGACGAAGTGCAGGAGGCTAGGCTAATCACGAATGTCGGGGATGGTCCCTCGGGCTGCTAACACACTTCCGGCCCGTGAAATCGCGCCACTAGCCGTCGTCACCGCCGCTGCGCCGGCGGCAACGCCAGTTCCAGTCGCGCTCTGGGCCGACGTCGACGTGGACGGATTCTGTGTGGCAGTAGGTGCCGACGCCGCCACGGCCGGGCATGGTTCTGATGTAGCTCGCCAGTTCCCATTTCGAAACGCCGGGGACCTGGATGTCGGCGGCGGCGCAATACATGTGCAGCGAATTCTTGGCGCCGTTGGCGCGGCGGTTGCGAGCCGGGTCTCGATAGCCCGAGGTCACCATCATCTTGCGGCCGTAGTGGCCCTCGATCGTCTTCAGCACGCGGACCAACGACGGCTTCAGGCAGGCCACGTCGACGCTCTCGTTCTGCTTGAGCAGCCCGTTGGGCGCCAACCGGGCCATGCCGGCGGCGGACGCAACCTGATAGGAGCCGCCGATTGGCCCCTCGTCCTCGTTGAGGTCGACATCGCTTTCGTCGTCGAGGCCGGACTTGCGCTTGATTTCGAACAGGGCCGTCTGGCGCACGCCGGGCAAGGCATCACTGCCGGTGATGTGGCCGGTCTCGCCGCCTGTCGAAGCCAGTTGCACCGGCTTTTCCGCGGAATTGGCCGAGGCGAGCATGATGATCGGCTTTGCCGCGGCTGGCGCCGGTTTGGCCTGCATCGCTGGCTGCTCGCCCGACCGGGTGTTGATGAGCGGCGTCGCCGAAGCAGGCGTGGCGCCAAACATCGAGGCCAGGAAGCCTCTTTTCTTCGGCGCGTCGGGCTGCGGCATCTCGCCAGCCGTCACATAGACCGGATTGTTCATGACCGGAGCGGCTGTCGGCTTCGGCGCATTCACGCCGGCATCGGCGGCCGCGATCTTAGCGGCGACCGCGTCGCTCTGCTGCGTTGTCTGTGCCTGCTGCTGCAAGGACTGAGGAGTTTGTCCGACAATCGTTTCGTTGCCGGCCGGAGTGGTCAGCGGAAAGGCGGCTTGGGGCTTGGCCATCGGGACATAGGCGATTGTCTCGGGAAGTGTCGTATCGCTGGCCGTCATCACGGTCGTCTGCTCGGTCGTGACCTCGGACGAATCGGCTGCGGCGGTCGGCGTGGCGCCAGAGGCCTTATTAATGTCCGATGCCGTGGCATTATAGCCGGGCATTCCAACCGACATCGTCGGGTCGCCAGCCGAGGTGCAGGAGGCCAGAAGCAATGAGCAGAGCGCTGCCACGATGGCGTGGCGTTCTCCCTTTGCGAGGCTCCATCCTGCTGATTTCAAAGTCAAATTCCCCCTCGATGCCCGGTCGGTATATCCCTGGTGCGGCAGCGATACGCCGTGTCAAGGTGACCTTTGTCTCCGATCCGGAAACGAGACTTGTATCAAATCCGCAAGCCTGGAAGTATTTTTGCAGTGATTGCCGAATTACGGCTGCTCAATGGTTGACTACACCATTTCGCCCGCTTTTACCGGTGCGTCAACTCACCAGACATTACAGTCCGTTACACACGCACCTTCACATAGGTGCCAGGAGCATCCCCTAAGGTTTTCATATGCTTGCCGGGTTTGCGAGCGGGCACACGGGTGTTGTCCTTGGCCTCTATCCAGTCTTGCCAGTGCGGCCACCAGGAACCTGGATGAGCGGTGGCCTTGGCTGTCCATTGGCCGAAGTCGCCCGTCGGCGTATCGCCGGTCCAGTACTGGTATTTGTTGGATGCCGGCGGGTTGACGACGCCTGCGATATGGCCTGATCCGGCCATGACGTACTCGACCTTGCCGCCGAAATATTTCGAGCCGAGAAACACCGAAAGCGCCGGCGCGATGTGATCTTCCTTGGAGGCGAGGTTGTACACAGGAATGGTGACGTCTCCGAGCGAAACCGTGTGGCCCGCCAGTTCCATCGTGCCGCGCGAGAGGTTGTTCTCGAGATAGCAGTTGCGAAGGTAGAAGGAGTGATTGGCCGCGCCCATGCGGGTCGAATCGGCATTCCAGTAGAGCAGATCGAAGGGCAGGGGATCCTTGCCACGCATGTAGTTGTTGACGACATAGGGCCAGATCAGGTCGCCGGACCGCAGCATGTTGAAGGCAGTCGCCATCTTGGTGCCGTCGAGATAGCCCTTTTCGCTCATCGACTTTTCTACCGCCGCGACCTGCTCTTCATCGACGAAGACTTTCAGGTCGCCGGCATGGGTGAAATCGACCTGCGTGGTGAAGAACGTCGCCGACTTTATTCGGTCGTCGCCTTCGCGCGCCATCAATGCCAGTGCTGCCGCCAAAAGCGTACCGCCGACGCAATAGCCGATCGCATTGACGTCGCGTTCACCGGTGGCCTTTTCGACGGTGTCGAGGCCGTATTGCAGGCCCTCGCGGATGTAAGCCTCCCAGCCCTTGGTGCCGTGGCGCTCGTCCGGGTTGACCCAGGAGATCACGAAAACGGTATGGCCCTGATCGATCGCCCAACGGATGAAGGATTTCTGCGGGTTCAGATCGAGGATGTAGAACTTGTTGATCCATGGCGGGCAAATCAGCAGCGGTCGCTTGAGCACCGTCTCGGTTGTCGGATCGTACTGGATGATCTCGGCGACATCGCTGCGGCCAACCACCTTGCCTGGGGTGGTGGCGATGTTCCTGCCGATCTCGAAAGGCGAGTAGTCGGCCTGGCGCAGCTTCAGGTCGCCCTTGCCGGTGGCGATGTCCTCGGCCAGCATCTTCATGCCGCGCACCAGGTTCTCGCCGTTGGAGGCGACGGTTTCGCGAAACAGTTCCGGATTGGTCAGGATGAAATTCGACGGCGAGATGGCGTTGGACACCTGCTTGACGTAGAAGCCGGCCTTGTGGCGGGTATGCTCGTCCAGACCTTCGGCGTGTTCGACCAGGTCGGCCGCCCAGCGCGAGGTGACGAGATAGGCCTGTTTGAGAAAATCGAAGAACGCGTTGCGGCCCCATTCCGGGTCGAGGAAGCGCTTGTCGCCGCGCTCCGGCTTGACGGCATCTTCGGTGGCTTCCGCGGCGTTGCTGGTGCGCTGAATGGCGTTGGCCCAGACAGTCATGTAGCCGGAGAACAACCGCGTCTGCGCTTCCAGCGCGCGCTGCGGATCGGACAGCCAGTATTCGCTGAGCTTGGAAAAGGTCTTCACCATGTCGACGACCGGCTCGGCGACGTGATCGCGCACCTCGCCTTTTTCGCGGGGCTCAGCCCAGGCGGAAGCGGCCTTGCCGGCCTGCTCGATCATGCGCGCCACGTTCAGGGCGAAGCGTTCCGGGTCCTTCACCAGATATTGCTCGACGGTCGAAGGCTCGTCATCTTCCGCTTTGCCCGAATCGGGTGTTTTGGACATGGTTGGCGGGGTTCCTCCCGAGGCCTTTTCTTGACATATTAACATGGGACATCCGACCGGGTCCAATCTCGCTCTACATCGGCTGCCAAGGAAACAATATGACGATTAATATTGGCGAGACTGTTTTTTTCGGCGCCGGACGTTTTTGCCGCATCGGTGCGGCGATTGTCCTCATGGGGATGGCCGGGTGCTCGAGCACCAACAGCAGCGGACCGACGCCGATTGCTGTGAGCGCGGGACCGAAGGATACCGGTACTTTTCCGAACCTGAACATCAAGCCGCAAGTCGCGGCGCCGCAGTTCACCGAAGCCGAGAAGAATGCCAAGCTTGCGCAATTGAAGGCGGATGAGAATTCGCAGGCGGCAAAAGGCGGCAGTCCGAAGGTCGCCGATCAGGCGGCGCTGACGGAGCTAGCCAAGAAGCACGGTGACGAAACTCTGAAGCAGATCGAAGCCAAATGCGACCCCGCCCTCGACCCTACCTGCAAATAAGTATATAGCGCGCGCCCAATACCCCTTTTGCTGTCTGGAACTGCCATGGAAGAATTTCACAAGGTCCGCCGGCTTCCGCCTTACGTCTTCGAGCAGGTCAATCGGCTCAAGGCCAGCGCCCGTTCGCGCGGCGCCGACATCATCGACCTCGGCATGGGCAATCCGGACCTGCCGACGCCCAAGGCCATCGTCGACAAGCTGTGTGAGGTCGTGCGCGATCCGCGTACGCACCGCTATTCCTCGTCGCGCGGCATTCCGGGCCTGCGTCGCGCCCAGGCCAACTATTACGCCCGCCGCTTCGGCGTGAAGCTCAACCCCGACACGCAAGTGGTGGCCACGCTTGGCTCGAAGGAGGGCTTCGCCAACATGGCGCAGGCGATCACCGCGCCGGGCGACGTGATCCTGTGCCCGAACCCGACCTATCCGATCCATGCCTTCGGCTTTATCATGTCGGGCGGCGTCATCCGTTCGCTGCAGGTAGAGCCGGACGACGGCTTCATCCCGGCGCTCGAGCGCGGTGTCAAGCATTCGATCCCGAAGCCGCTGGCGCTGATCCTCAACTACCCGTCGAACCCGACGGCGCTGGTCGCCTCGCTAGATTTCTACAAGGACGTGGTCGCCTTCGCCAAGAAGAACGATATCATCATCCTGTCCGATCTTGCCTATTCGGAGATCTATTTCGACGGCAATCCGCCGCCTTCGGTGCTGCAGGTGCCGGGCGCGATCGACGTCTGCGTCGAATTCACCTCGATGTCGAAGACCTTTTCCATGCCCGGCTGGCGCATGGGCTTTGCGGTTGGCAACGAGCGCCTGATCTCGGCGCTGACCCGGGTAAAGTCGTATCTCGATTACGGCGCCTTCACGCCGATCCAGGTGGCGGCGGCACACGCGCTCAACGGCGACGGCGCCGACATCGCCGAAGTTCGCGACATCTACCACAAGCGCCGCGACGTGATGGTCGATGCCTTCGGCCGCGCCGGCTGGCCCATTCCGGCACCGGCGGCATCGATGTTCGCCTGGGCGCCGATCCCTGAGCCGTTCCGGCATCTCGGCTCGCTCGAATTCTCCAAGCTGCTCATCGAACATGCCGACGTGGCGGTGGCGCCAGGTGTCGGCTTCGGCGAACATGGCGACGATCACGTGCGCATCGCGCTGGTCGAGAACGAGCACCGGATCCGGCAGGCCGCGCGCAACATCAAGCGCTTCCTGGCGACCAGCGCCAAGCAGCCCAACAACGTCGTGCCGCTTTCCGCTCACCGGTAAGCTTGCAGCCGCGGACAATTTCGATCTGACTTGAGGGACGTCGCCGGACATGGCTGAAGCATTGCGTGTTGGAATAGCCGGTCTCGGCACCGTCGGCGCGTCGGTGGCGCGCGTGCTGCGCGACAAGGCGGCGGAACTGACCCGGCAGTGCGGGCGCGATATCATCGTCACCGCGGTCTCGGCGCGCGACCAGAAGCGTGATCGCGGCGTCGATCTCAGTGCCGCAACTTGGTTCGACGATCCGGTCGAGATGGCCCAGATGGCCGAAATCGACGTGTTCGTCGAACTGATCGGCGGCGACGAGGGGCCGGCGCGCCTGTCGGTGAAGGCGGCACTCGAAGCCGGCCGCCATGTCGTCACCGCCAACAAGGCGTTGCTCGCCAAGCATGGCGTGGCGCTGGCCGAGATCGCCGAGAAGCGCGGCGTGCTGCTCAACTACGAGGCGGCAGTGGCGGGTGGCATCCCCGTCATCAAGACAATGCGCGAGGCGATGGCCGGCAATTCGGTTACCCGCGTCTTCGGCATTCTCAACGGCACCTGCAACTATATCCTGACCCGCATGGAGGCCGAGGGCATCTCGTTCGACGCCTGCCTGAAGGACGCACAGCGGCTGGGCTATGCCGAGGCCGATCCGACCTTCGACATCGAGGGCCATGACACGGCGCACAAGTTGTCGATCCTGACCAGCCTTGCCTTTGGCACAAGGATCGCCGCCAACGACATCTACATGGAAGGCATTTCCAACATCTCCCAGGCCGACATCCGCGCGGCGGGCGATCTTGGCTACCGGATCAAGCTGCTTGGCGTCGCCCAGCGCACTGACAGCGGCATCGAGCAGCGCGTGCACCCGACCATGGTGCCGACGGCCTCGGTCATCGCGCAGGTGCATGGCGTCACCAACGCGGTGGCGATCGAGACCGACATTCTTGGAGAGCTGCTGCTGTCCGGTCCCGGCGCCGGCGGCAATGCCACCGCATCGGCCGTCATCGGCGACATCGCCGACATCGCCAAGAGTCGGCCCGGCTTCCAGCATGGCCCCGTGTTTGGTCGGCCGGCGAAGGAACTGAAGCCCTACAAGAAGGCGCAGATGCGCAGCCATGCCGGCGGCTACTTCATCCGGCTGACCGTGCATGATCGCATCGGCGTGTTCGCGGCAATAGCCAAGCGCATGGCCGACAACGACATTTCGCTGGAATCGATCGTCCAGCACGCGGTCAACGGCGAAGCGGCGGCGCAAAAGACGGTGATCCTCGTCACCCATGAGACGACAGAGGCCGCCGTGCGCAAGGCCGTCGATGGCATCACCAAGGACGGCCATCTGACCGACAAACCACAGGTCATCCGCATCGAACGGGCAGGCTAGTTTCCCGCCCGATAGCCGCGTCTGACGGGGCTAGCAGCCGCGGCCGACCGGAACGAATTCGTACCGGCGCCGTTCTTTTGATCAGCAATCAAAGGAACCGCCTCATGGCCGACACCAACAAATCCGGCACCCCTGATATTGACGACATCCAGAAGACGCTGGAAAAGCAGATCGCCGAACTGCGCAAGGAGATCACCAAGATCAACAAGAGCATTTCGGCACGGGGCGCGGAAATGCTCAATGACGCCAGCGAGCAGGCGTCCGAGTTCTACGACACGACCCGCAGGTCGCGAACCGCGCAGCAGCTGCGCACACACGCCCATGCGGTCTCGGAAGTCGCGCGCGAAAATCCCGGTACGACGACGGCCGTGGTCGGCGTGATCGGTCTGCTCGGCTTTATGGCAGGGTTCGCCATTGGTCAGTCGATGAACGATACGTCGCGCCGCTGGTACTGACCGCAGCGCGACAAGGCCGGCTTTTCCGGCCTATTTCCCTGTTTCAGCACGTCTTTTGGAGGAGGGTACCATGGCTTCATCTGCCTTGATCGGCATCCTGATCACCTTTCTGGTGATCATCCTGGTTCTCTATCTTGTCCAGCGCTTGCCATTGGATGGCAGGACGCGGCAGATCGTCCGGATCATCGTCATCATCATCGGCATCATTTCGCTGCTCAAATATCTCGCGGTGTTCTAGGCAGAGAATGGCGCGATTTTTCACCTTTTGAAGGCCGGTGCGGTCCGCAGCGAGCGGGCGGATGTCGTTTCAGATTGCAGTTTAATCGATTGATATTGCTATCTTTTCGGACAAAACTATTGGCAGGTCTTGCCGTGGTCATGCTCGTTTGACAAAAAAGGCCCACCTCCGGCGGGAGGCTGTATTGCCAACGAGGAAATCACCAGATGAATGTGGCCCAGAACATCGTCGCCGGTCTCGACCGGATACTCACCATGGAGCTGGTGCGCGTCACCGAACGGGCAGCAGTCGCCGCCGCCAAGCTACGCGGGCGCGGCGACGAAATGGCGGCTGACCAGGTCGCCGTGGATGCCATGCGCCAGGAGCTCAACCGGCTTGCCATCAAGGGCACGGTGGTGATCGGCGAGGGCGAACGGGATGAGGCGCCGATGCTCTATATCGGCGAGGAGGTCGGCACCGGGAAAGGTCCGGCCGTCGATATCGCGCTCGATCCGCTGGAAGGCACGACGATCTGCGCCAAGAACCTGGCCAATGCGCTCGCCGTTATCGCAATCGCTGAGAAGGGTAGCCTGCTGTTCGCGCCCGACGTCTACATGGAAAAGATCGCTATCGGTCCAGGCTATGCCGACGGGATCATCGACATCGATGCCTCGCCGGCCGAAAACATCGCCAATATCGCCCGGGCCAAGGGCGTCGCCGTGTCGGACATCACTGCCTGTATCCTCGACCGGCCGCGTCATGCCAAGCTGATCGATGACGTGCGCGCCACGGGCGCAGCGATCCGTCTGATCGGCGACGGCGATGTCGCCGGCGTCATCCACACCACCGATCCCGAGGAAACCGGCATCGACATCTATCTCGGCACTGGCGGCGCACCCGAGGGCGTGCTGGCCGCGGCCGCGCTGCGTTGCACCGGTGGCCAGATGCAGGGCCGGCTGATCCTCGACACGCCGGAAAAGGTCGCTCGCGCCGCGAAGATGGGCATTTCCAATCCAAAGCGGGTCTATCGGGCCGAAGACATGGCGCGCGGCGACGTGCTTTTCGCGGCCACCGGCGTCACCGACGGCAACATGCTGGCAGGCGTCAAGTTCGGCCACAACTATATCACCACCCACACGATCGTGCTGCGCTCGTCGTCGCGGACGGTGCGCGAGATCAAGGCCCGCCATCAGGACCTGGATAAGTTCTAAGACTTCATCCGGCTGTTGTAGTTGACAAACCCGATCTGCCATAACTGTGCGGCGATGCGTAGTGTCGTTTGCTGCATGGGGATTTGTCGTGCCATTCCAATCAATCCTTCGGCGTTTCCGCAAAGCCTGGGCGTCAACGCTTATCAAACGCGTTGACGTGAAGGGACGAACTTTCATGCTAGCTTTCAAGGTTTTCCAAGATGGCGAGGGGGAACGAAAGGTGTTGTTGGCAGGTCGTCATCTGGGAGGCGACGGTGAAACCTATTCTATGAAGCCGGACGAGTTTGACCGCTTCCTAGAAGCCGCACTCGCAGTGAAAGCGGCGTTGCATGACGGAGAGCACTCCCAGCCGTAACGAAAACCGTAATGTCATACGGGGCTCTAATCGGCTTTAATCAAGGTTGTTGACCTGGGCGCTTGCGGACCGGCATCGCACTTGTTAGCCCTGTGGCGGCATCCGATGCCGGCTGCAAGGATTTGACGATGAACCCGTTCGACTGGCACGCGGATCCGATTTCGCGCGCCACCGCCATCACGAAGTCCTATCGCAGTACCCAGAACGTGCGCCGCTTTCTCATCCGGGAATGCGGCGATGCGTTCAGGTTCGACCGGCCTTTCATGGCTTGGCTCAAGGACGGTGCGGAAAAGACGATGGGCGATGCGCCGACGAATGGCTGCGGGCGCCAGGCTGAAAAGCGGAAAGCGTAGTTTTCTTGAAATCTCCCGGGACGGCGCATCTCCGCGCACCACTTGGCCTTGCCTGTCTTTGGCCTAATGCGCGTCGCGTTCACGCGACGCGCATTAGGTTGTTGTTTATGCATGTCGTTGTCCCAAAACCGCTGCATACTTTTGGGCGACATGTACTATCCTGCGGCCAACCATGAGTCGGCAAACAGTATGACCGGCGAAAAACGCCTCTTCCTCGATGTCAGGCAGTCGGTATCCGGGGTTTCCTGGGAACACCGGCTGACCGAGCGCCAGGACATGACCGCGCTCGCCATCGCGCAAGGCCATGGCGTGCCCGACATCGTCGCACGGGTGCTTGCCGGGCGCAGCGTCACCGCCGAGCAGACCGAGCGGTTTCTCGACCCGACGATCCGCGATCTTCTGCCGGATCCAGCATCGCTGACCGACATGGACAGGGCGGCGGCCCGCATCGCCGCCGCAGTGATGGCCAGGGAAAAGGTGGCGATCTTCGGCGACTATGATGTCGACGGCGCCGCTTCGTCGGCCCTGCTGAAGCGGTTCCTTGCGCATTTCTCGGTGCCTTCGGAAATCTACATTCCGGATCGCATTTTCGAGGGCTATGGTCCCAATCCAGACGCCATGCGTGAATTGGTCTCGCGTGGCGCGACACTGATCGTCACCGTCGATTGCGGCACCAACAGCGCCGTTTCCATCGACGCCGCCAACGAGGCTGGCGCCGATGTCGTGGTGCTCGACCATCACCAGGTCGGTGGTGCCTTGCCGGCGGCAATTGCCGTCGTCAATCCCAACCGGGACGACGACCTTTCCGGGCAGGGTCATCTCTGTGCCGCCGGCGTGGTCTTCCTCGCCCTTGTGCAGACGGCCAGGATCCTGCGTGGCCGGATGGCCGATGCCACGCCGCCCGACCTGCTTTCGCTGCTCGATCTCGTCGCCCTTGCCACCGTCTGCGACGTGGTGCCGCTGACCGGCGTCAACCGCGCCTTCGTGGTCAAGGGGCTGCAGATGGCGCGCCAGCAAAAGAACGAAGGGCTGGCGGCGCTCGCACGGGTCTCGCGTATCGGCGAGCCGGTCAGCACCTTCCATCTGGCCTACCTGATCGGCCCGCGCATCAATGCCGGCGGACGCATCGGCGATGCCGCGCTCGGCAGCCGCCTGCTTGCGACCGACGACCCGGTCGAGGCGCGCAGTATTGCCGAGACGCTCGACCGGCTCAACCAGGAACGGCAGCTGATGGAGCAGGAGATGCTCGCGGCGGCACGTGTCGAGGCCGATGCCGAGCTTGCCGGCGGCAATGGCCCTGCCATCGTCGTCACCGCCAGCAACACCTGGCATCCTGGCATTGTCGGTCTGCTTGCTTCACGGCTGAAGGATCATGCGCGGCGGCCCGCCTTCGCCATTGCCTTCAATGCCAATGGCACCGGCACCGGTTCGGGCCGCTCGGTGTCGGGCTTCGACCTCGGCCGGCTGGTACGCGAGGCGGCCGATGCCGGGCTGATCGTCAAGGGCGGCGGCCACGGCATGGCGGCGGGTATCACCGTGGAGCGGGCGAAGCTCGGCGAACTCAGGGCGTTTTTCGAAGAGCGGGCGGCCGCCGACGTGTTCCGCCTGCAGAGCGAGGAAAGCCTGGCGATCGACGGTGCGCTTGCCGCCGAAGGCGCGACGCTCAGCCTTCTTGACGCACTGGAAAAGGCCGGACCCTTCGGTGCCGGGCATGTGGCACCCGTTTTCGTGCTGCCGCGTCACCGACTGGCCGATGCGCGGCCGGTCGGCACCAACCACATTCGCGTCGAGCTACAGTCGGAAAGCGGCGGCCGCATCCAGGCGATCGCCTTTCGCGCCGTCGATACCGCACTAGGCGAATTCCTGTTCAAGAACCGCGGCAAGACAATCCACGTCGCCGGTTCGTTGTCGGGCAATCACTGGAACGGCAACCGCACCGTACAGTTTCGCATCACCGATGCGGCGCGGGCATGACGTCGATCAGGCGAGAACCGTTTGCAGCCGGGTCAGTTCGCCGATCTGCGCCATCGTCGCCTGATAGCCGAGGCTGATCGCCTCGTCGGCGCGGTGGAATTCGGTCAGGCCGATATGGCTGAGCTTCGGCTGCAGCGACATGTCTGGCGGATCGCCGGCAAGCCTGGCGCGCGAAATCCGGTCCTGGATGATGTTGAAAGCCTCGACCATGACGCCGGTGATGCCGAGCCGCGTCTGGTGCGACTGGCGCTCGGTGTCGACCTGGCCGGGCTTTGGCGCGTCCTTTTCGACGACCAATTCGCCGGCACTATGCTTGATGACGGCGGCGCGGCCGAACAGATCGTAGTGAAGGTTGACCGCCACGACGAGCGGCTGCTCATAGGCGCGGCAGACCGAAACAGGAACCGGGTTGACCAGCGCGCCATCGACGAGCACGCGGCCGTTGCAATTCACGGGCTCGAACACGCCGGGCAGCGCATACGAGGCGCGCATGGCGGTGATCAGCGAGCCACTTGAAAGCCAGATTTCATGCCCCGTGCGGATTTCGGATGTGACGGCGACGAATGGCCTGGCGAGGTCCTCGAAACGAATGCCGGCCATGTGCTCGCGCAGCCGGGCGTCGAGCTTCATGCCACCGAAAAGGCCGCTGCCGCGCAGGTTGAGATCGAGCAGGCCGAAGATACGTCGCTTGGTCAGGCTGCGGGCGAATTCTTCGAGTTCGTCCAGTTTGCCGGCGAGATAGCAACCGCCGACCAGCGCGCCAATCGAGGTGCCGGCGATCATCGAGACTTCGATGCCGGCTTCGTCAAGCGCACGCAGCACCCCGATATGCGCCCAGCCGCGGGCGCAACCGCCGCCCAAGGCGAGCGAAATGCCGGTTTGACTTGCTGTTTCCGATGCGCCGCCGGAGGAGGACAGGCCGTTGGCCTCCCTGACATCTGGTCTGTTACGCAATGACGCCCACTCGAGCATCAAGATCTCCCTTGTCCCGGGGCTAATATACAGGCGGGCCGTATCGAAATCATGAATTTGTGTCGCTGGTGTCAGGCAGAAGGTTCAAACTGGTGGTTTCCGATATGTGTTTTCCGCATCGAACAGCGGCTTGTTGCCGTCGTCGGCAAGCGTCCCCTTGCCATCGACAAGCCTCACCGTCCGATAAAAGCATGAACGCCGGCCGGTGTGACAAGTTGCGTCGTGGCCCAACACTTTGACGCGCAACCATATGGCGTCCTGGTCACAATCCGTGAGCACGTCGACAACCTGCTGGAAATTGCCTGATGTTTCGCCCTTTTTCCACAGCACATTGCGCGAGCGCGACCAGTAGTGAGCGATGCCGCTCTCCAGCGTCAGTGCCAGCGCCTGCGCATTCATGTGAGCCACCATCAACAGCATGCCGTCTGCGGCATCGGTGACGACGACGGTGACCAGGCCGGCTGCATCGAAGCGCGGTGAAAACACCGCGCCTTCCTCCAACGCCTTCTTGTCCGACGGAGCTTTTGGAAATTCCAGTGCCGACATCGCCGGTCCTTATCTAGCGAAGTCGGTGGGGCTATCAGATCCGCCGCCACGCACCATGGTGACGAAACGAACCTGCTCTTCGGGTGTATCCTTGAAGACACCGGTGAAGGTCGAGGTCAGCGTGGTTGAACCCTGCTTGCGGATGCCGCGCATGGCCATGCACATGTGCTCGGCCTCGATCATCACGGCGACGCCGCGCGGATTGAGTACGTCCTGGATGACGCCGGCGATCTGCGCCGTCAGGGCCTCCTGCGTCTGCAGGCGATGGGCAAAGATATCGACCACGCGCGCGATCTTGGACAGGCCGACGACCTTGCCGTCGGGCAGATAGCCGACATGCGCTTTGCCGATGATCGGCACCATGTGGTGTTCGCAGTGCGAGTGGAATGTAATGTCCTTGACGATGACCAGGTCGTCGTAGCCGGCGACCTCCTCGAAGGTGCGGCCGAGCTCGTCGGCCGGGCACATATCGTATCCGCCGAACATTTCGCGAAAGGCCTTGGCCACGCGCTTTGGCGTGTCGACCAGCCCTTCGCGGTCCGGATTGTCGCCGGTCCAACGCAAAAGGGTGCGCACGGCGGCCTCGACTTCGGCTTCGCTCGGCCGGTCGGTAACCGGCTTCTCCATATAGGCCGACTGGGGCATGAGTTTTTTAATAACGGCATCCATAAAGGCGTCTCCCGTAGTCCCTCTCGGCGGAGGAACGAGTTGAACGGACCACGACCTTTCGGTGTCGGAAACTCGCCCCGTTTCCAGCCCCGCAAGTGGCGTGAACTTTCCGGCTAGGACACTGACTTTCGTTGTCTTGTCGATACCGGACTGCCAGCATTATATAAGGTCATGACGAGCGAAAGGAAGACACGGCAGCGGCAATCGCTGTTCGCTTGGCGGCGACGGATTGGAAAATAATGATAAACGACGTCTATAATGCGAAAATTCTCGGTTTTGCCGGAAACATCGCCCGCATCGGTCGCTTGGAACATCCCGACGCGACCGCCAAGGCGCATTCCAAGCTGTGCGGCTCGACCGTCACCGTCGACCTCAAGATGCAGGACGGCGTGGTCACGGATTTCGCACATGACGTGAAGGCCTGCGCGCTCGGCCAGGCATCGTCCTCGATCATGGCGCAGCATGTCGTCGGCGCGAACGCTGAAGAACTGCGTGCGGTGCGTGAGGCCATGCTGAAGATGCTGAAGGAAAATGGCGCGCCGCCTGACGGCCGCTTCGCGGATCTGAAATATCTGGAGCCGGTGCGCGACTACAAGGCGCGGCATGCCTCGACCATGCTGACTTTCGACGCCGTGGTCGGTGCGATCGGCCAGATCGAGAGGAAGCGCGCCGAAGAAGCGGCCTCAGGGCCGATAACCGACGAGGAACGAATTATGGTGCGGCCGGCGGAATGAAGCTTGACCCCACCATAACGGGCGGCACATCGAAACCGAATACGGTAAAAGATTGTGCCCCCGGCCAGCAGACCGGCAGCGCACAGTCCTCGGCGGCTGGTCAGGCGACAGTCGACGCGAAGGGCGCCGCCCTTATCCAGATGAAAAAGACAACTGCGGGCTGTTGAATCATCGCCGCCCGCTTCGCCAAGCGGTATCTGAGTCTTGACGCTCCGTCATGTGGAGGGGCGTTAAGCCTTCGCCTTCCGCTTCGCGGGCGCCTTCTCAACAGGTCCAGCCTTGCGGCCGAGACCGCTAGCATCCGTGTCGCGGCGTAGTTTGGCGCCACTATCGGAAAGTCGGAAGGCAGGCTTCACTTAGCGATATTCTTTTGGCGTCATGCCAAGCAAACCAGGTGGCGTTTCAAGTGGAAAGGCCAGGTTTCCGAACACAGTTTTCGATGGGTAGATCACCGGGAACTAGAACACCTGCGCGATGTTACGGTCAGCCGTCCTGACGCGCGTGACATCCCGGTCGCCAAGCACGACACGTCCGTCCGACGGGAACAGCAATCCCGACATGATGTTCAGCATCGTGGCCTTGCCACAGCAGGACGGACCGAGCAACGCGTAGTCTTGCCGTCCTCGAACAGAATGTCCGACTTCTCAAGTGCATAGGGGGCAGCGCCATAGCGGTGGTCGAGGCCATCGAGGTAGACGGGCCATCAGGATTGCCCTCCCATGGACGGCTCCGGCGCGGCCATCAGGACGCCGTCGCTGTCGGCGGCGAAGCATTAGAAGCGATCGGGGTTGATCGCGACTGCAATGTCGTCACCGAGAGTTACGCTGTGCACACCCTCGACTTGGATCACCGCCGACCCGAAAGGCGCATCGAAATAGAGGAAGGTCTCGGAGCCTGAGACCTCGGAGAAAGTCACGCGGCCGGTCGTCCCCGTTACCGCCAAGGAGAGTTCGTTGGCCCGGATACCAAACCGGTAGCGGCCCGGTTTCAAGGTTTCCAAATGACGCGCGCGCAGCACCGCGATGCTACCGGCCAGGCGGATGTGCCACCGGCGCCGCCGAACAGACTGCGCCAACCGACGGATCCGCGTCTGTCGACGGCGCCAGCGATCCAATATCCACGCCGTCGCGGAGTTTGCCGGTATTCTGGCCGCTCCTCTAGGGCGCGCCTCCTTGTCGAGGGAGTGGGCCGCCAGCATTGCCTGCAACGTCGACGGCGTACGGAGAGGCAACTTATGTGACCGATTTTTTTCATTCTTAATTATACCCTTAACTATACATTCTATGCTGCGGTTTAGGCTCAGAACTGGGGCCGGTCCAATAGGCGAGTGAGGGCAACATGAAGGGTATGGTATTCACCGAACTGCTGGGCTTCGTGGAACAGACCTATGGGGCTGATGCGGTGGATGACCTCATAGAGGCTTCCGATCTGCCGAGCGGTGGCGCCTACACCGCGGTGGGAACTTATGACCACAAGGAGATGCAATCTCTCGTCACCACATTGGCCGCGCAAAGCCACACGCCGCCAGACGAGTTGCTGGGTTTATTCGGCCAGCATTTGATCGGGCGTTTCAAGGCTTCGTTCCCCGACTTCTTCAAGACGGCAGCCACCCTCTTTGATTTCCTCGAAAGTATCGATAGGCATATCCACGTGGAGGTGCGTAAGCTCTACCCCGATGCCGAGCTGCCGGAATTTCGGGCCGAGCGCGTCGGTCATGGGGCAATGAACCTTGATTATCGCAGCAGCCGTCCCTTCGAGGCGCTTGCCTCCGGCCTCATTCTTGGAGCGGCTCAGATCTACGGTGAGACTGTGCGAATAGAGCGAAGCTCCCACGAAAACGGCGGCGAGAAATTCGTTCGTTTTTCGATCCAGAAGACAGGTGCGATAGCTTAAATGCTCTCGGAAGCCAGCCATTCCGAGGATCGCGTTGCGCGTCTCGAACGGCGTCTCCAACGCGAACGGCGAGCACGTGAAGCGGCCGAATGGCTGCTCGAGGCGAAGTCGCTTGAGCTCTACAACGCCAACAGCCACCTGACTGTGCTGGCCAACGATCTCGAAATGCGCGTCCTCGATCGCACTCACGAGTTGGAGGTCTCCCGTCAGCAGGCCCTGTTCCTTGCGGAGCGCGATCCTCTGACCACGCTCGCCAATCGGGGCAGTTTCGCTCGCGATCTGGACGCGGCCATCAATGCGGCCCATGTTCAAGGTGGCTGTGTACAACTTCTGTTTGTAGATCTCGACCGGTTCAAGGAAATCAACGACAATTACGGCCATGCCGTAGGAGACGCGGTGCTGCTGGCGGTTGCCGACCGGTTGCGGGCAATTTGCAAGGAACAGGAGGTGGCAGGCCGGCTGGGTGGTGATGAGTTCGGTGTTATCTGCGTGACGCCAATTCACAGCGAACGTGCCCGCGAGATCGCGGCGAAGGTCATGGAGGCCATGAGCAGGCCTATCGCTTGTGGCCGCCTGCAGTTGATCGTCAGTTGCTCGGTCGGTTTTGCAAGCTTCCCCGGCAATGCCACGGATTCGCCAACGCTGCAGCGCTTCGCCGATATAGCTCTGTACCGCTCCAAGTCGGCGGGGCGCTCGACATGGACGGAATTTGACGAAACGATGGCGGCAGAGCTTGAGCACCTCCAGGGATTGGAAGCAGAATTGCGCAGCGCCGTGGCGGCGCGAGAGATCGAGCCCTGGTATCAGCCGATTATCTCCACCCAGAGCAACAGGATCGTCGGGGTGGAGGCGCTTGCACGATGGCAGCATGCCGAGCGCGGGCTCATTCTTCCCGGGCTGTTCATCCCGCTGGCCGAGGAAAGTTCGTTGATCATCGAACTCGGCCTGGCGATGATCGACCGCTGCTGCCAGGAGATGTATCCGCTCATCCGCGAAGGTCGTCTCAACTATGTGTCGATCAATCTATCGACGCGCCACTTGCGTTCGCCCTCGGTGGTCGAGCAGATCGCCGCGACGTTGGCTCGTCATCGCTTTCCGCCCTCGGCGCTTCAGCTTGAAATCACGGAAAGCCGGCTGCTCATTGATTTCGAACAGGCTGAGGAGCGGCTTTCACACTTTCGCGCGCTCGGCATCCGAATTGCCCTCGACGATTTCGGAGCGGGCTATTCAAGCCTTTCATACATCAGGCGGTTGCCGTTGGACGTTATCAAGATCGATCGCTCGTTTGCCAGGGACATCAGCTCCGACGGGCAGGCCGAAGCGGTGGTCAAAGCGATCGTTCAACTCGCACAGGCCCTGGACCTGCATATCATCGCAGAAGGCATTGAAACCGAAAGCCAGGCGCTCCGGCTGACCAGCTGCGGCTGTTTCGTCCAACAGGGATATTTGTTTGGCAGGCCGATGTCCTTGAGGAAAATCACGCAATATCTTGAGGCCGGTGCGAATCCGATGCATGCCACCCAAAGATAGGATGACGTTTTCTTGCGTCCCTGAGGCGGCGCCCACAGGAGTGGCGCGACCACGAATGCGTCCCACAGCACCACGACGAGATATTTCAACGCCTTCATCGGGTGGGGTCCGCGCGGCCAGACCGTGCCAACGACGATGAAGGGCCTCCCAGCTGGTTCATATCCCCCGCGCTGTTACCGAGTGCGGCGTTACACCTCGCACCCCAGTTTGGAACCGCAGGAGGGAAGCGGTCCCCGACAAGAGCAGCGAAACGACGGCCATTCCCGTGCTCTTGCAGCGGCTGGGAGCAAATGAGGGCTTGAAAGGCGCGCTGGTCTCGATCGACGCCATCGCCACCAATGCCACGATCGCCCAAGCCATCCGCGATCAAGGGGGGCGACTATCTGTTGGCCGTCAAGGCCAACCAACCCACACTCAGAGCCGAGATCGAGCACTATTTCGACGACGCTCCCGCCGATTGCCTCGACAGCGCCGTCGATCTCGACAAGGTCCATGGCCGCATCGAGGAGCGCATCGTCACCGTCAGCCACGAGGCCGGCTGGCGCAAGGGCCAGCGTCGCTTTCCCGGTGAACTGCCCGTGATGCTCTGCCGCTGCTGCCGAACCACCCCTGGCGCATCCGCGCAAGCTGCCGGTGGTCCTGAGCCGCGACGAGGTTGCCCGGCTGCTCAACGCCACCACCTGCCTCAAGCACCAGGCCGCGCTGTCGGTCGCTTATGGCGCCACACACCGTCCGTGACGGCGGGAGGCGCACAAGGAGTGGGATTGCGTTCTCCTGACGAAGCCCACATCTATCGCGTGGGAGCGCGATACGGAGACCGCAGTGGGCGACCAGCATGGACATGCGCATAGCGCCGGACCGCCAAGGCGTGGGCGCAACTGGCCCGGCCCGTGGCGCAAGACGCCCGGCCGTGTCCTAGGCACGACGCTCGTGCGCATTTACCAACTGACACTGTCCGGCTTTGTCGGCAATTCCTGCCGGCATTTGCCGACCTGTTCCGAATACGCGCACGAGGCGATCGCCCGCCATGGCTTGTGGGCCGGCGGCTGGATGGGCTTTTTTCGGGTGCTGCGTTGCGGCCCATTCGGCACGCATGGCATCGACCGCGTGCCGGAAACCCTGGCTAAGCGCTATGTCTGGTTCACGCCCTGGCGCTACTGGCGGATCGGCAGCAAGCCGGGCGAAGAGCAGGGGTGACGGCGCCAGCGAAATCTCGGCCGTATTGCGAGTTTACGATCCGGTAGGGTTAACGTCAGGCTGCACAGAGACTGCGCATTTGAGACAAAATCGAGACAAGAGACCTCGCTAAGCCGCTCGCGAACCCCCTCTGGAGCGAGCATCAAATGCGTAACATAGACCGTCTTCCCTTCATCTTTGCCGGCGTCCTGTTTCTGCTCGCCTGGCTGCTGGGATTTCCGATGCGCGCGCAATCGGCGCCGCTGATGGACGTGCAATGCACGCTGATCGCCGATGCGGCGAGCGGCAAGACGCTCTACCAGAATGGCGTGTGCGATCAGCGGTTCAGCCCGGCCTCGACGTTCAAGGTGCCGGTGTCGCTGATCGGTTATGACAGTGGAATCTTGGGCGACGAGCACACACCGAGCTGGGATTACAAGCCGGAGTTCAAGGCCTTGAAGCGGGACCAGAAGACCGTCGATCCGATGATCTGGGAAAAGGATTCGATCCTCTGGTATTCGCGTGAAATCACCCGCCGGCTTGGGCCGCAAAGCTTTGCCGGCTATGTCTCGAAATTCGACTACGGCAATGCCGATGTTTCCGGCAATCCCGGCAAGAATGATGGCCTGACCCGGTCCTGGGTGAGTTCCTCCCTGAAGATCACGCCGGTCGAGCAGGTCGATTTCCTGCGCAGGTTTCTGGCCCGCAAGCTACCGGTCTCGGCCAAAGCGTATGACATGACATCAGCCATCATCCCGACTTTCCAGGCAGGAGGCTGGACGGTGCAAGGCAAGACCGGCAGCACCAAGCTGGCTAACGATGCCGACAAGGTCCAGGAAAAGCGCTCGCTCGGCTGGTTCGTCGGCTGGGCGAACAAGGACGGCCGCCAGATCGTCTTTGCGCGGCCGGTGGTCGACACCAACCGCACCGATATGCCCAAGGGCCTCAAGACGCGGGCCGCGTTCCTGGAGGACTTGCCGCTGCTGGCGAAATAAGTCTGGTCAGAAACTTCGGCGCGCGTGGATGATGTGGCCACCGGAGTTGGGCGTCGCTCCCCTCGGAGCTCCGGAAAGGCGGGCGGCAATATCGCCGCTCTCGAGATCTTCGATCTCATCGAACCCGAGGTCGTTCAGGGATTTCGCCAGCTCACCAGGGATGAAGAAGCTGATCCAGGGCTCACCGACAGACGCGACGCGCGCCGCGTGGCAGGCCAGGGCGGCCTGTCCCGCAGCGTCGCGTATCTCGGCCGGTTCGCTATAGTCGAACACGACCTCCGACCTGGGGATGCCAGCTATCCAGGACAGCGTGTTGAAGATCGCTTCCTGCGTCAGGTAGGGTACGACCCCCAGCCAGATGAAGAAGCTGGGTTCGGTCGACCGCAACCCTGCCGCAGCCAGTTCTTCGGGCAGGCTCTGCCGCTCGAAATCGACCGGCACGCCTGTGTCGCCGGGTGGTCGACTTCGAACACGCTGAGATCCGGATATGGGTTGCGCAGCGAAAACGTATCGAGGCCGGCGCCAAGCACGACGAGCTGCCGGATAGCGCGACCGACCGCCACCGCCAACCAGTCCTCGGCGAACCGGGCGCGCGCCGCCACGAACAGGCGCATGCGCCGTCGGCGCTCGTCTTCCTGCTCGAGCTCCTGTGCCGAGGGAGCGGCTTCACCCAGAATTGCGATCGCGTAGGGATCGCGAAACAGCCACGCTTGCGGTGAAAATTGATGGAGAGCCCTCATACGTGCGACGCCAAGGGCGGTTCGGCTGGGTGTTGCGTCTTCCATGTCGATGATTCCAGTTCATGTCGCGCATTTTCGCAAGCCTCTGCGGCCAGCCTGCAACATCTGTGGCGACATTTCCTGACGGCTGCGCCAACGACCACCCTTTACCTGACGCGGCACTGCCTCTAAAACCCGCCCGCTGCCGTTGTCCATGTAGATTGGCGCGTCCGGCTTAACCCCACGACCACCCGCGCTCGTTTGCGGGACTGGATAGGAGATACATGATGCTGAATTCCGTTTCCCTGACATTTCCCGATGGCTCCGTCCGCGAATACGACGCGGCGATGACCGGTGCTGGTCTCGCCGAATCGATATCGAAATCGCTGGCCAAGAAGGCCGTCGCTTACGCCATCGATGGCACCGTGCGCGACCTCAGCGATCCGCTCGGCAAGTCCGGCAAGGTCGAGATCGTCACCCGCGACGATCCGCGCGCGCTGGAACTGATTCGCCACGACGCGGCGCATGTGCTTGCGGAAGCCGTGCAGGAATTGTGGCCGGGAACGCAGGTGACCATCGGGCCGGTGATCGAGAACGGCTTCTATTACGACTTTGCTCGCAACGAGCCGTTCACGCCGGACGATTTTCCGGTGATCGAGAAGAAGATGCGCGAGATCATTGCGCGCAACAAGCCGTTCACCAAGGAAGTCTGGTCGCGCGACAAGGCGAAGAAAGTGTTTGCCGACAAGGGCGAGCAGTACAAGCTGGAGCTGATCGACGCCATTCCCGAGGATCAGGATCTCAAGATCTATGCCCAGGGCGACTGGTTCGACCTTTGCCGCGGCCCGCACATGGCCTCAACCGGGCAGATCGGCAATTCCTTCAAATTGATGAAGGTGGCCGGTGCGTATTGGCGCGGCGACTCGAACAATCCGATGCTGACGCGCATCTATGGCACGGCCTGGGCCGACCAGGCGCAGCTCGAAGCCTATCAGATGATGCTCGACGAGGCAGAGAAGCGCGACCATCGGAAGCTCGGCCGCGAGATGGACCTGTTCCATTTCCAGGAAGAGGGCCCAGGCGTCGTCTTCTGGCACGCCAAGGGCTGGAAGATGTTCCAGAACCTGGTCAACTACATGCGCCGCCGCCTCGACGAGCAGGGCTACCAGGAAGTCAACGCGCCGCAGGTACTCGACAAGAGCCTGTGGGAGACGTCAGGCCACTGGGGCTGGTATCGCGACGCCATGTTCAAGGTGACGGTCGCCGGCGACGATACCGATGACGATCGGGTCTTCGCGCTGAAGCCGATGAACTGTCCGGGCCATGTGCAGATTTTCAAGCATGGGTTGAAGTCTTATCGCGATCTGCCCGTAAAGCTTGCAGAATTCGGCAATGTGCATCGCTATGAGCCATCTGGCGCGCTGCATGGGCTCATGCGCGTGCGCGGCTTCACGCAGGACGATGCGCATATCTTCTGCACCGAGGAGCAGCTGGCGTCGGAGTGCCTGCGCATCAACGACCTGATTCTGTCGACCTATGCCGACTTTGGTTTTGACGAGATCAGCGTCAAGCTGTCGACACGGCCGGACAAGCGTGTCGGCACCGACGAAGCGTGGGACCACGCCGAAGCGATCATGGGCAGCGTGCTGGAAACCATCAGGACGCGGTCCGGCAATCGTATCAAGACCTCGATCAATCCGGGTGAGGGCGCCTTCTACGGGCCGAAATTCGAGTATGTGCTGAAGGACGCCATCGGCCGCGAATGGCAGTGCGGCACGACGCAGGTCGATTTCAACCTGCCGGAACGGTTCGGCGCCTTCTATATCGGCTCGGATTCGGAGAAGAAGCAGCCGGTGATGGTGCACCGCGCCATCTGTGGCTCGATGGAGCGCTTCCTCGGCATCCTGATCGAGAACTATTCCGGCCATTTCCCGCTGTGGTTCGCGCCGCTGCAGGTGGTGGTGGCGACGATCACGTCGGATGCCGACGGCTATGCGACCGAAGTGGTGGCAAAGCTGAAGGCCGCAGGGCTGTTGGCGGAAGCGGATCTGCGCAACGAAAAGATCAACTACAAGGTCCGCGAGCACAGCCTGGCCAAGGTTCCCGTCATCCTCGTCTGCGGTAAGCGCGAGGCGGAAGAGCAGACTGTCAACATGCGCCGGCTGGGCTCACGCGACCAGGAATCGCTTGGCCTTGACCAGGCGATCGCGAAACTGACCGAAGAGGCTGTTACACCCGACCGCAAGCGCAAACGCGCGGCCTGATCGGCATAGTTCCGGCCAAATGGCGGTGGAGCGATCCACCGCCATTTCACATATCCTTGTCACGCGGAACTTGTAACGAGCCCATATGCTCAAGCTGAAATTGCGCGAACGACCCTTTCCCGAGCTTTCCTATGCCAATCCGCGCCAGCCGGCGCTGACGCGCTGGTTCATCCATTCGGTCGAAGGCCTGTCGGGCCGCGACCGTTACACCGCGCTTTACGATTTCTGGCGCCGTCAGGTCGTGCCGACAGGCGAGCGCGTGTTCGGTCGCATGCTCGACCTGATCGATGTACGGGTGCGGACGTCAGACCAATGGCCACCCGCACAATTGCCGGATACGCCGCTGGTGATCGTCGCCAATCATCCGTTCGGCATCGGTGACGGCATTGCCGTGCTGTCATTGGCCGAGCAGCTCGGACGCCCGTTCCGGGTGATGATCCACAAGGATCTGCTCAAGATCCGCGAGATGGAGCCTTACTCGCTGCCGATCGACTTTTCCGAGACCAAGGACGCGCTCAAGAACAACATGGCCGTGCGCCACGAGGCGGTGCGGCTGCTCAAGCAAGGCGTCACCATCGTGGTGTTTCCCGCCGGTGGCGTCGCCACCGCGCCAAATGGTTTTGGCCGGGCGCGCGACCTGCCGTGGAAGATGTTTCCGGCGCGTCTCATTCAGGAGGCAAAGGCGTCGGTGATCCCGATGCATTTTTCCGGGCAGAATGGCAGGCTTTTCCATCTGGTCAGCGGGCCGATGAACATGGCCGAGCGCAACGGCCGCCTGGCGAAGTTCGTCGGCAAGGCGTCGCTGACATTGCGGACGTCGCTGCTCATCCACGAATTCGCGCGGCTGTCCGGCAAGGCGATCGACGTGCGTGTCGGCGAGGTGCTGAGCTGGAGCGAACTGGAGCCATTGCGTGACCGCAAGGCATTGCTTCACCGCCTTTATCGCGGCGTGTTCGACCTGGCGCCGACCTTGCCGCGCCGCCGGATTCCGTTCCTGCCGGCGCGGACCAAGCTGGCTGCTTGAAATCAATTGAAGGTCAGTCCGCACCTTCTTCGGGATCCATCGCCGCCGCTTCGGTGGCCAGAACCTCGATCTCCTGGTTCTGCCCGGCCACGACCGTGAAATCCTTCTGATAGATGCGGTCGCGGTTCTTGGCGATGATGGTGTAGTCGCCCTCGGCCAGCACCATGGATGCGAACGCGCCGACAGTTTCCTTGATCGGATCGCCGGATTCGTTGAGCAACGACCATGACGTGTCGGCGATCGCCTCGCCACCGGTCTCGCGCACCAATTTCATCGTGATCTCGGCGGCGTGGTGCTCGACGGTGGCTTCGGTCAGCTTGCCGGCCTCGACGCGGATGTCGGAGCGGATGACCGCATTGACCGCGCCATAGGTCGAGACGACATGGTAGATGCCGGCGTTGAGCCGTACGACACTGTTGGGCTCGACATCGGGGATGATCAGCGCGCGGTCGCCATTAGCCTCTGCCGTGCCCTCGTAGATCGAAAAGCGCAGCTTCTTCGGCGGAATGCGCACGCCGCCGGACAGCACAGCATCAAGCTTGAGGCCGCCGGCATCGAGCACGAGGCTCTCGCGCTTGGCGTCCTTGCCGACGGTGATGCGCTTGGTGGCGCCGGCCCGACCGTAGGAGGCATGAACAAGATAGCTGCCGGGTTCGAGCTGGAAGACGGCGGTCCCGCCATGCGCGGAGGCGACCATCGGCAATTTTCCGTTGATGGCTTCGGGCTTGAAGACCCGCCAGACGATGCCGCGGGTGATGTCGGAACCCTTGTCGGTCAACTGCGCGGAGAGCGTGATGGCGCCGCCGCCGCTCAGCGCCAGCGACCTCTCGCCTTTCGGCGTCGCATAGCTTGAGATTCCGGGAAGCTTCAGGTCGCTTACGCCATCGACGTTCTGCGCCATGGCGAACGAAACCGGCGCCATGAACAGCAGGGCGCTGAGCCAGACCAGGAAAAGACGGATAGTCCCCTCAAACATGCCTTGCGTTGAAGCCCATGGCGGTGGCAATTTCAAGGCTTAAGAGTCCGATCGATACGACTCTCCCATCCGGCGTATATTCCGCGCCAATGCCCGAGTCGCCCGAATTCCCGATGGTGCGCTTCAGCTCAAGACAGACTGTTCAGGAGACTTGCGCCCATGGCGTCGCCGATCATCGACTTTCTGCTGAGCCGAAACTCCGCGCCGATTCCTGATTTGAAGGAGCCGGCGCCGAGCGATGTGGAGATCGCGACGATGATCGCCGCCGCCTCGCGAGTGCCCGATCATGGCCGATTGGAGCCTTGGCGCTTTATCCTCTATCGTGGCGATGCTCGTATCGAGATCGGCAGACAACTGGCAGCACTTGCCGAGCAGCGGGAGGGTCCATTGCCGGAAGGCCGCCGCAACCAGGAACTGGCGCGGTTCTCGCGCGCGCCGCTGGTGATAGGCGTGATATCGATCCCAAGGGAGAACCCAAAAATCCCGCAATGGGAAATGTTCCTGTCGGGCGGTATGGCGGCGATGAACCTGATGATTGCAGCCAACGCGCTGGGTTATGGCACCAACATGATCAGCAACTGGTATTCGGATGTGCCGGAGGGTAGGGCGCTGCTCGGGCTGGCACCGCTGGAGCGCGTCGTCGGTTTCATTCATATCGGCTCTTATGCGGGCCCGGCGCCGGAGCGGCCGCGGCCAGATCCCGCAAAGCTTTATGGTGACTATTCGGGGCCGTGGGCGGGCTGAATGTTCTACGAACCTTCAAAGGGCCACGGCCTGCCGCACGACCCTTCGAAGGCAATCGTCGCGCCGCGCCCGATCGGCTGGATTTCGACGCTGAACGGAGCCGGCGAGGTCAATCTCGCGCCGTACTCCTTCTTCAATGCCGTTTCGACGCGGCCCTTCATCGTCTGGTTCTCCTCAGAGGGCGAGAAGGACAGCGCCTCCTTCGCGCAGGAAACCGGTGAGTTTGTCGCCAATCTGGTCAGCCGCGATCTCGCCGACAAGATGAACCGCACATCGGTCAATGCACCGCGCGGCGTCAATGAGTTCATCTATGCCGATCTTGCGATGGCGCCGTCGCGCCTGGTCGCGCCACCGCGTGTGGCGGCAGCGCCGGCCGCACTCGAATGCCGGGTGACGGAGGTCTTTCGGCCAAAGGCGCTGGACGGATCGCCGACAAGCGCTGTCGTTGTCGCCGGCGAAGTGGTCGGCGTATACATCGACGACGCCTTCCTGACAGACGGTCTGTTCGACATCACCAAGGCAGGCAATGTCGCTCGCCTCGGCTATATGGAGTATGCCAGCGTCGACGAGGTATTTTCGATGCGCCGGCCGCGCTGGGACAAGGACTAATCCTTGGGTCGGCCGCCGTCCGCCGCGTCGGCGGATTCCCTGGCCGTGGGCACGCGAAAGCGATTCCCCTTTATTTGAACACAGGCTAAGAGAGCGGCTTCGGCGATGCGCTAGAGTCGGCGCATCGACCTTGGGGATATTGCGGGGCGTCGGCTAAATGAAGGAACGAGACTCGCTGGCAACCCGGCTGCGCTACGGGTTTGACAAGAGCATGGCCGCCGGCCCGATCGCGCTGATCGGCTGGCTTGCCGTCGTTTCACTGCTGATCATCGTCGTCGCCGCGAGTTTCCTTGCGGTGACCCGCATCGCGCCCGAAGGCGGCGAGCCGCTGAACTTTGTCGAAGCGTTCTGGGAATCGCTGATGCGCACGCTCGATTCCGGTACGATGGGCGGCGACACTGGCTGGGCCTTTCGTCTCGTCATGCTGTTTGTCACGCTTGCCGGCATCTTCGTCGTTTCGGCGCTCATCGGCGTGCTGAGCGCCGGCGTCGACAGCAAGCTCGATGAATTGCGCAAGGGCCGTTCGCGGGTGCTGGAGACAGATCACACGGTCATCCTCAACTGGTCGCCGTCGATCTTCGACGTCATCTCCGAGCTCGTCATTGCCAATGCCAGCCGCCGACGTCCGCGCATTGTGGTCATGGCCAATATGGACAAGGTCGAGATGGAGGACGAGATCGCGGCCAAGGTCGGCAAGCTGGGCAACACGCGCATCATCTGCCGCAGCGGTGACCCGACCGATCTCTACGACCTTGCCATCGTCAATCCGCAGACCTCGCGGTCGGTCATCGTGCTGTCGCCGGACGGCGACGATCCGGATTCGCAGGTCATCAAGACGGTGCTGGCGCTGGTCAACGACCCGAACCGGCGCACCGCCCCCTACAACATCGCCGCCGAGATCCGCGATGGCAAGAACGCCGAGGTCGCGCGCGTCGTCGGCGGAGCCGAGGTGCAGCTCGTGCTGGCCGACCAGTTGATCTCGCGCATCGTCGTGCATTCAAGCCGGCAGTCGGGCCTCAGCGGCGTCTATTCGGAGCTGCTCGATTTCGACGGCTGCGAAATCTATACGACCGAGCAGCCGGACCTCACCGGCAAGACCTTCGGCGAGGCGGTGATGGCGTATGAACACTGTGCGCTGATCGGGCTTTGCGACCAAGAGGGACGCGTCAATCTCAACCCGCCGTCGGACCTGGTGATCGGCAAGGACATGCGCGCCATCATCGTCGCCGAGGACGATGCGGCGATAAAGCTGGGGAGCGCTGGCATCAAGATCGACGCGGCGGCGATCCTCGAGCCGCGGCCCGTCGAGACGAAGCCGGAGCGCACGCTTGTCCTCGGCTGGAACCGGCGCGGTCCGATCATAACCTACGAACTGTCGCGCTACGTCGCGCCTGGTTCGATCCTGACCATAGCGGCCGATACGCCCGACCTTGAGCAGGAGGTTGCCGGCCTGCCGGTCGCCAGTGACAATCTGTCGGTTTACTGCCGCGTCACGGACACATCGAGCAGCTCCGCTCTGGCAAGCCTGGACGTGCCTTCCTACGACCATGTGCTCGTCCTCGGCTATAGCGAAACCATGCCAGCGCAGCCCGCCGATACGCGCACGCTGGTGACGCTGCTGCATCTGCGCAAGATCGCGGTTGACGCCGGTATGCACATCAGCATCGTCAGCGAGATGATCGACGTGCGCAACCGAGATCTTGCGGCAGTCACCAAGGCCGATGATTTCGTCGTCAGCAACAGGCTGGTCAGCCTGATGCTGGCGCAGGCGTCCGAGAACCAGCACCTTGCCGCGATCTTCGATGACCTGCTCGATGAGGAGGGTTCCGAAATCTACATGCGTCCCGTCGCTGACTATGTCGCCATCGAGCGGCCGCTGACCTTCTGGACAATCGCGGAATCGGCGCGGTTGCGCGGTGAAATCGCCTTGGGTTACAGGCGCATTCGCGCCGGAGACGCCGACCAGCGGGCGCTGGGCGGCGTCACCGTCAACCCGTTGAAGTCGGAGCCGTTGGCCTATTTGCCGGAGGATCGGATCATCGTGTTGGCGCGGGACTGAGAGCAGGGCGATCCGTCGTTTCACGAAAACGCCAAACCGGTCGAATGCCCTGTTTTGACGCAACTCGGACAGAAACGGTTTCACACTTTTCCTGAAAATGGCTCTAAGCGGAAACGCCGGCCGCTCCGGCACGCGCCAGAAGCCGCTCGGCCAGCCGCAGATGCGGGCGGTCGTACATCTTGCCGTCGATGCCGACGACGCCGGGATTTCCCGCCGCCTGGAACGCCGCGACGATTGCCGTCGATTGCCTCACCGCCTCGACTGACGGCGTGAAGGCGGCGTTGATGACCGGCACCTGGTCGGGGTGGATCGCCATCTTGCCGGTGAAGCCGTCGCGCTCGGCTTCAGTGCATTCCGCTTTGAAGGCGGCCATGTCGCGAAAATTCGGGAAGACGGTGTCGATCGCCGCAACCTCTGCCGCGGCAGCGGCGAGTATGGTCATGATACGAGCGTGGCGGAAAACGTCGGTGTAGCGGCCATGCTCGTCGCGGACCGCACGTGCACCAATCGCCGCCGACAGATCTTCCGCTCCCCAGGTGAGACCGGCAAGCCGCGCGCTTGTTCCGGCATAGGTCGCGGCCGCCAGCACGCCTGCCGGCATTTCGGTGATGATCGGCAGGATCTTGATCGCGCCATCGGCCAGGCCGTTTTCGGCCTCGTGCACCCTGAGCTTTGCCGAGAGATGCTGCACATCCTGGCCGCTGTTCGACTTGGGCAGCATGATGCCGTCGGGTCTTGCCGGCACCAATGCCGCCAGGTCGTCATCGGTCAGCCCGGTCGACAGATCGTTGACCCTGACATAGATGACTGAGCTGGTTTGCGCCCTGCGTTCGACGATGAAGCGCGCCGCCACTTCGCGCGCCAGCGCCTTGTTGTGCGGCGCCACGGAATCCTCGAGGTCGACGATGACCACGTCGGCACCGGCTCCAAAACCCTTTTCCAGCTTCTTCTGGGAATCGCCGGGGACAAATAGCAGTGAACGCATGTTTCAGGTCGCCTTCTTCAGCATCATCGCTTGCCGCGTGCATTTGGCGACGAGATCGCCGTGCTGGTTGTAGGCGCGATGCTCGAATTCGACGATGCCGCGATCGGGTTTCGACCTGGACTCGCGTACCGAGATGACTGTTGTCTCGACCCGGATGGTGTCGCCATGGAAGACCGGATGCGGAAACACGGTTTCCTTCATGCCGAGATTGGCGACCGTTGTGCCGACGGTGATGTCGTTGACCGAAATGCCGATCATCAGGCCGAGCGTGAACAGCGAGTTGACCAGCGGCTTGCCCCACTCGCTTTTGGCGGCGAAGTCGAAGTCGATGTGCAGCGGCTGCGGGTTCAGCGTCATGACCGAAAACAGCATGTTATCGCTTTCGGTGACGGTCTTGCGCAGCGTGTGCTGGAAGACGTGGCCGACAACGAACTCCTGGAGATAAAGCCCGGCCATTTTCTCTCGCCTCCACTAGCTGACGGTTGATATGCGCTGCACCCAGCGCTCGCAAGCCAGTTAATGAACATGGTGAACCGTTCGTAAACCATTTCTGCCTACCGTCTCCACGGGGCCAGGACCGTTCTGGCAAGGGGCGTAAGCAGGCGGCATGGTTGTTTCGCATTTTTTGAGATGGATTTGCACGGCCAGGGTGACAGAGCGCGCCGCCGCGGCAAGCGCGCTGGCCCGAGCCTACGTCAATTCCGACCTGCCGTTCGAGGACCGTTGCGCCGCGGAGGCGGCGCTGACGCTGTTGCTCGACGATGCTTCGTCGAAGGTGCGGCTGGCGATGGCCGAGGCACTGTCGATGAGCCACCACGCGCCATTGCAGATCATCAGTGTGCTGGCCTCCGACCAGCCGGAAGTCGCCGGCATGGTACTGGCGCGTTCGCCGCTGCTTACCGACGCCGATCTGATCAACCGCGTAGCCTCAAGTCCGAAGGTGACGCAGAGACTGATCGCCGACCGGCCGGTCGTCTCGATGGCGCTGTCGGCCGCGATCGCCGAGATCGGCGAGGCCGAAGCCTGCGCCGTGTTGCTCGCCAACAGCGGCGCCGACATCGCCTCGCTCAGCTTCCGCCGCATGGCTGAACGCCACGGCCATCTGCCTCTGGTTCGTGAGGCGCTGATATCGGACGCCCGGCTGCCTGCCGACTGTCGGCATATGCTGCTCGTCAAGCTCGGCGAGATGCTGAAAACGTCGCCGTTGGTCATGGCAATGATGGGCGCGGCGCGCGCCGACCGCGTCATGCGCGATGCCTGCGTCAAGGCTTCGGTGACGCTGATCGAGGGCACGCGCCAGGAAGAACATGCCGCACTGATCGAGCATCTCAGGCTGCGCGGCGATCTCACCGCCAGCTTCCTCATCCGCACCATCGCGCACGGCAAGGTCGATTTCTTCGGCTCGGCGCTGGTCGCGCTCAGCCAGCAGTCCGAACAAAGGGTGAGGGCGCTGCTTGCCGGCGGGCACGATGTCGCCCTGCAGGCGTTGTTCCGCAGCGCCGGCCTCGCCGCCGCCACACACGCCATCATCCTGCGCGCATTGAAGATCTGGCGCGAGGTCGCCAACGGCAAGCGCGTCGCCGGTGTGCAGGAGGTCAGCTGGCTGATGCTCAAGGAAGTGGGTGGACAGTCGGCGGAAGGCGATCTGGCCGCGCTGGTCAAGTCGATCCATCTCGACGCGCTGCGCGAGAACGCGCGGGGCCATGCGCTGGCGATCGCCGCCGCCTAAAGTATCGATATTCAGGTGATGCCGGCCTGCGAATGACGGTTCCCTGCGCTTCCGGTGCTCACAAAAGTACGCTCCGCTCCGGTTCTCGGAACCCGCCATTCTCGGCTCGGCCTGACCGAATCTCGACACACTTGGGCACGCTAGTTTTGACCCTTCGTGAAGAAATCCGGGAAATCCTCCATCGCCGCGGCGATGATGCGCAGCGATACCGCTATCTGCAGCAATTCGCCGGTGCCGTTTCGCTGGGCGATGTTTGCCGCATATTGGCGGGCGACGGCGACGGTCGACGTCTGCGGATCGCCGAGGGCGCGAAAGAGCAGTTCGCGCGCCAGCGCCCGCAGGAAGTTGGTGATCGAAACCGCGGTCTCCGATGGGATGGCATGGCTTTGGCTTGCTCCGCGCAGCCGGAGGATCTCCAAGCCGACGGTGACGGCGGCGACGCCGCCGCCTAAGACAGCATCGCCCCTGCTGCCGGCATTCTGCACCAGAGGCATCAACTGGTTGATGCGATCATAGGCGAGGCTCTCGAAGGCCGAGCGCCTCGGCACACGCTCATGCAGGCAAAGCCGCGCCAAATCCTCGCGCATGGCGCGCACGATGCGGTTGGCCGCGAGCCACGGATCGGCGGGCAACACGACGATGAAGACGCCGATCGCCAGCAGAATGCCGACCAGGATCGATGCCGAACCGGCGAAGAAGGGGCCGGGATCGTAGGTCATCGCCTGATGCGGACTGAGGAAGGCGAGGAAGTTGATGGCGAAGGCCGTCGCCACGCCGACATAGCGTGGATTGGCCATCGCCAGCGCCGTGGGCACCAGGATCGGCACGACAAACAGCATGAACCAGCCGAAGCCGGGCAAGGCGGGCAACGCGATCTGGCCGACAAGAAAGGCAAAGGGCAAAGCGAGCAACGTTCCCTTGAAGAACCCCCAGGCGACCTGCACAGGGTCGGGACGGGCCGCAAACAGGCTGGATACGACGGCAACGAGAATGACCGTGCCGGCCGCTTCCGACCATTTCGTCGTCAGCCAGAAGGCGGCGACCAGCAAGGTGGCCAAGGCAGCGCGCACGGCATTGCGCGATGCGCCGGAGTAGTCGCGATGCACCACCAGCGCGGGCTGCCTGCTGCCCCGGACCGGGCGCGTGGCGGGCGCGCGCAAGGCATCGAGGCCGCGCAGCACCTGCTTGAACGCCTCGGCGAAATCGGCGGCGATAGTAAGGCGGGTGATGGTGCCGACCCAGTCGTCGCCCTGATCGGTCGGGGCATCGGGCATTTGCCGGGCCTTGGCTGAAATGGCGTCAAGTCGCGTCATCCAGGGCGCGGTGTCGTCCAGCGCGCCGGGTTTCGCAGCCAGTTCGCTGACAAGGGCGTGCAATTCCGATCGCACCGGGATGAGTGCGGCGTTCTTAGGGGCAGCGTGCGAATGCAGCGCGCGTGCCGCCGAGAGGGCCGAGAGCAGCTGTCCGATGGTGCGTCGGACCGGATGGGAGCGCGGCGCAAAGCTCGGCGCTTCCAGCCTGGCATAGGCGCGCATCTCGCCGAGCGTCTGGGTGTCGGCGACCAGCTTTCGGTGCAGGCCGGACAGCGTTGCAGGATCGCCGCCGGAGAACGCGCCGCCGGCGTAAGTCGCAAGATCGAGAATGCAGCGTTTCAGCCGCGAGACGATGGCGTTGCTGGCCAGCTTTGGCAAGATCAGCCGGCTGGTCAGGCCGGCGCAGATAATGCCGAGCACGATCTCGGCGCATCTCGCGACCGCGAGGTCGACGACGAGGTGCGGCTGTCCGAAGGCGGGCAGGCCGATGATCATCGCGGTGTAGCCGGCAAGGGCGGCGCCATAGGCTTCGGGATTGCGCAGCAGCGACGAGACGAAGGTGCAGATGCCGATCCAAAGGGCAAGCACCGTCACCAATACCCAGGGGCCGGTGCCGAACACCGTGGTGATGCTTATCGCAGCCATGCCGCCGACCAGCGTGCCGAGCAATCGGTAGAAGCCCTTCGCCAGCACCATGCCGGCAACCGGCTGGGCGACGATGAACACCGTCATCATGGCCCATTGCGGGTGGTCGAGCTTCAACGCATAGGCGGCCAGCAGCGCGATCAGGCCGGCCGAAACAGTGCGCAGGGCGAAAATCCAATCCGAACGCGTCGGTTGCGTTAGCGCGGCGAAACTGGTCTCGAAATGATCTTTCAGCCGCCTCCAGGTCACATGCACGTCTCCGAAACTGGAGCCTTGTTATGGACCGGCGGGAGGCTAGATATCCAGCACTTCCGTTTCGGCGAATTCGGCGCGTTCCTGGATGAAGCGGAAGCGCGCTTCCGGCTTGGTGCCCATCAACGCATCGACGGCATCCTTGGTCGCTGCCTCGGCGTCGATCACATCGATCCGAAGCAGCGTGCGCTTTTTCGGGTCCATGGTGGTTTCCTTGAGCTGCGCGGCCATCATCTCGCCCAGACCCTTGAAGCGGCCTAGCTCGACCTTGCCGCGCCCGGTGAACTCGGTGCGCAGCAGCTCGTCCTTGTGCGCGTCGTCCCGGGCATAGGCGACCTTGCCGCCTTGCCTGATCGAGTAAAGCGGCGGCACCGCCAGATAAAGGTGGCCGCCACGCACCAGCGCCGGCATTTCCTGGTAGAAGAAGGTGATCAGAAGCGAAGCTATGTGGGCGCCGTCGACGTCGGCGTCGGTCATGATGATGACCCGGTCGTAGCGCAAATCCTCGTCGCGATATTTCGACCGCGTACCGCAGCCGAGCGCCTGGATCAGGTCCGAAATCTGCTGGTTGCCGGCAAGCTTGTCGTTGCCGGCGCTGGCGACGTTGAGGATCTTGCCGCGCAGTGGCAGCACCGCCTGGCTGGCGCGGTCGCGCGCCTGCTTGGCCGAGCCGCCCGCCGAGTCACCTTCGACGATGAAGAGTTCGGCACCGGCCGCGGCATTCTGCGTGCAGTCGGCGAGCTTGCCGGGCAGCCGCAATTTGCGCACCGCGCTCTTGCGCGAAACTTCCTTTTCCTGGCGCCGGCGCACCCGTTCGTCGGCGCGCGCGATTACCCATTCGAGCAGCTTCGATGCTTCCTGCGGATTGTCGGCCAGCCAATGATCGAACGGATCGCGGATGGCGGTCTCGACAATCCGAATCGCCTCTATCGTCGCCAGCCTGTCCTTTGTCTGGCCGACGAATTCCGGCTCGCGGATGAACACCGACAGCATGCCCGCCGCCGAGATCATGACGTCCTCCGAGGTGACGATGGATGCGCGTTTGTTGCCGACGAGATCGGCATAAGCGCGCAGGCCCCGCGTCAGCACATTGCGGAAGCCGGCCTCATGTGTGCCGCCTTCACCGGTTGGGATTGTGTTGCAGTAGGAATTGATGAAGCCGTCGCCACCGAACCAGGTCACCGCCCATTCGAGCGAGCCATGGCCGCCTTGCTTCTCGCTCTTGCCGGCAAAGATTTCGCGCGTCACCTGGAAATCGTCGCCGAGCGATGCCTTGAGATAGTCCTTCAGGCCGCCGGGAAAATGGAACTCCGCCTTGGCCGGCGTCTGGTCCTTTTCCTTGATCAGCGACGGATCGCAGGTCCAGCGGATCTCGACGCCGCCGAACAGGTAGGCCTTCGAGCGCGTCATGCGGTAGAGCCGTGCCGGTTCGAATGCCGCGCCCTTGCCGAAAATCTGCTCATCAGGGTGAAAGCGGATTTTTGTGCCGCGCCGGTTGTGAACCTCGCCCAACTGCTCGAGGCCGGTTACCGGAACGCCGCGCGAGAAGCGCTGGCGATAGAGTTGGCGGCCTCGCGCGACTTCGACCTCGAGATGGTCCGACAGCGCGTTGACCACGGAAACGCCGACGCCATGCAGGCCGCCGGATGTTTCGTAGACCTTCGAGTCGAACTTGCCGCCCGAATGCAGCGTCGTCATGATCACTTCGAGCGCAGGCTTCTTGAACTTCGGATGCGGATCGACCGGAATGCCTCGGCCATTGTCGGTGACGGCGAGATAACCATCGGCCGAGAGTTCGACATCGATGAAGGTGGCATGGCCGGCAACCGCTTCGTCCATCGAATTGTCGATGACCTCGGCGAACAGATGGTGCATCGCCTTGTCGTCGGTGCCGCCGATATACATGCCTGGCCGGCGGCGCACCGGCTCCAGCCCTTCCAGCACCTCGATGTCGGCGGCGCTATAGCCCTCGCTGCCGTCCTTTATCGCGGCAGGACGCTTCGTTGCTTGCACCAGCGGATCCGCCGGGCGCGCTGGTGTGCGAACCGGCGGCGGCTGCTTGTCCATATTGCCGAAAAGATCGTTGCTGTCGTCCATGCCTGCCATAGGGTCCGGTGCTGCGAATCACCTCGCGATACTGCCACGCTTTTCAGCGCCAAGCGACCGAGGTTCCTGTTCCGTTCGGGGATTCGGCCCCTCTTACCCCAAAACCATTCGATAACCAAGCCGGCGGAAATAGGTCAAATGCGTCCGCGCAAGATTCCTGATTCTTTAACAATGCCGCCTAGCGTGAGCCCAACAAAACAAGAAACTGCGGGCATCAGGGGTTTCGGCGTGAGGGGCAAGGCCATATCGATGATCGGCATCGCCGCCGTTTTCGGCGCGATCTCGATCTTTGCCGCGGATTTCTGGGTCAAGAGTCAAGCCAAGGCCGATTCCGAAAAGACGGCGTCGATCGCAGCACCCGTCGCCCCTAAGGTCGCATTCAAGACCATCGTGGTGGCGAATGCCCCGTTGCGCTATGGCATGGAACTCGACCGCACCAAGCTCAGCGAAATCCCATGGCCGCAGGATTCCCTGCCGCAGGGCGCCTTCGCCACCATAGATGGTTTGCTCGGCGAGGGCAGCCGCGTGGTGCTGTCGCCGATCGAGGTCAACGAACCGTTGCTGCTGACCAAGCTGTCGGGGCCAAACGGCCGCGCGACGCTTTCGAATATGATGACGCCCGGGATGCGGGCTGTGACGATCCGCACCGACGAGATTGCCGGTGTCGGCGGCTTCGTCACGCCGGGCGACCGTGTCGATGTCGTGCTGACGCGCGACGCCGGCGAAATCCAGGAAGTGGCCAAGAACGCACAGGGAGCGGCCGGGTCGACGGTCACCTCCGAGATCGTCGTTGCCGATGCCAAGGTGCTGAGCGTCGGGCAGGGTGCCGATGAGCGCCAGACGACACCGCAGATTTCCAATTCGGTGACCATCGAGGTGACGACTGACGGCGCGCAGAAAGTGGCGCTGGCCCGCACTGTCGGCACGCTGTCGCTGTCGCTGCGCTCGGCCAGCGAAGGTGGCGACGGCAAGGGCGGCGTCACCACCATCTCTTCGTTCGGCGGATCGGTCGCCTCGAACGTGCAGGCTGCTGCCGGTTCGCTGTTCGATGCCGTGGTGAAAGAGCCGGAGAAACCGAAGTTCAAGACCGTCATCGTGACGCGCGGCACAAAGGCCGAGGAATACCAGGTTCCTTCGCGGGACCAAAAATAGAAGCCAGTGGGGACTGGGCGAGGAACGGGACGATGTTGGCGTTGATTACATTTCGGGTCGCGGGGCGGTTGCGCGTTTTGCGCACCATGGCTGTCGCGGCTTCGTTGGCTGCCGCCGCGATGCTGGCCTTCGGCACCTCGGCAAGGGCGGACAACGACATCGTCTATGTGTCGTCGACCAAGAATGCGTCCATCAAGGTTGCCAAGGGCAAGCCGAAGACGATCATGACCAGTGCCGCCTTCTACCAGATCGTCATCGGCGATCCGGACATCGCCAACGTCAATCCGCTGACCGATAAATCCTTCTATGTGCTGGGCAACAATCTCGGCACCACGGGCATCGCCCTGTTCGACGAAAAGAAGCAGCTTGTCGGCACCGTCGACATCGAGGTGACGCTCGACACCGACCAACTGGCCAGCACCATCCGCGCCAGCGTGCCGGATGCCAGGATCAAGGTCGGCTCGGCCAATGGTCGTGTCGTGCTGTCGGGCGAGGCGGATGACGCAGTCGCCGCCGACAAGGCAAACAAGATCGCGACGCGCTTTTCCGGCGCCGAAGAGGTGATCAACTCGGTCAATATCTCGTCGTCGCAGCAGGTCCAGCTCAATGTCCGCTTCGTCGAGATCAACCGCCAGGCGGGCCAGGATCTGGGCGCCAAATACGCAGCCAATTTTGCCTATGGCCTTGGTGGCCGTGATGTGACGATCGATCCGGGTACCGTGCCGACCGCCGGCACCGGCGAGATCATCGGACGGCTGTTGTCGAACGGCGTGTCGATCGATATCGCCATCAAGGCGCTGGAAGAACGCGGCTTGGCGCGGCGGTTGGCCGAGCCGAATTTGATCGCCCGTTCCGGCCAGACGGCGAGCTTCCTCGCCGGCGGCGAATTCCCGATCCCGGTCTCCGAGGACAACGGCAAAATCTCGGTCAGCTACAAGAAATACGGCGTCAGCCTGGATTTCACACCGACCGTGCTGAAGGACGGGCTGGTCAGCCTGGACATCGCGCCGGAAGTCTCCTCGATCGACGCGTCCGCGTCCTACAACATAGGCAACATTGCAGTGCCTGGTTTCATCGTGCGCCGCGCCAGGACGTCGGTCGACCTGAAGAACGGCCAGAGCTTCATGATCGCCGGATTGCTGCAGTCGCAGAACGACATCACCACGTCGCGCATTCCGGGCCTCGGCAAGATGCCGGTGCTTGGGGCGCTGTTCTCGTCGAAATCCTATCAGCGGCGCGAGACCGACCTGGTCATCATCGTCACTCCCTATCTGGTCAAGCCGGTCGATCCGTCGAAGAAGCTCGTGGAACCGACCGACGGCACGCAGCCGGCCAGCAACGCCGATTATTTCCTCAACAACACCGAAGAAGTGAAGGGCTCCGATACCGGTCGCACCGTGGCGCTGGCCGACGGCCGTGTCACCCAACCTGCTGCGTCCGCTTCCGCGGGGCATTTCCTCGACCTGCCGAAGGACTGAAGCCATGCGTCTGGCCCTGAGATCGAGTATCGCCTTGCTGCTGGCCGGCCTTGCCGCTGGCTGCACCAGCGACGACTATGTGCGCAGCGAGGGGCCGACGACGGGAGCCGGCGAGGCGCAGGCCGCCAACACTGTCATGCAGATGGTCGATCCCTGGAAATATGGGGTCCAGAACACCAAGCTTAAGGTGCCCGCCCAGAGAGGCAACGTCGACCCCCCCGCTACACCCGATCAGGCGGCCGATGCGAAGGCGTCGCAGAGCGGCACAACCAACTGACCCAACGCGACGACCTGACAGGCTGACAGAATGGCAAACGGCATCAAGACCAGGAAGATCCTGCTCGTATCGACCGACAGGACCTTTGTGCAGGACACCCGAACCGCGTTCGCGGCCTCCGAGGTCATCCATCTCTCGACAGTGGAGAAGCACGTCACCGAGCTGCGCGGCGAAATCCAGGAAGCCGACTTCGGTGCCATCATCGTCGACATGGACGCGGCAAAGCTGGAGGAGGTCGAGTCGCTGCAGCGCATCATGCGCCGGCTGGAAGACAAGGTGCCGGTCGTCGTCGTCACCCAGGAGTTCAACGCGGCCGCGGTGCGCATTCTGGTGCAGCTCAAGGTCGCGGATTTTCTGGTCAAGCCGATCACGACCGCCGATCTCGTGCGCTCCGTGGTGCGGGCGCTGCAAGGCCCCGGGCGCGAGGAAAACACCGAATCGCAGATCTACACCTTCATGCCGGCCGCCGGCGGCGTCGGCACCACGACGCTGGCGCTGCAAACCGCCTTCCAGCTGCATCACTCGGTCACGCGGGGCGCGTCGACCTGCGTGGTGGACCTCAATTTTCAGCAGGGCGCCTGTGCCGAATATCTCGACCTCGAACCGCGATTCGACATCACCGAGATCGAGAACCAGCCCGAACGCCTCGACCGGCAACTGCTGGATGTGATGCTGTCCAAGCATGCGAGCGGACTCTGCGTGCTGGCTGCCCCCACGCATCCATCGGAAATGCGCTCGTTCAAGACCGATGTCGTGGTGCGCATGCTCGATCTCGTCTCCGCCTATTTCGACAATGTCGTCATCGATATGCCGCGCACCTGGTTTCCATGGACCGAGACCGTGCTGCTCGGTTCCAACAAGCTCTACATCGTCGCGGAAATGACGGTGCCGTGCCTGCGCCACACACAGCGGCTGATCCAGGCGGTCTACGAGACCGCCGGGAAGGAAGTGAAGCCAAACGTCATCGTCAACCGTTTCGAACAGAAGATGTTCGACAACGGCATCAAGCAAGCGGACGTCCAGGAAATTCTGGGCGAGCATTTCGTCGGTGGCATCGCCAACAACTACCGGCTGGTGCGCGAGGCGGTCGATCGCGGCGTGCCGTTGCACGAGATCGATCCGAACGCCAATGTCATCAACGATTTGAAGAAGATCATCCTGCCGGAGGAGGCAATCCCAACCCGGGCAAAATCGCGCTCGCTGTTTGGCATGGGCCGTGGATTGCTGAAGAGGAAGGCCGGATGACCAGCCGCTTTTCCACCCTGCAGAACCGCGATTCACGTCCGCAGCGCGCGCCCGAGCCGATGACGGTCGCCCATCATGCCGTCGTCATTCCGACGAGCCGAAAGGCATTGCCGGCCAAGCCTGAAGCAGCGCCCGCAAAGAATGCCAACAAGGTGCTCGATGCGCGCGTGCGTATCCACAGGCTGCTGCTCGAGGAGATCAATCTTGTCGCGCTGGAGCGTTTGCCCAAGGGTGAGATGCGCCGGCAAGTGCATGATTTCGTGTCGGAAAAGATCAAACAGGAGCGGATGGCGATCAATACCGTCGAGCTTGACGCGCTGGTTGACGACATCGTCGACGAGATGGTCGGCCTCGGTCCGCTCGAGCCACTGCTCAAGGACCCCGACATCAACGACATCCTGATCAACGGTCACCTGAACTGCTTTGTCGAAAAGAAGGGCAAGCTGCAGCCGGTCCACATTCCGTTCAAGGATGAGGCGCATCTCTTGCGCATCGTCAACAAGATCGTCGCCGCGGTCGGGCGTCGCGTCGACGAATCGCAGCCGATGGTCGATGCACGCATGCTGGACGGCTCGCGTTTCAATGCGGCCATTCGTCCGGTTGCGGTCGACGGGCCGCTGGTCTCGATCCGAAAATTCTCCAAGAACAAGCTCGGCCTGCACAAACTGGTCGAATTCGGCGCCATCACACAGAACATGGCCGAAGTGTTGGCGGCGGCCGTGCATGCCCGCAAGACGACGATCATTTCGGGCGGCACCGGCACCGGCAAGACGACCATGCTCAATGCGCTGTCGGCCTTCATACCGGAAGATGAGCGCCTGATCACCATCGAGGACGCGGCCGAACTCCAGCTGCAGCAACCGCATGTCGCGCGCATGGAGACACGCCCTGCCAACATCGAAGGCCATGGCGAGCTGAAGCAGCGCGACCTGGTCAAGAACGCGCTGCGCATGCGTCCGGACCGCGTCATCCTCGGCGAGTGCCGCGGCGAGGAGGCCTTCGACATGCTGCAAGCGATGAACACCGGCCACGAAGGCTCGATGGCGACCATCCATGCCAACACGCCGCGCGACGCCATTTCGCGGCTTGAGCAGATGCTTGGCATGACCGGCATGCCGATGACGGTGCAGTCGATCCGCAGCCAGATCGCCAGCGCGCTCGACCTGATCGTCCAGCTGACGCGCCTGTCCGACGGCAAGCGCAAGGTGACCAGCGTTGCCGAGGTGACCGGCATGGAAGGCGACGTCATCCAGATGCAGGAGATATTCCGCTTCGTGCGCACCGGCATGGAGGCCGACGGCAGGATTCTCGGCCACTACGAGGCGACCGGCATCCGGCCGCGATTCCTCGAGGATTTGCGGGCGATGGGCATCGAGTTCCCCGGACGATATTTCGAACCCGGCCGGCCGCAGGAGTAGCCAAGTGTTCGACGGATTCAGCGCGATTTATGTCGTCTATGCCGCGGCAGCCCTGACCGGCATCCTGATCGCCGAGGCCTGCTACCTGCTTTATGCCGTCCGCAGCGATAAGCGCACAGCCATCAACCGGCGCATGAAACTGCAGGAAAACAAGATCAGCCAGGAGCAGGTGCTCGTCCAGCTGCGCAAGGAGCGCGGCCTTGAAGCGGGCACGCCGCTGTTTTCGCCGGACCGGTTCCGCGCGTTGCGAATCCAGTCGGGCATGATCATGCCGGTGCCGAAATTCCTGATGATTACCTGCGGCGTGGCGATGGCCATGGCCTTGGTCGCCATCTGGTACGGCTTGCCGCCGCTGATGGGGCTTGTGCTGTTTGTGATGCTTGTGCCGATTCTGCCGGTGCTGACGCTGCGTTTCAAGCGCAAGCGGCGGCTGAAGCGGTTCGGCGTACAGCTGCCGGAGGCACTGGAGCTGATCACGCGTGGTCTGAAGGCCGGCCACCCGGTGCCGGTGGCGATCGCCATGGTGGCGCGCGAGATGCCGGACCCGATCGGCTCCGAATTCGGCGTCATCGCCGACGAAGTGACTTATGGCTCCGATCTGGTGTCGGCGCTGAACTCGCTCTTCGACCGGGTCGGTCAGGAGGATCTGCCGCTGTTCGTCACCGCCGTCTCGATCCAGACCAGTTCGGGCGGCAATCTGCGCGAGATCCTCGATGGCTTGGCGACGACGATCCGGGAGCGCGGCAAGCTGCGCCGCAAGGTGCGCGCCATCGCGACAGAGGGCCGGATGTCGGCCTACATCCTGACGGCGGTCCCGGTATTGCTGTTTACCGCCATCATGGCGCTGATGCCGGGCTTCTACCGCGACGTCTGGGACGTGCCAAAGACATGGTACCTGATGGGGGGCTCGATCACCTGGCTGATGCTCGGCAATCTGATGATGTTCAAGATGTCGAATTTCAAGTTCTGACATGCAGGGCTTTGTCGAATTCCTCGCCTCGCTTGCGCCGACCTCGTTGATGCCGGTGGCCGTCCTGCTGCTGGCCGCGGGTGCTGCCGCGTTCGCCTGGCCGATGATGGCGGCGAAGGGCGATCGCAACGAGGTCAAGCGCCGGCTCAAGGTCGATGACGGTCCCGTCGCCGCGAAACCCGAGCCGGTGCAGAAGAAGAATACCGGCGTCGTGCGCGAGAAGGCGGTTAAGAGGGCGCAGGAATTCTACGCCAGGAGCGATCCGGAAAATGTCGCCCGGCTGCGCATGAAGCTTATCCAGGCGGGATATATGGAGCCGCGCGCTGTCGGCATGTTCTTCCTGATCCGGTTCACCGCGATGGTCGGCACGGCAATCGGCGTGTTCGTGCTCAACCGGTGGATGGCGAGCCCCGACGCGACGATGGCCAGCCGCTGGACATTCGTCATCCTGTCAGGAGCGGCCGGCTATTTCCTGCCCGGCCTGGTGCTGAGCCAGAAAGTGCGGGAACGCAGGCGTGAGTACCGCAACGGCTTTCCCGATTTCATGGACCTGATGATCGTCTGCTCGGATGCCGGCATGAGCATGGAGGCCGGCATCGAGCGCGTCTCGAAGGAACTCGCCAAGACCTACCCCGCGCTTAGCCAAAACCTGCAGCTGGTGTCGCTGGAACTGCGGGCCGGGCGCAGCCTTGACGATGCGCTGAAGGCACTCGCCGATCGCCTCAGCCTGGACGAGGTGCGTTCCTTCGCGACGCTGCTGCAACAGTCCAAGGAACTCGGCACCAGCCTGTCTGGGGCGCTGCGCGTCTTTTCCGACGACATGCGCCACAAGCGCATGTCGCTGGCCGAGGAAAAGGCACATGCGTTGCCGGCCAAGATGTCGGTTCCGGTGGTGGTGTGCATCCTGCCGGTGGTGTTGATGATTGCAGCCATTCCAGTCATCGTCAAAATGACGGCGCACTAGCGAGTGCTCACGGGAGCCCTAGCGAGGGGCTGACCACCGGTTACTCTACCGAACTCGACGCCGCAACGTGAGAAGCCCATGCGAATTCTGCTGCGCACCCTCTTTCTCGGTCTTGTCGCCGCCGGCTTGTCGCCCGCCTTGGCCTTCGCCGACGATTGCGGCGATGCCGCCGCACTGGTGCAGCAGGCCTATCCCAAGGCTCAAAAGAGCGCCGACGGCGCCTCGTTCACGCTCGAACCCCATATCAGCATCGCCCTGACGGATAGCGACGCGCCATTTGGCCTGGTCTGCAAGATCTGGCCCGCCCATGACGACCTGCTCTTGGTCGCGGTGCCGCTTACCGACAGCGCCCAATCGCGCGACGACGGGCATGTCGGCGATATCGAGCTTCTGGTCGTCGACAGGAACAGCCTGGAGGTGCGCCAGCGCTTGCTCCAGCCAGGGCTGATCACCGATGATGCCATCGACATCCGCAAGATCGAATTCGATACCGGCCGCTACAGGCTGGCGCCCGATGTCGGCGCCTTCGGCCTGCGCATCGAAATGGCAAACCGTTCGCAGCCCAATCCCTTCAGGGAAACCGACCTGCGGCTCTATGCCCTCGCCGGCGATGCCCTGCGCCTGGTGCTCGACGGCATCGACGTGGCCGGCTTTGGCGGCGAAGGCGACGGCAGTTGCGCGGGATCCTTTCAGTCGAGCCAGGTCAGCCTGGCGATGAGCCCGGCAAGCCACCATGGCTATCACGACATCACCGTGGTCGAGCGGGTGGATATGGACAATTGGTCCGCCGATGAGAATGGTGAGTGCCAGTCTCATCCCGGCAAGTCCGTGAAGCGCACCTACCGGCTGCGCTATGACGGCAGTCGCTACCAGTTTCCCGAGGGGCTCAAAGCCTTGGAGCCGTGAAGCCTTCCACTTATGCCTGGGTGGTTAATGGCTCGTGTGCTCGAAACCAAATTTTAGCGGCATTTTGGCACCGAAGTTTAATTGCCGCTAATGTAGTTTGTTTCCTGGAGAACGACCCGGCAAATCGGGCGATGAGGCAGGGGCATGCGTCGCAATAACTTCACGGCAATGGCCGCCATGGCGGCCGTCTTGATGATGTCTGGCTGTACGACGGGTGGCGTCGATACCACCAAGACCACCGCTATCCAACCGGCGGCAAAGGACATCGACACCTCCGATCTGGCGCAAGGCAAGGCGCAGTTTCGTGACGCCAATTACGGCCTCGCCGAAAAGCACTTTCGCAAGGCCGTCGAGTTGAAGGCGGACGATGCGGAGGCCTGGATGGGGCTCGCCGCTTCCTATGATGAACTCGGCCGCTTCGACTTCGCCGATCGCGCCTACGGCCAGCTTTTGAAAGTCGCAGGCCGCAAGCCACAGATCGTCAACAACATGGGCTATTCGCAACTGCTGCGCGGCAATCGCAAGATGGCCAAGGCGTTGCTGCTCGAAGCGAAGGCGGGCATGACGGATACCACGGTCGTCAACGCCAATCTGGCCTTGCTGAACAAGGGTTGATCTGGTCGTTGCTTCCTACTCTTTGTCTTGACGCAATTCCCGAGGGAAAGCGCTACACGCTTTTCCCGGGAAAACCGTTTCACACTTTTCCTGGAATTGCTGTAGGGGTCCGGTTTCGGGACATAAGGCATCGACGCTTTGTAAACCCTATCGGCAGGTTGCGTCGAAAGATCGGCTGAAAACCATGTCTGAGAGCTGCGGCTAACCTAGAATACAGCGCAACCCGCCGACGCTCGAGAGGCCTTCGCCCGATATGCTGGACTTCAGTTCGCTCCTGCTCGCAGCCGCGCTGTCGGGCATCTGCCTTAGCGTCACCATGTTTGCGATCTGGTTCACCGCGCCCAAGGCAGGCTTCGTGCTGACGGTGGCGTGCGGCATTCTGGTGCTCGTCGCGCATGTGGTCCTGTTCTGGCAATACACCAAGGATCCCGATCCACTACTTTGCCAGATCGTGCTTGCGTTGCTCAGCCTGGGTTTCCTGATCATTTGCGTGTCGGCCATGCAATATCTGGGCGTGCCCGGCTACAGACGTGCCGTTGCGCCGGCGCTTGCCGCCATGGCTGTCTGTGCCGCCGTCACCTTCCTGGGCCTTGACGGCGTCGGCTTCATCGTCACCTACACCACGGTGACGGCGCTCCTGTCGGCGATCGGCGCCATGTTCTGGATCAACGGCAGCCATGATCGCCGGATCCTGCTTGTGGTTTCGTTTCTGAGCGGCACCTGCGCGGTTTCGTTTGCGCTTTGCGGCGTGGTTCTGCTGACCAAAGGGCAATGGACGCTCGCGGTCGCGCCCGACAACTGGGCCGAACGGCTGAATTCCGTCGTGGCCGTGGCCTGCATGACCGGACTCGGTGCCTTGACGCTCTCGCTCCACCATCTGCAGGCGCAGATCGAGCTGAAGGCCGAGACCATGACCGACCCGCTGACGGGGTTGATGAACCGCCGGGCGTTAACGTCACTCTACGGCGAGCGGAGTTTCGGTCCGTTCATGTCCGTCGTCATGTTCGACCTCGATCATTTCAAGCGGACGAACGATGTCTATGGTCACCCGGTAGGGGACCAGGTCCTGTGCCGCTTCGCCGCGGTGATCAAGAAATATGCCAGGACCGGCGTCGACGCCTTTCGCCTGGGTGGCGAGGAATTCGCCGTCGTCATGTCGCGAATGACGGAAGAGAAGGCCCATGACCTCGCCAGCAAGATCTGTGTGGCGTTCGGCACCGAGATCGTCGCCACCCAACTCGGCAAGTTGCGCAGCACGGTCAGCGGCGGCCTCGGCTTTGGCGAGGTAAGCGGCCGCACCCTCGATGACGTGCTTGCCGAAGCCGACGCGGCGCTCTATTCCGCCAAGCGCGCCGGTCGAAATTGCGTCATCGGTCGGGCGGCACTAGGCAAGGCCGACCCGGTCGAGCCGGCCTTGCGCTCCGCTTAATTATTCCGCCGCGCCCAGATAATCCGACAGGGGCGGGCACGAGCAGACCAGGTTGCGGTCGCCGGCGACATTGTCGATGCGTGACACCGGTGGCCAGTATTTGGCCGCCTTGTCGGCGTCGCCAGCCGGATAGGCCGCCTCCAGGCGCGAATAGGGATGGGTCCACTGGCCGGCCAGCGCCTCGGCGGCGGTGTGCGGTGCGTTGACCAGCGGATTGTCCGTCAAAGGCCATTCGCCCCTGGCCACTTTCGCGGCTTCTCCTGAAATGGCGATCATCGCCTCGCAGAAGCGGTCGAGTTCGCACTTGGGCTCGGACTCGGTTGGCTCCACCATCAGCGTGCCGGCGACCGGGAACGACATGGTCGGCGCGTGAAAACCATAGTCGATCAAGCGCTTGGCGATGTCATCGACACTGATGCCGGCGCCGTCCTTGAGCACGCGGGTGTCGAGGATGCATTCATGCGCGACGCGCCCCTGGCTGCCTTTGTAGAGCACCGGGAAATGCGCATCGAGCCGCGTCGCGATGTAGTTGGCGGACAAAATCGCCGTTTCAGTCGCTTGCTTGAGGCCCGACGCGCCCATCATGCGGATATACATCCAGGTGATCGGCAGGATCGAGGCGCTGCCGAAGGGAGCAGCGGAAACGGCATGGCCCGAGCCTTCGGTGACATGGCCGGGCAAATACGGCTTCAGATGCGCCTTGACGCCGATCGGGCCGACGCCGGGCCCGCCGCCGCCATGCGGAATGCAGAAGGTCTTATGCAGGTTCATGTGGCAGACGTCGGCACCGATGTCGCCTGGACGGGCAAGCCCAACCAGCGCATTGAGGTTGGCGCCGTCGAAATAGACCTGGCCGCCATGCTCATGGATCAGCGCGCAGAGATCACGCGCGCCTTCCTCGAACACGCCATGCGTCGAGGGATAGGTGAACATCAGCGCGGCGAGATTTGGCGCGTGCTCGGCCGCCTTGGCCTTCAAGTCGTCCATGTCGATGTTGCCATCATCGGTGCAGCGCACGACGACGACGCTCATGCCGGCCATCGCAGCACTTGCCGGGTTGGTGCCATGCGCCGACGAGGGGATCAGGCAGACGGTGCGGTGATTGTCGCCGCGTGAGCGGTGATAGCCGCGAATGGCGAGCAGGCCGGCATATTCGCCCTGGCTGCCGGCGTTGGGCTGCAAGGTGACGGCGTCGAAGCCGGTGATCTCCGACAGCCAGCCTTCCAGTTCGGCGATCATGGCACGATAGCCGGCCGAGTGCGCGGCCGGCGCGAAGGGATGCAAATTGGCGATGCTTGGCCAACTCACCGGCATCATCTCCGCGGCAGCGTTGAGCTTCATGGTGCAGGACCCGAGCGGAATCATGGCGCGATCGAGCGCCAGATCCTTGTCGGCCAGCCGGCGCAGGAAGCGCATCATCTCGGTTTCCGACTTGTTTTCATGGAAAACAGGCTGGGTCAGAAACTCCTTGCCACGCGGCTTGCCGGGCACCGTGCGGTCGGCGGAGGGACCGGCCTTGGCGCCGAACAGCGTCGCGATCGCGTCGAGATCGGCATCGGTCGAGGTTTCGTCGAAGCTGATGCCGACATGGTCGGCATCGATGACGCGCAGCAGCCGGCCGGTCTTTTCAGCCGCAGTGGCGATCTGCGCCGCCTTGCCCTTGGTCTTCACGGTCACAGTGTCGAAACGGCTGGCGCCGAGCACCGACACGCCTGCCGCGTCGAGGCCGCTTGCGAGACGGTTGGCTCGCGCATGGATGCGCCCGGCAATCGCCTGCAGCCCGGCGGGGCCGTGCCAGATGGCGTAAGCGGTCGCCATGTTGGCGAGCAGCGCCTGAGCAGTGCAGATGTTGGACGTCGCCTTGTCGCGGCGGATATGCTGCTCGCGTGTCTGCAAGGCAAGCCGGTAGCCGGGCCGGCCCTTGCTGTCGGTGGACTGGCCGACAAGGCGGCCTGGCATCAGCCGCGTCAACTTGTCGGAGACGGCGCAGTAGGCGGCGTGCGGACCGCCAAAGCCCATCGGCACGCCAAAGCGCTGCATCGGACCGACTGCAATGTCGGCGCCAAGCTTGGCCGGCGCATCGGTCAGCGTCAGGCCGAGCGGGTCGGCGATGAAGACAACGATGGCGCCAGTGGCGCGCGCCTTGTCGATCGCTGCCTTGTGGTCGCCATAGACCCCAAACGTATCCGGCCAGGAGACGAGCAGGGCGGCGGTGTTGTCGTCGATCGTCTCGCCATTGATCTCGATACTGAGCGGCTCGGCGCGCGTGCGCACCACGTCCAGCGTCTGCGGATGCGGCGTGCCGGCAAATGCGATCTTGGTGCGCTTGTCGCGGTGGTGGCGCAAGGCGATGCCGACGGCTTCAGCCACCGCCGTCGCCTCGTCCAGCAGCGATGCCGACGCCACCGGCAGACCGGTCAATTCGGTGACCAGCGTCTGGAAGTTGAACAGCATTTCCAGACGGCCCTGGCTGATCTCGGCCTGATAGGGTGTGTAGGCCGTATACCAGGCCGGGTTCTCGAACAGGTTGCGCTGGATCACCGGCGGCACATCAACGCCGTGGTAGCCGGCGCCGATGAAGCTCTTCAGCACCGTATTCCCTGCCATGACAGCCGAAAGTTCGGCCAGCGCCTCCGCCTCGCTTGCAGGTGCCGGCAGAGCGAGCGGCCGGTCGAGCCGGATCGACCTCGGCACCGACTGGCTGATCAGGGTCTCGACGGAGGGCACGCCGATAGCGGCCAGCATCGCTCTGGTGTCGTTGAGGCCGGGGCCGATATGGCGGGCCGAGAAGGGGTAGGGTGCTGCGGTCATGTCTTTCGAGTCCTGATGTCAGCCGATATGGGCTTTGTAAGCGGCTTCGTCCATGAGGCCGGCGAGCTGGCTTTCGTCGGCGAGCTTCATCTTCCACAGCCAGCCGGCCCCGGTTGCCGCCGAGTTGACCAGCGACGGATCTGACGACAGCGTGGCGTTGGCTTCGGTGATCTCGCCGTCGACGGGTGCATAGACATCGGAAGCCGCCTTAACAGATTCGACGACGACGGCGGTATCGCCCTTGCTCAGCTTCTTTCCGGTTTCGGGCAGTTCGACGAAGACGAGATCGCCGAGTTGTTCCTGCGCGTAATCGGTGATGCCGACGGTGGCGATGCCGCCCTCGACGCGGAGCCATTCGTGATCTGATGTGAAATAGATCTTTGCCATTGAAATTATCCTTTGCGGTAGCGATGTGGCGTGAAGGGCAGGGAGCTGATATCGACGGGGATCTTCGTGCCGCGAACATCGGCGAAAACCCGTGTTCCGGGCTTGGCCAGGGGTGCCATGACATAGCCCATGGCGACCGGATGGCCGGCTGACGGGCCAAACCCGCCCGACGTGACATGGCCGGCGGGCTTGCCGTCGGCGTCAAAGAGCGCAGCACCGGCGCGCACCGGCTGGCGGCCTTCCGGCTTCAGCCCGACGCGCTTTTGCGCGGGTCCTCGTTCCACGGCGGCGCGGAGCGCATCGGCACCGATAAAAGTGCCGGACGCGCGAACCTCCTTCGGGATCGCCCACATCAGTGCGGCGCTCGCGGGGTCGATCTCCGGCGTGATGTCCTGGCCGTGCAGGCAGAGTCCTGCCTCCAGCCGCAGGCTGTCGCGAGCGGCCAGCCCGATCCACAGCACGCGTTCATCACCAAGCAGCTTCGCAACGAGATCGCGCGCATCGGCCTCCGGCAGCCCGATTTCGAAGCCGTCCTCGCCGGTGTAGCCGGAGCGGCTCATGAACCAGTTCCTGCGCGGTTCGACACCATGCATGAACAGCAGCGAGCCGGTCTCGATGCCGGCTCGGGAAAGGGCCGCCCAGGCTTCAGGACCCTGGATGGCCAGGAAGACGCGGTCGAGCGCCTCGACCCTGACGTCGAAATCCGCGGCAAGCGCACGCAAATGCTTTTCGTCGGCGACGGCATTGCCGGCGTTAGCGACCACCATGAACCTGATATCGCCAAGCCTGGTGACGATCAGATCGTCCAGAATGCCGCCTGCTTCGTTGAGGAAGAAGGACAGTTTGGATTGTGAGATTTTGAGCGCGCCGGCGTCAAGCGGGCAGGCGCGATTGAGCAGTGAAACCGCCTCCGGCCCGCTGACCTCGAACAGTTTCATATGCGAGATGTCGAACAGGCCGGCCTGTTCGCGGGTGTGAAGGTGTTCCTTCATGACGCCGGCCGGATAGGTCAGCGGCATCGACCAGCCGGCAAAGGCGCCAAAGCGCGCACCAGCAGCCACATGGATATCTTCGAGGGGAAGGTGTTTGCTGTCGTCGCCCGTCATGTCATCTCCAGAGTCGCACGCAATCGGTCGCGAATGGCGACCAGTCCGTGCCCCTCTGTCTGAAGCCTGAGAGACTTGCGCAGCCGGAACTCTGTCAGCGGCGCTTACACCTTCGGCGCGGGGGCAAGCCCCGACTTTCCAGAGTGTCTTTCCCGTCTACGGTTCTTTTGCCTGAGAGATTTCGGGCGATTTCCCCTTCGGCGGCAGCTTTCGCTGCTCTCTCCCGCAAACAGGTAGGACTCAGACCCTGAGTCCTCGACGTGCCATCCATAGCTTGTGCGCGACGGCTTGTCACCTGTCCGCGACATCTAAAGTGCGCCGCGCTGGCGATGCGCTTTAGATGCTTGTGTTGATGCATGTCGTCCTTCTCTCAAGCCCGCGGCACGCCTTGGGCGACATGCATTCGCCGACAAGTCTTCGCTAACCACGCCGTTTGCCGGTTTTTCAAGACACTGCTGATATCTTGGCAGCCATGACGCTTTGGGGCCGGCATTGGGCGGCGGCGGACGGGGACGACAAATGGGCGAATTGATCATGAGCGCGCCGGTGGCGGGGCTGACCTCGAAAAGCCGCATCGCCACGGAGGACGTGACGATGTTGCGCCGAGAGGTGTTCGGCGACGGTGTAGTGACGCGCGGCGAAGCCGAGGCGCTGTTTGCGCTCGATGCCACGGCGAAGGACAAATGCCCGGAATGGCCGCTTTTCTTCATCGAGGCGGTCACCGATTACATCGTCCACCAGGAGAAGCCGTCGGGCTATATTTCGCAGGACAATGCCGACTGGCTGATCCGCACGATCTCGCGCGACGGCATGGTCGACAGCCGCACCGAACTCGAATTGCTGGTGCACGTGCTGGAAGAGGCGAGATCGTCGCCGGGCCAGCTTTGCGTCTATGCGCTGCAACAGGTCGCCCACGCCGTCATCGATGGCAAGGGGCCGCTGATGCTCGGCGATGCGCTGGTTCCCGGGCTGATCGCCAAGGCGGAGGTCGAACTGCTGCGCCGTATCCTCCATGCGCACGGTGGCGACGGCAACATTGCCGTCACGCGCGCCGAGGCAGAAGTGCTGTTCAAGATCAACGAGCGCACCGCCCATGCCAGCAACGATCCGTCCTGGAACGAGCTGTTCGTCAAGGCGATCGCCAATTTCGTCATGTGCTCGGCCGGCTATGAAGCGCCGACGCGCGATGTGGCACTACGCCGTGACGCTTTCCTCGAACACGCCGATCCGGAAATCGGCGGCTTCTTCAGCCGCATGATCTCCGGCGGCCTCGCCGGCATCATGGAGGCCTACCGGTCCCCTGATGACATCGAGGCCGATTGGGAAGCCAAGAACAGGGCGGCCGAGGCGCTTGCTCGCCGCGCCGAGACGATCGATGCCGGCGAAGCAGGCTGGCTGGTCGAGCATATCGGCCTGGACAGGCCCCTCTACGAGAACGAACGCGCGCTGCTCACCCTGATCAAGCAGGCATCGCCAGAAATCCATCCGGCGCTGCGGCCGTTGCTCGACAAGGTTGCTTGACGTGCTGAGGGTTAAACCGCTGATCTCAGGGCATTATCCCCTAACTGTCAGATGCCGCCGTACCAGTCGTAGCCATTGTCTTCCCAATAGCCGCCCCTGCCGCCGCCGATAGTGGCGAAGCCGTCGACGAGTTCGATCTTGTAGAGGTATTTCGGCATCTTATAGCCGAGCTGCCGCTCGACACGGACGCGCAGCGGTGCGCCGTTCTCAACCGGCAGCGGCTTGCCGTTCACGCCATAGGCGAGGATCGTCTGCGGGTGACGGGCATCGATCAGGTCGATCGAGCCGTAATATTTGATGTCGCCGGAAAGGCTGCGGTCGATCGTGTCGAGGCAATGGAACATTGCGTAGCGCGCCTGCGGCTTGACCACCGCCTGGTCCAGCACCAGCGACAGCGGCGTCCCGGTCCATTTGGCGATGCAACTCCAGCCTTCGACGCAGTCATGGCGGGTGATCTGGGTGCGGCTCGGCATGTTCATCAGCTGCTCACGGCTGAGCGACAGCGGCTTTTCGACCAGGCCTGTAACCTCCAGTCGCCAGTCGGCGAAGTTGTTGGCAAGCAGACCCTTGTAAACATCGTCGTCCGGCGCAGTCACACCATTCGGCCGCTGCGGCTGGCGGATGTCGGCCTCGGTGAATTCCGGCGCCAGGGCGTCGCGTCCCGCGAGCAGGCGCTGTGCCCGGTATGTCAGGTCATTGGCGTTTTCGAGAAAACTGCGCAAGCCACTGCCAACGCTTAGCTGGCTGTCGAAGGCGTCGCAGCCCGACAGCATGATACCGGAGGCACCGAGACTGGCACCCGTCAGGAATTTGCGGCGGCTGATCTCAAACTTTGCCATGTCAGGCACTCCTCTCGGTTGTCTTGTCGTCCTGTGCGGGAGGATCGGTGCGGTACCAGCCGGTGATGATCGAACGCAGTTCGTTTATCGGGCCGGCGGCCAGGATCATCAGGATATGAACGATGAAGAAGGCGACCAGCAGCACCATGACGGTGAAATGGATGGTGCGCGCCGTCTGCCGTCCTCCGAGCAGATCGTTGAGGAACGGCAGCACCGAATCCATACTGGGAGACATGGCCAGGCCGGTGATGATCATCAGCGGCAGGAGGACGAACAGCACGCCGCCATAAGCCATCTTCTGCAGCGTGTTGTACTCCCGCGTGTGGTGGAATCTGAGCTTGGCGTGATCGATGATGTCCTGCGGCAAGCGCTTCAGGTCGTCGAGGCGTGGTGCGAGGTCGCGGCGCAGATGGCCGTTCATGGTGCTGGCGACAAACCAGACGATCAAGGTCGTGGTCAGTATCCAGGCGAAGAAGAAATGGACGACGCGGGCGGTGCCGAGGTCGTAGTAGGACGGGATGGTCGCCCAGGACGGAAATGCGCGGGATGTCTCCTGGCCCGCCGGCCCTGACCAGCCGAGCACCCCTGTGGTGTCGAAGCGATGTCCAAGGATTTCAGTGTAGCCGCGTGGCCCGACGTTGGTGTTCTCGGCGCCGATGGCGAAGATGGTGTTGTTGTAGCCAAAACCAGACTCCTTGCCGATATAGAGCTGCGGGCGGGCATTGAAGATCTGCAGGCCGGACAGCAGCATGAAGAACAGCGAGATGGCCCAGAGCCAATGCGTCAGCCGCGTCCAGCGCGACTGCCGGTAGATCAGCGGTTTTTCGTTCGACGCCGAAGCACCGGGATCGGCGGCGGATTGGCTTCTGGCAACGGATTCCATCTTGTCTCGTCTCCCGGCCTCACGGCGTGGCCCGCGCGTTCATTGTCCTCCTGATACGTCGCGATCCAAACCAATGTTTCATCCGATCACGGATTTATTACGGAGCGCCCAGGCTGACGGCGAGGTTGACAGCTGCGGCGACGATGACCGTGTTGAAGAAAAATGACAGGATCGAATGGACAAGCACGACACGTCGCATATGCGTCGTCGAGATGTTGGTGTCGGCGGTCTGCGCCGTCATGCCGATAACCGTCGAGAAGTAGAGGAAATCCCAGCCTTCCGGCCGTTTGTCGCCCGGGAACAGCAGTCCGCCGACCGGGATCTTCTTCTTGGTCTCGGCGTCGACCGCATCGCCGTCCATCCAGTAGACATGGGCATAATGGAGCGCCGCCATGGCATGGATCGTGAACCAGCCAAGCGGGATCGACAGCAGCGCGAAGATCAATTCGATAGGGTGGGTGCTGTCTTTCTCATTGATCAGCTGAAACAACGAGAAGGTGGCAACGCCGACGACGACCAAAGTCACCGCGAAGATGACCAGCATCGGCTGGTCAGTGGCGCGCGCATTCTTGCTCAGATACCTGCCGGTGAATTTCGGCATCTGGGTGACGACAAGAATGACGTAGGTAGCAAAGAATGCGTTGGCGCCGATCGAATAGGCGAGCGAGGCATGAAGCAGCAACGCCACGGCAAGCGCCACGACGCCGAAGCAGGCCGACACCGCAAACAGCATGTGGCGCTGCAAGGGAGGCTTCATCGGGGTTTCAGCAGCCATGGCGGTTCCAACCTTGGATGGCGCTCGGTTTCTACTGCGGTGTGACGGATTTGAGCGCCCGCCGCAAGATGCGGTCGAGTTCGCCGAGAAAGCGCGAACGGTCCTGTGGGGCGAAGCTGGCATTGTAGCCCTTGCTCTCGCCGGTCTCGCGCAGATGCTGTTTGAGGTCGCGCATCGCCACCGCCATGCCGATCGTTTCCGGCGTAAACGGACGTCCGGTCGGCCCAAGCACATGCGCGCCAAGCGCAACCGCACGAGCGGCGAGCGGAATGTCCGCGGTGATCACGATGTCGTTGGATTTCGCGTTGTCGACGATCCAGTCGTCGGCGGCATCGGCGCCCTTTGAGACAACGACATTGCGGATCATCGGATCGCGCGACGGCCGCAGGCCACCATTGGAGACGTAGGTGACGACGACGCCATGGCGCTCGGCGACCTTTTCGACCTCGGCCTTGACCGGGCAGGCGTCTGCATCGACGTAAATGGCAGGTGCCGGCATTGTCTCTCCAAAATGGACAGGGGCCGGAAACGTGTCCGGCCCCGTCCCTGAAATCTTACAGCTGTCAGGCCGGCAAGGCCCCGGACTTCTTGGCGGTCCAGGTGGCGATGTAGTCCATCAGGCCGGGATTGAGGCAGTCATAGGGTTCCAGCCCGATCCCCTTCAACTGGGCACGAATGCCCTCCATTCGCTTCGGATCGACACCCGATTCGATGATCGACGAGACGAAAGCGGTGAAGCCCGGAGGTGACCAGCCATCCTCGACGAAACGCTCGGGGTGGATGAAGGACAGGCCCTTGAACGCGTGGTCGCGCTCGACTGGCCCGTGCATGTGGACACCGCAGCCGGTGCAGGCATGCCGCTGGATCAGCGCTGAGGGGTCGACCACCTTGAGCTTGTCGCCGTTCTCGGTCACGGTGACGTCGCCCGTGCCTGCCACGGCAACGACCGAGAACAGCGCGCCTTCCGGCTTCCAGCATTTGGTGCAGCCGCAGGCATGATTGTGCGCGATCTGGCCCTTCACCTTAACCTTGACCGGATTGCTGGTGCAGGCGCAGACCAGCGTGCCGCCGGCAAAGCTTGCGCTTTCCCGGGGCAAGCCATTGTCGATTTTCGGATGCAGTTTCTCCGCCATGTTTTTCTCCTCCCAGTTGTGAACCACAGAGGTCGCAGGCCGATTGGTCGGCGGCTTGTGGTCTTCTTCAGTAAATAACCACACTCCGGATCGACTTGCCCTCATGCATGAGGTCGAACCCCTTGTTGATGTCCTCGAGCTTCAACGTGTGGGTGATCATCGGGTCGATCTGGATCTTCCCGTCCATGTACCAGTCGACGATCTTCGGCACGTCGGTGCGGCCGCGCGCGCCGCCAAAGGCGGTGCCCATCCAGGTCCGCCCGGTGACCAGTTGGAACGGCCGCGTCGAGATCTCCTGGCCGGCGCCGGCGACGCCGATGACGACAGACTTGCCCCAGCCGCGGTGCGAGGCTTCCAGGGCCTGGCGCATCACCTTGGTGTTGCCGGTGCAGTCGAAGGTGTAGTCGGCGCCGCCGATCTGGTCGGCACCGCGCTTGGTCATGTTGACGAGGTGGGGGACGATGTCGCCGTCGATCTCCTTCGGATTGACGAAATGCGTCATGCCGAATTTTTCGCCCCACGCCTTCTTGTCGTTGTTCAAATCGACGCCGATGATCATGTCGGCGCCGGCGAGCTTCAGGCCCTGGATGACGTTCAGGCCAATGCCTCCGAGGCCGAAGACGACGGCGGTCGCGCCGATCTCGACCTTGGCCGTGTTGATGACAGCACCAATGCCGGTGGTGACGCCGCAACCGATGTAGCAGATCTTGTCGAAGGGAGCGTCGGCGTTGACCTTGGCCAGCGCGATCTCGGGCAGCACGGTGAAATTCGAGAAGGTCGAGCAGCCCATATAGTGGAAGATCTTGTCCTTGCCGATCGAGAAGCGCGACGAACCGTCCGGCATCAAGCCCTGGCCCTGAGTGGCGCGGATCGCCGTGCACAGATTGGTCTTGCGCGACAGGCAGGACGGGCACTGGCGGCATTCGGGCGTGTAGAGCGGGATGACGTGGTCGCCCTTCTTGACCGAGGTGACGCCCTTGCCAACATCGACGACCACGCCGGCGCCCTCATGGCCAAGAATGGCCGGGAACAGGCCTTCGGGATCGGCACCCGACAGCGTGAATTCGTCGGTGTGGCAGATGCCGGTCGCCTTGATCTCGACCAGCACCTCGCCCTCGCGCGGACCATCGAGGTCGACCTCCATGATCTCCAGCGGCTTTCCGGCGGCGACAGCGACAGCGGCGCGGGTTTTCATCAGGCGTCCTCCAATACGAATTTTTTTCCAAGGTTTCAGGTTTTGTCGACACGATCAACTGGAAGCTGATGCCTGGACTGGGCCACAGCGATGAATTGGAATCGCAAATCGATTGAAAGGCAGCGATTTGCATGGTCGGCTTGACCCGGCAAGCACAGGCCATAAAAGGAACGGCCGACCCGAGGGATGACATTCCGCATGTTCACCAAGATCCTGATCGCCAATCGCGGCGAGATTGCCTGCCGTGTCATCAGAACGGCGCGCAAGATGGGCATCGCCACGGTTGCCGTGTATTCAGACGCCGATCGCGATGCCGTGCATGTCGAAATGGCCGACGAGGCGGTGCATATCGGACCTTCGCCCGCGGCGCAGAGTTATCTCGTCCCCGAAAAGATCATCGCCGCCTGCAAGGAGACCGGCGCCCAGGCCGTGCATCCCGGCTACGGGTTCCTGTCCGAGCGGGCGGCTTTCTGCGAGGCGCTGGAAGCGGAAGGGATCGTTTTCATCGGCCCGAAGCCCAAAGCGATCAAGGCGATGGGCGACAAGATCGAATCGAAGAAGTTCGCCAACGCCGCCAAGGTTTCCACCGTGCCCGGCTGGCTCGGCGTCATCGAAAATGCCGACCATGCCGAAAGGATTGCCGGCGAGATCGGCTATCCCGTGATGATCAAGGCCTCGGCAGGTGGCGGCGGCAAGGGCATGCGCATCGCCTGGAGCCAGGCGGAAGTACGCGACGGCTTCGATCGTGCACGCTCGGAAGCGAAGGGCTCGTTTGGCGACGACCGCGTCTTCATCGAGAAGTTCATCGTTGATCCACGCCATATCGAAATCCAGGTGCTGGCCGACGCGCATGGTAACGCGCTCTATCTCGGCGAGCGCGAATGCTCGATCCAGCGCCGCAACCAGAAGGTCGCCGAAGAGGCGCCGTCGCCATTCCTTGACGCCAATACGCGCAAGGCCATGGGCGAGCAGTCGGTGGCGCTGGCCAAGGCCGTCGACTACCAGAGCGCCGGCACGGTCGAGTTCATCGTCGACAAGGACAAGAACTTCTATTTCCTTGAAATGAATACACGATTGCAGGTCGAGCACCCGGTGACCGAGCTGGTCACCGGCATCGATCTGGTCGAGCAGATGATCCGCGTTGCCGCCGGCGAAAAGCTTGGCCTGAAGCAAGGCGATATCAAGCTGAACGGCTGGGCGGTGGAAAGCCGGCTTTATGCCGAGGACCCGTACCGCAATTTCCTGCCCTCGATGGGCCGGCTGACGCGCTATCGGCCGCCGGAGGAAGGACAATTCGGCGATGTCGTCATCCGCAACGACACCGGCGTCACCGAAGGCTCGGAAATCTCCATGTTCTACGATCCAATGCTCGCCAAGCTGTGCACTTGGGCGCCCACGCGGCTCGCCGCTATCGATGCCATGTCGGAAGCGCTCGACAGCTTTGTCGTCGACGGCATCGAGCACAACATTCCGTTTCTTGCCGCCTTGATGCAGCATCCGCGCTGGCGGCAAGGGCTGATATCGACCGCTTTCATATCGGAGGAATATCCCGACGGTTTTGCGCCCGTCGTGCCGAACGACGACGAGAAAGCCGTGCTGGCGTCGATTGCGACCGCGGTTGAACTGCTGCGCCGCGACCGGCTCGACCGGCTTGGCGGGCGACTGGCGCCGCATTCGGGAGCGCTGAAGCGCGACTGGGTGGTGAAGGTCGGCGATGACTATCTGTCGGCGTCGATCGTCGAGGGCATGATTTCCATTCCGATGGAAGTCGATCTGGCGATCGAGGGCGGCAAGCCGCTGACCGTCGCATCCGACTGGCGGCCGGGCGACCTGATCTGGCGCGGCACGGTCGGCAAGCGCAAGGTTACTGCTCAGATCAGGCCTGTTGCCAACGGCTTTCGTATTGCCTGGAAGGGCATGTCGGTGACCGCGCGCGCCATGCTGCCGCGCATCGCCGAGCTTGAAAGGCTGATGCCGGAAAAAATGGCGCCGGACACGTCGAAGATGCTGCTTTGCCCGATGCCTGGCCTTGTCGTGTCGATTGCCGTTGCCGAGGGCCAGGAGGTCAAGGCCGGCGAGACGCTGGCGGTGGTCGAGGCGATGAAGATGGAAAACGTGCTGCGTGCCGAACGCGACCTTGTCGTGTCCAAACTCAACGCCAGGCCGGGCGACAGCCTGGCCGTGGACGCGGTGATCATGGAGTTTGCGTAAGACCAGCCGGGCAGGCAGCCTGTGATCAGCAATGGTTTGTGCTGGACTGGCAGCGCGCGGTCCCGGACAATACATCTCCATCGACTCAAGGACCTTCACGCAGCACCATGGCCGACGAAAAACTACCCCGCGATCCCCTGAAGCGCGAAGCAGCGATTGCTGCGGCGCGGCCGGAGGCGCCCGCACGGCCTTTCGTCCATCTGCGTGTGCATTCGGCCTATTCGCTGCTGGAGGGCGCCTTACAGATCGGCACGGTGGTGGCTCACGCGGTCAAGGACGGAGCTCCCGCCATTGCCGTAACCGACACCAACAATCTGTTTGGCGCGCTGGAATTCGCGCAGAAGGCAGTGAAGGACGGTATCCAGCCGATCATCGGCTGCCAGGCTGCGCTCGCATTTTCCGGCGAAAGCAATGATGGCCAGCGCGACCGCAGGCGGCAAGGCCCGGACATGCGGCCGGTCGTCCTGCTTGCCGCGACCGAGGCCGGCTATTCCAATCTGGTCAGGCTGGTCAGCCGCGTCTACCTCGAAACGCCGCCGGGCGAGGCGGTGCACCTGACCACTGAAATGATGCAAGGCTATTGTGACGGGTTGATCTGCCTCAGTGGCGGGCCGCGCGGACCGATCGGCACTGCGCTCAAGGAAGATCGCCGCGATCTGGCCGAAACACGGCTCTTGACCCTCAAGTCGATGTTCGGCGACCGGCTCTATGTCGAACTGGACCGGGTTTCGGGTTATGATCGGGTGATCGAGAAATCCTCGATCGATCTTGCCTATGCCCATGAATTGCCGCTGGTCGCCACCAACGAGGCGTTCTTCTTGGCGCGCGACGATTATGACGCCCATGATGCGCTGATCGCGATCGCCGAGGGCTCTGTCGTCGCTGTCGACAATCGCCGCCGTCTGTCGCCGGACAATTTCCTGCGCAGCCAGGCCGATATGGCGCGGCTGTTCGCCGATCTGCCGGAAGCGATCGACAACACCGTCGAGATCGCACTGCGCTGCTCCTACTATCCCAGGAATCGCAACCCGATCCTGCCGCGCTTCACCGGCGGCGATGTCGCCGACAACGATGCCGCCTTGCAGGCGGAAGCCGACGAATTGGCCCGCCAGGCGCATGAGGGGCTTGAGGCGCGGCTGGCCGCGCATGGCCCGACTGCCGGCTACACCGTAGAGCAATATCGCGAGCGGTTGAATTTCGAGCTCGGCATCATCACCAAGATGAAGTTTCCGGGGTATTTCCTGATCGTTGCCGACTTCATCAAATGGGCGAAGGCGCAGGGCATTCCGGTCGGGCCGGGACGCGGTTCGGGCGCAGGCTCGCTGGTCGCCTATTCGACGACCATCACCGACATCGACCCGTTGCGCTTTTCCCTGCTGTTCGAACGCTTCCTCAACCCCGACCGCGTGTCGATGCCCGACTTCGACATCGACTTCTGCCAGGATCGCCGCGAGGAAGTCATCCGTTACGTCCAGCAGAAATACGGCCGCGACCAGGTCGGCCAGATCATCACCTTCGGTACGCTGCAGGCACGCGCCGTGCTGCGCGACGTCGGTCGCGTGCTGCAGATGCCCTATGGCCAGGTCGACAAGCTCTCGAAGATGGTGCCGCAGAATCCGGCCAATCCGGTCAAGCTCGCCGATGCCATCGCCAATGAGCCGCGCTTTGCCGAAGAGGCCGAAAGGGAGCCGATCGTCCAGACGCTGCTCGACATGGCGCAGAAGCTGGAGGGCCTCTACCGTCACGCCTCGACCCACGCAGCCGGCATCGTCATCGGCGACCGGCCGCTGTCGGAACTGGTGCCGATGTACCGCGATCCGCGCTCGGACATGCCGGTTACCCAGTTCAACATGAAATATGTCGAGCAGGCCGGGCTGGTGAAATTCGACTTCCTCGGCCTGAAAACACTGACCGTACTCGAAACGGCAGTGAAATTGATCCGCCGGCGCGGCATCGAGATCGACCTGGCGACGATCCCGCTCGATGATCCCGAGACCTACGCCATGCTGTCGCGAGGCGAAGTGGTCGGCGTGTTCCAGGTGGAAAGTGCCGGTATGCGCAAGGCGCTGATCGGTATGCGGCCCGACTGCATCGAGGACATCATCGCGCTGGTGGCGCTGTACCGGCCGGGACCGATGGAGAACATCCCGACCTACAATGCCAGAAAGCATGGCGAGGAGGAGATGGCGTCGATCCATCCCAAGATCGACCATCTGGTGAAAGAGACGCAAGGCGTCATCGTCTACCAGGAACAGGTGATGCAGATCGCGCAGGAGCTTGCCGGCTATTCGCTCGGCGAAGCCGATTTGCTGCGCCGCGCCATGGGCAAGAAGATCCGCGCCGAGATGGACAAGCAGCGCGAACGCTTCGTTTCGGGCGCGGTCGAGCGCGGCGTCGGCAAGCCGCAAGCCGACTTCATTTTCGACCTGCTGGCCAAGTTCGCCGACTATGGTTTCAACAAATCGCACGCCGCCGCCTATGCGGTGGTGTCGTACCAGACCGCCTACCTCAAGGCGCATTATCCGGTCGAGTTCCTGGCGGCGTCGATGACGCTCGACATGGGCAACACCGACAAGCTCGCCGATTTCCGCCAGGACGCGCTGCGCCTCGGCATCGAGGTTCTGGCGCCGTCGGTAATATCGAGCTTTCGTCCGTTCGAGGTCGGTGAGAACCGCATCTACTATTCGCTGGCCGCGCTCAAAGGCGTCGGCGACGCGGCGGTCGAGCACATCGTTGCCCAGCGTGGCGAAAAGCCGTTCAAGAATCTCGCCGATTTCTGCGAGCGGGTCGATCCCAAGATCGTCGGCAAGCGCGTCTTCGAAAGCTTGATCATGGCCGGCGCGCTCGACTGCTTCGGCCATGATCGCGCCTCGATGATGGCAGGCGTGGAACGCATGATGGGGCTGGCATCGCTGGCGCAGCAAAACGCGGTTTCCGGTCAGCACGACATTTTCGGCGCCTCGCTCGGCGCCCAGTCGCAGGCACTCAATCTGCCGACGACGGAACCGTGGCTTGCCGCCGACCGGCTGCACCGCGAATTCCAGGTGGTCGGCTTCTATCTCTCGGCACACCCGCTCGACGAGTACAAGGCGGCCCTGCAGAAGATGCGGGTGCAGACGTGGGCCGAATTTTCGGCGGCCGTCAAGCGTGGTGCCGCCGCCGGGCGTCTAGCCGGCACGGTGACGTCCAAGCAGGAGCGCAAGACGCGCACCGGCAACAAGATGGGCGTCATCGCCTTTTCCGATACATCCGGCCAGTACGAAGCCGTGCTATTTTCGGAAGGACTGGCGCAGTATCGCGACCTGCTCGAGGCCGGCCGCTCCGTCGTCATCACCGTTGCGGCCGAGGACAGGCCGGAAGGCGTCAATTTGCGCATCAACTCGGTGCAATCGCTGGAGGACGAGGCAAGCCGCGTCCAGAAGGCACTGCGCATCTTCGTGCGCAACGCCGCGCCGATCAACACGCTGGCCGGCCAACTGATCGTCAAGGGCGAGGGCCAAGTCAGCTTCGTGCTGATCAAGGAAGAAGGCGAGGGGGAAATCGAGATCGAGCTGCCGAACCGCTACCGGATCTCGCCACAGATCGCCTCGGCGATGCGGGCTGTTCCGGGCGTGGTCGAAGTGGAGCTGGTGTGATCACGGCATATCGCTGTAATGCCGGCGGCACCTCCTCAAGATATCCGATGACGGCAATTGACGGCGAGCCCATCCCGCCGCAGTCGAGGCCCAATTCGCTCAGAACTGCGGACTGCCTATCTGACTGTAGCTGATACCGTCGAAAATGATGTCCGACGGGCCGGGAGCCGCCATCTTGCGCTTGTGGCCATCGCGGCAGTCGAACACCGGCCACTCCGTCTGTTGGCAATAGACCTCCTGGCACATTCGGCTAAGGCAATCGCCCTGCGTAAGCAGGAACAGCCTATCGCCGATGCGCCGAACCGTGCTTCCATCGTCTGAACGCCAAGCCCAGGGGATGCGCATCGAGGAAACGAAATCGCCGATAAGACCATTCTGCAAATGCGTGCTCAGGTTTGTTCGATAATGCAGCATGGACGCGGAATAGTCGGCTACGATCTTCGGACCAAAGGCAGAAGCGGTAAGATTGTCCGGCACGTCAAGATGCGTTGCCGCTTCGGCTTGCGCCTTGCTGGTGGCCAGCACCGTCGACACCAATAAAATAGCGACGATCACGACACGCATCGTTGCACGATCTCACGCTGGCACTTTCTTGCTCTTCGTCTCCGGACCATCTCACCCCGCCGCCGCGGCGGCAAGGCGACAATCTCAGGTCAGCGCATAAATTTGCGCAGCCAAGATCTTCACCGGAGGCGTCACCAGGCCAGACCAATGCATCGGGCTAAGACGCGGCGATGTCCGCCGGCTGCGGCGCTTTTCGCTGAAGATTGAGCAGATTGCCCATCAGGATCAACAACGCGCCGCCGGCGGTGAAGGCGTCGATCTGCTCGCTATAGAGCAGCCAGCCGATCAGCGCCGATAGTGGCACGCGCAGGAAATCCATCGGCGAGATGACTGTCGCATCGGCATAGCCAAGTGCGCGGGCCATGCAAAAATGCGACGACATGCCGGTGAAGGCGATTAGCACGATCCATGGCCACAGTTCCAGCGGCGGGTTGCGCCACGTATAGAGCGCCGGAACCAGACCGACCACCGACTGGATGATCAGCATCCAGAAGATGATGCGCACGACGCTGTCAGTCCGCGTCAACGACTTGACCATGACCACGGAGATACCGAAGCAGACCGCGGCACCGAGCACGACGAGATGTCCCGGATCGACCGAGCCGACACCGGGGCGCACGATGATCACGACGCCGACCAACCCCAGCACGATCGCCGCAAGTTTTGGCCGCGAGAGCCTTTCGCCGAGAAAAGCCACCGCCAGGATTGCCGTCCAGATCGGTGTGGTGAATTCGATCGAGATCAGCACGGCCAGCGGGATCAGCGTCAGCGCGTAGAGCCAGGCCGCCTGGCCGGTATAGTGGATGACATTGCGGGCGAGGTGGGCGACGGGGCGTTGCGTGCGCATGGCTGGAAAGCCGCCGCTCATCATCACCAGCGGCAGAAGGATGAAAAAGCCGATCACCGAGCGCAGTTCCAGCACCTGGAAGACGTTGAGTTCGGCTGTCGTGGCGCGGCCGGCGACCGACATCGCCAGGAACGAGGCGATCGACAATGCCATCCAGAACGCGGCCTTTGGAATCGAAGGGGTAGGTGCCATGCCGGCTGTGTCGCAGGCCGCAGCTTTTGCCGCAATCACTAGTCGCTGCATTCTTCTGGGCCAGTCGGACGGATGTTGTCAGACAGGCGGAACCTGAAACGGCGAGGGGCGTTGAGCCCGGGTAGCCGACCGTGCCTGTGTCGTGAACTGTCCCACTTTTGCGAGATCGTCAAGGAGAGTTTCGATGAGATTATTCGCGCAATTCGGCCTTGCTGGATGTCTGTTGGTTGCGGCAGGCGCCGCGCATGCCGACGAGACCAGATTTCTCCAGTCGTTCAATGGCGATTTTACCGGCAAGGGTATCGTCAAGGTGACCACAGACACGCCAACGGTCAATGTGTCCTGTAACTTCAAGTCGAACGCGACGTCGACCTCGTTGTCGCTCGACGGCAATTGCCGCGGACTGATTGTGGTGACGCGCGCCATCAGCGCGGACCTGAAAGCCAGCGGTGCCAAGTATAGCGGCACGTATGTCGGTTCTCGTACCGGGCCGGCGCAACTCAACGGCAGCCGCTCCGGCAACGCGATCAATCTCGGCATCCGCTGGGCCAAGGAGGTCAATGGTGACCGAAGGGCACAGATGACGGTCGAGAAACGCGGCGAGAACGGCATGCGGCTGACTGTCATCGACACCGATCCGAAAACCGGCAAGAGCGTAGTGACAAGCAGGATAGACCTGCAGCGCAGTTGAATTTCAACACGGCGATATGCAGCGTCACTCCTCAAGGGGCTCAGGCGGGTGGGCATCGCGGCCTTTACCGAATGTGTAGCCGGTTTCCACTGCCTTGCGGCCGAACTTGTCGCGCAGGGCGTCGATGGCGCCTTCGGCCATGGCACGCTTGCGCGACTGGACATCGACCAGATCGGGCGGGTCGGCCTTGTCGTCGTCCGAGAGGTCGCTGACGCCTATCCCGAGCAGCCGGTATTTCGTGCCGTCGGCTTCCTTTCGCAGAAGCTCTACCCCGGTTTGAAAGATGCGATCGGCGAGCCGGGTCGGGTCGCCGAGCTGGCGGTTGCGCGTGCGCAGCTTGAAATCCTGGGTTTTCAGCTTCAGCACCACGGTGCGCCCGGCGATGCCGGATTTCTTCAGCCGTGCCGAAACCTTTTCCGAAAGCCCTCTCAGCACCGCGACCAGCTCTTCCAGCGACGCGATGTCTGTGTCGAAGGTGGTTTCGGCCGATACGCTCTTGGCGTCCTGATCCGGATCGACGCGACGGACGTCCTCGCCACGCGAAAGCCGGTAGAGCCGGTCGCCCATGGTGCCGTAACGCCGCATCAGGTCGCCACGATCCATTTTCTGAAGCTGGCCGATGGTGCGGATGCCGTCGCGCTCCAGCGTGGCGTTGGACGCCTTGCCGACGCCCCAGATCATGGTGACCGGCTGCACCGCCAGGAAGCCGACCGCCTCGGCCTCGCCGATGACCGAGAAGCCGCGCGGCTTGCGGAAGTCGGACGCTATCTTGGCGAGAAACTTGCAATAGGACAGGCCGGCCGACACGGTGATGCCGACCTCCTTCTCGACTGCGAGCGCAAAGCGCGCCAAGACTACTGCCGGCGGCTGGCCGTGCAGACGCTCGGTGCCGGCGAGGTCGAGAAACGCCTCGTCGATCGACAGCGGCTCGACCAGCGGCGTCAGCGCCTGCATCATGGCGCGCACCTCGCGGCCGACGCGCACGTATTTTTCCATGTTGGGGCTGATGACGACCGCCTCGGGGCAGGCTTCGAGCGCCTTGAACATCGGCATTGCCGAGCGCACGCCCTGGATACGGGCGATGTAGCATGCGGTGGACACGACGCCGCGCTTGCCGCCGCCGATGATCAGCGGCTTGTCCTTGAGCGCCGGATTGTCGCGCTTTTCGATCGCCGCATAAAAAGCATCGCAATCGATATGGGCCAGATGCAGCCGGTAAAGCTCGGGATGACGCGCGAGCCTGGGACTACCACAGCGCTCGCAACGGCGCGCCTCGCTGCGCTGAAATGTCAGGCAGTCGCGGCAAAAACCGTGGTCGGGATTGTTGACAGGAGCCGCCATTTGTGGGAACATACAGAGAACAAACGCAATATTACGACAGCGCAAGACCAGCGACAAGGGTGGTCTGGGGAGAACGCATGAGCACGACCATAGCGCCGTTGACGCCCGCGCTATGGGCGGATTTCGAGGACCTCTTCGGCAAGCAGGGTGCCTGCTACGGATGCTGGTGCACGCATTTCCGCATGGCGCCGGCAATGCGCCGCGAAAGCAGCCGGGAGCGCAACAAGGATCACATCAAGGCGCGCATCGAAGCCGGCCCGCCGCCGGGTCTGCTGGCATTCGAGGATGGTCAGGCGGTCGGCTGGATGCAGATCGGACCGCGCGCCGACGTGCCCGAATGGAACAATCAGGGCAGGGGGTCGGCGCCGGTCGATCCCGCCGACGCCATGGATCCGGCCGTGTGGGCCATCTCCTGCTTCTTCATCCGCAGCAAGGCGCGCGGCAGGGGTATGACGCATCGCCTGGTCGAAGGCGGCATTGATTTCGCCCGCCGGAATGGCGCCCGGCTGGTCGAGGCCTGCCCGATGGACCTGTCTCGCGATTCGCGTTCGATTGGCCTGTTCGTCGGCTCGTCGCGGGTGTTCGAGAAGGCCGGCTTCGAAAGGCTTGTGGAACGTAAGGTGGGCCGGCCATTGATGCGGCTCGTGCTTTGATCGAGGCATTCTGCTTGGCAGCGTTGTAGTTGATCCCGCCTTGCGGTCGTGACGGTAATTTCATACCAGACGAATAAAGCGTTTCTTCTAAAGCGCATGCGCTTTAGGTTGTTTGTTTGATGCATGTCATTCTCCCGAAACCGGGGCGCACTTCTGGGTGACATGCATTACGCCAAAACGGAGAATTCACGTGAACCGTGCCCTGCCATTCGTGTTCCTTCTTGCGTTGAGTGCGCCTGCTTTCGGTCAGACCGTCGACAGTCAGGGTGCGAAGCAATTGTCCGGCGACTTGTCCCGCTATGTTGGCAAACAGGCGATCGACAAAGGCATTGTGAAGGTTTCGCTCGAAGGTGATGCCTACAAGATCCTGTTTGATTTCAAGGCACTTGCCGCATCGTTTCCGGACCAGAAGCTGGTGAAATTCGACTTCGCGCCCTATGCGCTCATGGTCAAGCCGCGCAGCGATGGGTCCTGGGATGTCTCGATGGACTTTTCGCAAAACGCATCCTTCGAGTTCAACGGGCCCGAGGGGCTGCAAAGCACGCAGCTTTCCATCAAGGACGGCAAGGGGACGGGCGTCTACGATCCCAATCTGGCGGCTTTTACCAGCGGCACCAGCTCCATCGCCGGCATGACGATGGCATCGAAGGATACCAAGCAGCACATCGAAGCCAGCACCGGCGCCGGCACCGCGACTATTGCCGCGAGCAAGTCCGCGACCGGCGGCATCGATTTCACAAGCTCGCAAAAGGTGTCGAGTTTTGTCGAGGCGCTCAATTTCGACGATCCCGAGAGCGGGCTGAAATTCCCGGTCACCCTCAGGTCGCCGGAACTGTCGGTCGAAGCCAGCGGCAAGGGTGTGCGGACAAAGCCGCTGCTTGATCTCCTGGCATTTGCCGTGGCCAATGAGAACGAGGCAACGCTGAAGGCCAACCAGGCGCAACTCAAATCGCTTCTGCGCGCGGCATTGCCGCTTTGGGACCGTGTGGAGGGAACCTACGGCTTCAAGGATTTCGTGGTGGAAAGCCCGGTCGGCAATTTCGGCGCCACCCAGCTCTCCACCGTGTTCGGCACCGACGGCGTCGCCCAGAGCGGCAAAATCACCTATGGCATCAAGGCATCGGGGCTAACCGTGCCGCAGCAGCTTCTGCCGAGCTGGAGCGTCGCGCTGCTGCCCACCGATATCGATCTGAACTTCGGCGGCGCCAATATCGATCTCGACACCATGGCGAAGAAGACAATCGAAGCCTTTGATCTTAATCGGGATCCGCCGCTGTCGCCTGAATTCGGCGAGCAGCTCAAAGCCGACTTCATGGCCAAGACGCCGAAGGTCGTGCTCGGCCACAGCACCGTGAAGAACAAAGACACGGAGATCGCGCTGGAAGGCGAGATGACGTTCCCCGGCGAAAAGCCCGAAGGAAACGTGACGGTCGATGTCACCGGCTTCGACAAGATGATCGAAGGTTTGCAGGAGGCGGCAAAGTCGGAGCCGGAGGTGGCGCAATATGTGCCGGTTGCGCTCATGGCGAAGGGTTTTGGCAAGGCGCTGCCCGACGGCCGGCTGGAATGGGTCGTCAACGCCAAGGCCGATGGTTCGGTTACCGTCAACGGCGTCATGCTGAAGCCTGCCGATCCGGCGGTCGACGACAGCGTGGATGATGGTGACGGCGGGAACGATGACAGCGGAGACGACAGCGGCGGGGCAGGAGCGAAACTGAATCCATGAGGGGCCGGGGGCTTTAGAGCCCCAGCGCGCTCGTGATCCTTGGGGCGGCTTCATGCCAATCCTGTACGACGATGACGTCGTCCGGGACTGGCGGCAGGAATGCGCGCAGCGAATTGTCAGCCATCAAGTGAAACAGCTCGGCATCGGCGACGGCATTCTGTACCGACGCCAGGTTGCGCGGCTGATCGTCGACGAAGACGACCGGCCGGCCCCCTTTGCCGCGAAGCTTGGCCACCGCCGGCCCCTTTGCCATTTCCGTGGTCAGAAGGGGATAGCTCACCCCGAGGGCATCGAGATGGGCGCGGCGCACGGCCCGGTGCCTATGCGGCATAGCCGTAAGCAAGATGATTTGCGCGCGGTCGCCGAGTTCTGCCAAGGCTTCCGCAGCACCTTCCGTGATACTCTGCCAGTCGGCCTGCGCGTCGAAGAAATCGCCCAGAAGTGCGGTGACTTCGGGCTGTTCGATCAGGCGGCCGCTCGCCGTTTCGGCGATGTTTCCGGTCAGCTGGAAGGAGGCCAGCGTAAGATCATAGCCGCGCGCCCTGAGAAAATTCGGAAACGGGCGGATGAATTCGAGCAACACGTCGTCGACATCAAGCACCAGCAGCGGGCGGTCGTCAGCCATCAGTTCCTCGATCTGACGCGCGGTTTCAGGATCGTCGCTCATATGGAATGCTCGTGGTTGTCGTCACCTAGCGGCAGCGCCCGCAAGGCCTTGCCTACGGCAGCCGGCGGCGTGCCGGTTTCCTCGGCAAAGCGCATCAGCGTCGGCTCATGGGCAAGAATGAACTGCAGGACACCGGCTAGGAATCCCGGCTCGCTGGCAGCCTGACGGATCGAATGCGCCTCGATGCCGGTGATCGCCAGAAAGCGCGGCAGCAATTCCGGATCGGAGGCGACAAAGCCCAGGGCCTTCACGGCAATGGTTTCCGCCTCTTCACGCATTGACGCTGCGTTTGCCATCACTACCTTCGGTGTGGAATGAGTCTCTCCCGCAGTAATGGCAAGAGTTGCTTGCGGCAAGCCATTAGAGCGTGGCGCGCCCTTTGGACGCGCGAGGACGGGGTGGAATTTGCGCAGTTTTCCAGCCGCGGATTTCCGTTTCGTCAATGATATTGCCGTAAAGTGAAGCAGGGTTTGGTGCGTCTGGACGTGGGCGCATGACGGTCGCCTTTGAGCGGAAGGACGACCGGGACGGGATATCGATGCCGAAGAAGGTCATGATCGTCGAGGACAATGAGCTCAACATGAAGCTCTTTCGGGACCTCATCGAGGCAAGCGGTTACGAGACCGTGCGCACCCGAAACGGTCTGGAAGCGCTCGACCTGGCGCGCCAGCACCGGCCGGACCTCATCCTGATGGATATCCAGCTGCCTGAAGTGTCGGGGCTGGAAGTGACGAAATGGCTGAAGGAGGATGACGAGTTGCACGTCATCCCGGTCATCGCGGTGACCGCCTTCGCGATGAAGGGCGACGAGGAACGCATCCGCCAGGGTGGCTGCGAGGCTTATATTTCGAAGCCGATCTCGGTGCCGCGTTTTATCGAAACCATCAAATCCTATTTGGGCGATGCGTGATGTACCTTTTCAGCCGAGCCGGAGCTTTGTGAAATGACTGCACGGATCCTCGTCGTCGACGACATCCCTGCCAATGTTCGGCTGCTGGAAGTCCGGTTGCTGGCCGAATATTTCGAGGTGCTGACCGCCAGCAACGGGCCGGATGCGATTGAGACCTGCGAGAACGGCAAGGTCGATGTTGTGCTGCTCGACGTGATGATGCCGGATATGGACGGCTTCGAGGTCTGCCGGCGGCTGAAGAGCGATCCGGCGACATCGCATATTCCGGTGGTGATGATCACGGCGCTCGACCAGGTTTCCGACCGGGTGCGCGGGCTCGAAGCCGGCGCCGACGACTTCCTGACCAAGCCGGTCAACGATCTGCAGCTGATGACGCGCGTCAAGAGCCTTGTCCGGCTGAAATCGCTGACCGACGAGTTGCGGCTGCGCGCCTCGACGACGCGCAACATCGGCATCGAAGAACTCTTGAGCCGCAATTTCGCAGCCGAAGACACGATGCCGAAAGTGCTTTTGATCGACGAGCGCAAAACATCCGTCGAGCGCATCCAGAAAATGCTGCGCGACCGTGCCGACCTCGACATCTCCAGTGATCCGCATGCCGGCTTCTTCCAGGCTGCCGAGACGTCCTATGAATGCGTGATGATCTCGACGGCGTTCGCCGATTTCGATCCGCTGAGACTGTGTTCGCAATTGCGCTCGCTGGACCGCACTCGCTTCGTGCCGATCATTCTTTTGGCGGAGGAGGGCGAGGAGGAACGCATCATCCGCGGCCTCGAACTCGGCATTAACGACTATCTGATGCGGCCGATCGACCAGCAGGAGTTGACGGCACGGCTGCGTACCCAGGTGCGCCGCAAGCGCTACAACGACCAGCTGCGTGCCAGCGTCACCCAGACCATCGAAATGGCGGTGACCGACGGGCTGACCGGGCTGCACAACCGCCGCTATCTCGACAGCCATCTGCAGACATTGTTCGATCGCGCCGTGGCGCGGCGCCGGCCGCTGTCGGTGATGATCACCGACCTCGACCGCTTCAAGGCGATCAACGACACGCACGGCCATGACGGCGGCGACGAGGTGTTGCGGGAATTTGCGCGACGGCTGCGCAAGAATGTCAGGGGTATCGACCTTGCCTGCCGTTTTGGCGGCGAGGAGTTCGTCGTGGTGATGCCGGACACCGAGGGCGCGGTGGCCGAGAAGGTGGCCGAACGCATTCGCGCCGAAATTGCCCAAGCGCCTTTTGCCATCGGCCAGGACGGCACGAAGATCGAAGTCACCGTCAGCGTCGGCGTGTCGTCGGTGCTGAAGGGGGTAGATACGGTGGCGGCACTGATGAAGCGTACCGACCTCGCGCTCTACGAAGCCAAGAGCGGTGGCCGCAACCGAGTCGTTGCCAAGGCGGCCTAATCGGTTCAGCCCCCAATTTTCCAGTCAAGCCGACAGGGTTACCCGTTTACCTTAATCCAAGCAATTCGCGAGCCTTGGTTAAGAAACTGTTGATTTTCATAAGCTCTTGCGCAAGTGTGAAGGCCAAGACGAAGCCGGCACGAGGATAGACAACCGGCTCCGATCTCCAGGAATACCCCATGATGCTCAGGTCCGCCGCATCTCCTGGGTCCGTGGGGTCGGCCGGCCGGCGCTGGCACATAGTGGCCTCCTCGTACCGCTGCCAAACGCCGTCCGGCCCCCTTCCTTCCAAAAGAACAGCAGAGCTCCGTACCAAAGACGGGGCTCTGCTTTTTTGCGTGTGAAGATCTGGTACTGTCTTGGCGCGGCGACGGCCGTTCCTTAGTCGCTATGGATGGCGCGACAAGCTCTTTCGTGGCAACCGAACATCGGGGGGAACAGCACCCCCTCCATTTCGTACATATGGCGCACAAGGGGCTTGCGGCAAGACCCGGCTCCTCCCGTAAAACCGCGACCCGAACCAAGGTGCGCAAAGCGGGAGTGACGCCTGCCGCTGTTGATTAGCAGAAGGCTGGAGCTGGCTGGCACGACCTGCCGAAACGGATTGTCGCAACCGTCAACAGCATGAAAAAGGACGTATCCCCTGACAATCGATTGACAGGATCTTTCATCTATGCAGGAATTGGTTGGACCATTGGACCACTTGGAGGAAGTGTGGACCAGAACAGCCTGCCACCCATTCAGACGACGGCGCGCGATGACGCCGTGCTGAAGGCATTGGTGGGGTTTGTTCGAGCCGAGGCCTTGCAGCCCGGCGAGAGACTTCCGACGGAGCGCATCCTGGCCGAGCGGCTGAAGGTCAGCCGCAACACGGTGCGCGAGGCGCTGACTCGCTGGGAAGGGCTCGGCCTCGTCGAGCGCCGGCAAGGCAGCGGGACTTACCTCAAGGCGGCCGTCTCACCCGACATGTTGCACATGCCGCTGACGCTGGCGGGCGGCAATGATTTTACCAGCCTGATGCAGACGCTGGAGATCCGCCGCGCGCTGGAAGCGGAGGCCGCGGCCCTTTGCGCCGAACGTGCAAGCCAGGCCGATATCGCCGAGATAGCGCGCAAGCTCGACATCATGGAGCAGGCGTTCCGCACGCGCGAAGGCATGTCGTCGGAAGAGGATTGGGAGTTCCACCAGGCGATCTACCGGGTCTCTGGCAATCCGCTATTCGAGCAGATCATCGCCGCCATGCATGAATTGTTCCACCGCTTCTGGGAGCATCCGCTGGGCGTTCGTGATTTCGGCCACGCCAGCTTTCCCTACCACCGAACCATCTATGAGCGCATCGCTGCCCGCGACCCGCAGGGCGCCCGCGCCGAGGCGCTCAAGCTGATCTCCACCGTCGAGGACGATTTGAAGCGCGGTGCCGCCAAACTCAAGCTTTCGAGCCAGACATGAACGAGCATCCATCCGGTTTTGATCACGACTATCTTGCCGAGGCGGCGACATTGCTGGCGCATGACGAGCCGTTCCCCGGGGGTGCCGTGGTGCCGCCGATCTATCAAACCTCGCTGTTTACCTTCGCCAGCTATGCCGAAATGGCCGACACCTTTGCCGGCAAACGAAAGCAGCCGATCTATTCGCGCGGCGACAATCCGACGGTGATGGAGTTCGAGGCGCGGGTGGCCGCACTCGAGGGGGCCGAGGCGGCGCGCGGCTTTTCCAGCGGCATGGCGGCGATCAGCGCCACGGTGCTTGCCTTTGTCGGTGCCGGCGAGCGCATCGTGGCTGTGCGCAATTGCTATGGCGATGCCTATCGGCTGTTCGAGCGGCTGTTGCCGCGGCTCAACATCAAGGTCGACTACGTCGACGGTTCCGACCCCGATGCGGTCGCGGCAGCACTTCCCGGCGCCAAGCTGCTGTACCTGGAAAGCCCGACCTCGATGATGTTCGAGGTGCAGGACATCGCGCATCTGACGCGGCTGGCCAAGGAGCAAGGCATCGTCACCACGATCGACAATTCCTGGGCGACGCCGGTGTTCCAGAAGCCGATCACGCATGGCGTCGATCTGGTGCTGCACTCGGCCTCGAAGTATCTCGGCGGCCACAGCGACACCGTGGCCGGCGTGGTGGCGGGTTCCGCTGCTCATATCAAACACATCAACGAGCAGACCTATTCCTATCTCGGCGGCAAGCTGTCGCCGTTCGAGGCCTGGCTGCTGCTGCGCGGCCTGCGCACACTGCCGCTGCGCCTGCCGCATCACATGAAGAGTGGCCTGACCATCGCCGAACGGCTGAAGGCGCATGCCAATGTCGAGCGGGTCAACCACCCCGTCTATTCGAACCATCCGGGCAAGGCGACCCTGGCCGGCTATGCCGGATTGTTCTCCTTCGAGGTGACGGACGATATCGACATTCCCATCTTCGTCGACGCGCTGAAATATTTCCGCATCGGCGTCAGCTGGGGCGGGCATGAAAGCCTGGTCGTACCGGCCAAGGCGTCGCTGGAGCAGACGCCGGGCCTGAATTCGATGGCGCGCTTCGGCGTCAGCCCCCGAACCATCCGCTTCAATGTCGGATTGGAGAGTGTCGAGGACCTATGGGCTGACGTCGCCCAGGCCTTCGAAAAAGCCAGAAAATAACAAGCGGGTTCAAAATGGGAGTCTTGAACATGAAAAAACTGACCGTCATGCTTGCCACCGTTGCGGGGCTGGCGATTTCCGCCGGAAGCGCTATGGCCGATTCGACCCTGAAAATGGTCGAAGTCATCACCAGCCCGCCGCGCACCGAATTCCTGAAGAAGCAGATCGCTGAGTTCGAGACGGCCAATCCCGGCGTCAAGGTCGAGCTGATCTCGCTGCCCTGGGGCCAGGCCTTCGAGAAATTCCTGACCATGGTGCAGGCCGGCGATACGCCTGACATTGTCGAAATGCCGGAACGCTGGATGGGCCTCTATGCCAACAATGCCCAGCTCGAGGATCTCGGGCCCTACATGGCCAAATGGGACGACGCCAAGACGCTCGGCGACCGTGCCAAGCAGTTCGGCTCGACCGTCAACAACACCCAGTACATGATCCCTTACGGTTACTATGTGAACGCGCTGTTCTGGAACAAGAAATTGTTCAAGCAGGCCGGCCTCGATGGCCCGCCGGCGACGCTCGATGATTTCATCGCCGATGCCAAGAAGATTTCCGCGATCCCGGGCAAGTACGGCTACTGCCTGCGCGGCGGGCCGGGCGCCTTCAACGGCATGCACATGTTCATGAACATCGCCGCCGGCAAGGGTGGCTACTTCAACGAGGACGGCACCTCGACCATCAACGAAGAAGGTTCGGTCAAGGGCCTGCAGATGCTGGCCGACATGTACAAGGACGGCCTGGCGCCGAAGGATTCGGTGAGCTGGGGCTTCAACGAAACGGTCACCGGCTTCTATTCCGGCACCTGCGCCATGCTCAACCAGGATCCCGACGCGCTGCTCGGCATTGCCGACAAGATGAGCGCCGACGACTTCGCCGTGGCGCCATTGCCGGTCGGGCCGAGCGGCAAGTCCTATCCGACGCTCGGCTATGCCGGCTGGGCGATGTTTGCCAACTCGCAGCACAAGGACGACGCCTGGAAGCTGATGGCGACGCTTTTGTCGCCGAAGGACAATCTGGAATGGGCCAAGGAAGTCGGGGTCGTCCCGATCCACAACGGCGCCGACCAGGATCCCCATTTCAAGACCGAGCAGTTCAAGGGCTGGTTCACGGAGCTGAGCGACAGCTCCAAATATGAAATGGTGACGCCGCCGACGCATCTGGAGAACCTCGGCAACTTCGTCGACCAGGTGGCGATCAAGAACTTCCAGGAAGTGCTTCTTGGCCAGAAGACGGCCAAGGACGTCGCCGACCAATGGGCTGCCTTCCTGACCAAGGAACAGCAGGACTGGCTGGCGAAGAACAAGAAGTAGCTCTTCTCTCCTTCTCCCCGTTCACGGGGAGAAGGAGTCACGAAGTGACGGATGAGGGGCGGCGCCAGGCTTTGGTTGGTTCGCGCTGCCCCTTATCTGCCTGCCGGCATCTTCTCCCCGTAGCGACGGGGAGAAGGACGCTGCCCGACGTCGCTCCAGGGAGCCGATCCTCAGCCAATGACCTATGCCGTGTCCGAAATACGATCCGTCGGCAAGCCGCATCGCAAGCGGCTATCGCACGTCGCAATCGAGCCATGGCTCTATCTCAGCCCGGCGATCATCCTTCTGGTCGTGGTGCTTCTGGTGCCGCTGGTCATCGGCATCAGCTACTCCTTCCGCAAATTCTCGGCGTTCAAGTCCGAATATGTCGGGCTCGGGCAGTATCAGGCGATGCTGTCGGATCAGGTGCTGGGGCAGGCGCTGGTCAACACGCTGTGGTGGACCGTCGCCAGCCTGTTTTTCCAGTTCTTCCTCGGCCTCGGCCTGGCGCTGCTGCTCGACAAGCCGTTTCGCGGCCGCAAACTGGTGCAGGCGCTGGTGTTCCTGCCCTGGGCGGTGCCATCCTTCCTGTCGGGCCTGACCTGGGCCTGGCTGTTCAACCCGATCATCGGCCCGTTGCCGCACTGGCTGTTTGCGCTGGGACTGAAGGCCGAGCCGACCAATGTGCTGTCCGATCCTTCAACTGCCATGTGGGGGCCGATCGTCGCCAATGTCTGGTTCGGTATTCCGTTCTTCGCCATCACGCTGCTGGCGGCCTTGAAATCCATTCCATCGGAACTGCATGAGGCGGCGGCGATCGACGGCGCCTCGCCCTGGCAGCGCTTCACCAAGGTGACGCTGCCGTTCCTGGCGCCGACCATCGCCATCACCGTGATGTTGCGCACCATCTGGATCGCCACCTTCGCCGACCTGATCTTCGTCATGACCGAGGGCGGACCGGCCGGCTCGACCAACACGGTTCCGGTCTACATCTACGTCAGCGCCTTCAAGTCGCTGGACAAGGGCTATGCCTCGGCGGTGGCCGTGCTGCTGCTGGTCCTGCTCATTGCCTACGCGATTGCCCTGATCGGCATTCGTCGCACGCTGGTGAGGCACGTCTGATGATCGCAGGGCGTTCAACCTCGCAGCGCTTCTTCGGCGGCATCGGCCTCTACGCGGCGATCGCGGCATACGTGCTCTTTGCCCTGTTTCCGATCTATTGGACGCTGAAGATCTCGGTCACGCCGGAGCGGCTTCTGTATTCCGAAGGCATCACCTTCTGGCCGTCGCAAATGACGCTGCAGAATTTCGTCACCGTGCTCGAGGCCACCGATTTTCCGCGATATTTCCTCAACAGCGTCATCGTCTCGGTGTCGACGGCGGCGCTGGTGACAATCATTGCTTCGCTCGCCGGCTATGCCATGTCGCGCTTCACCTTTCGCGGCAAGGCAGCACTTGCACTGATGTTGCTTTTGACCCAGACTTTTCCGCTGGTGATGGTCATTCCGCCGATCTACCGCGTGATGGGTCAGATCGGCCTGATCAACAGCCTGGCCGGGCTGATCATCATCTACACCGCCTTCAACACGGCCTTTGCCACCTTCCTGATGCAGTCCTTCTTCGACGGCATTCCGAAGGACCTGGAAGAGGCGGCGATGATCGACGGCTGCACCCGGGCGCAAGCGATGCGCAAGGTAATCGTGCCGCTGACGCTGCCCGGCATGGGCGCGACGCTGGGCTTCGTCTTCACGGCCGCGTGGAGCGAGCTTCTGTTCGCGCTGATGCTGATTTCCAGCGATGACCAGAAGACCTTCGCGGTCGGCCTGCTTACCTTCATCGGTAAGTTCGCCGTCGACTGGGGACAGATGATGGCAGCATCCATCCTGGCACTGATCCCGGTCTGCATCTTCTTCGCCTTCCTGCAACGCTATCTCGTCACCGGCCTGACCGCCGGCGCCGTCAAAGGATAGACCGATGGCTTCTGTCACGCTCGAAAAGGTCCGCAAGGATTATGGCGCCGTCCGCGTCCTGCACGCGGTCGACCTTGAAATCGCCGATGGCGAATTCGTCGTCCTGGTCGGGCCGTCAGGCTGCGGCAAGTCCACGCTTTTGCGCATGATCGCCGGGCTGGAGGAGGCTTCCGGCGGCGAGATCCGCATCGGCGAGCGACTGGTCAATGACGTGGCACCCAAGGACCGCGACATCGCCATGGTGTTCCAGTCCTATGCGCTCTATCCGCATATGGACGTGTCGAAGAACATGGGCTTCAGCCTGCTCTTGAAGAAAGCGGAGAAGACGACGATCGACGCGAGGGTGGACGGCGCGGCCAAGCGGCTCGGGCTCGACACGCTCCTGCAACGCCTGCCGCGGCAATTGTCCGGCGGCCAGCGCCAGCGCGTCGCCATGGGCCGTGCCATCGTGCGCGATCCCAAGGTCTTCCTGTTCGACGAGCCGCTGTCGAACCTCGACGCCAAGCTGCGCGTCCATATGCGCGCCGAGATCAAGGCGCTGCACCAGCAACTTAAAACCACCTCCGTCTACGTCACCCACGATCAGATCGAGGCGATGACCATGGCGGACCGCATCGTCGTCATGCATGACGGGCTGATCCAGCAGGTCGGCGCGCCGCTCGATCTCTACGACCGGCCGGCCAACATGTTCGTCGCCGGTTTCATCGGTTCACCCGGCATGAATTTCCTGCCGGCGACGGTTCGCAAGGGCGGTGCCTCGGAGGCCGTGCTGGCCGATGGCCAGGCGCTGCTGTTGCCAGAAGGCCTGCCGCTGAAGGGCGGCGACGCCATCACAGTCGGTCTGCGGCCCGAGCATATCCGGCTGGCAGACGACGGCGCATTGAAGGGCGAGGTGGTGGTGGTGGAGCCGCTCGGGCTTTCGACGCAGTTCTACGTCAAGCTGGCCAGCCAGCAGCTTTGCGTCTTTGCCATGGGCCGAGCCGGGGTAAAGCCCGGCGACGTGGTACGGTTGGCAGCCGATCCGGCGTCGCTGCATCTGTTCGATCCCAAAAGCGGTGATCGCATCGGCTGATAGAACTCAGCTGGTGAGGGGATTTGGGACGCGATCGACACCGTTGCACAGCGATCTGTACAGCGCGCTGAACAACCTGAATGACGGGCCTATGGATTACGAACGGCCGCAGCAGGCACCGTTCCCGGGTGGGAAATACAAGGGATGACTACATCTCCATTAACTAAAGTAACGGAACGTCCAACAGACATTTGCGGAACCTAACGAGACCCCTCAGACCTTTGCGAGTAGAGAACAAGACTTTAGTCCTGCCGCCTTCTAAAAGAACGGGAGCCATTTCGCCACGCGTTGGGCCGCCATGCGAGAGGCAAATACCGCCGGCTGCATCTGCAAATATGAGCGAGTCGGCGGTGCATGATTATGGTGCGATCGCGTGAGGCTGCCGTGGCTCTATCCGCGAGGGCTTCTTTTGGGCAGCGGCGAGCTGTCCAAGGGGTTCTCAGCCGACTTGGCTGATCGCCGTTCTTTTAGCCATAGGGACTTCTTTCTTGCCGCCAGAATATCGTCCCGAACGCTATCTTCGGCGGTCACTCCCCTGTGCATCGCGGCAATCGCATAGTCGGCTCTGTTGGTTCGATAGTCGCCTTTCTGAATGGACATGGTTCTCTCCCATTTCGAGGCATCCCCCCTTTAGCCTGACGCTGAACTAACTGCCTATCCGTCGTGGGAGTCTACCAATTGGCGATTGTGTTAAAATGATACACTTCACAGACTTGGTGAAGCCGTGAGGGCGTGAAGCGTTTAGAAATGTACGAGGTGCGCGACCTCCGCACGTTACAAACGAAAACGCCGCCCATTGGGCGGCGTTTCGGCATTGCAGAGGGAAACCCAGATTACTTGATCTTGGTTTCCTTGAATTCGACGTGCTTCTTGGCGACCGGGTCGTACTTGCGGAACGACAGCTTGTCCGTCTTGGTGCGGCTGTTCTTGCTGGTCACGTAGAAGAAACCGGTGTCGGCGGTCGACAGAAGCTTGATCTTGATGTTTGCGGCTTTGGCCATGATATCAGTCCGTTTGTTCGTGGGGTTTTGGCCGCTGGAGCACGGGGAAACACCCGGACGCGGGAAACTTGGCGCGACACATAAAGAACGCGCCTGGAAAGTCAAGCCCGGTATGCCTTGTGCGACCCGCCCGAGCCTGCCGGTGACTGGAAATCAGCGGTTTCTGTCGCCGCTGCCGCGACCTTCTTCCAGTCTCCGGTCGTGTTCCACCAGCGATTCGGATTGGCGCGGTCATCCAGCCCCTTGGAACGGCTGGCCAGGATCGGCTGAATGCGGATCACCGGTTCCTGGTAGGAATGGGCCTGGAAAATCGCCTCGGCGACGCGGGCGGCCAATGCCTGGTCGTCGGGCAATTCGAAGGAAACCTCGACAGTGCCCGGGCGCCGCCGCAATTCGGTTTCGGCCCCGGCGGCCGCACCGTCGAGCGGCCTGTAGCGCTCGATGCCATTTGCCGACTGATAGGCATTGCGGTCATATTTGCCCATGGCCAGCGGCGCGATCGCGACCACCGCGTCCATGATGCGGTCGACATCGGCGGCCGGGGCCTGGAAGGTCACAAGCAGAAGCAGTGTCATTCGTAGCGATGTGGTTTCAAAGCCGCTGTCGATCATGGAAGTGTCCTCAAGTGTTTTGGGACACCCTTTTAGCCCTGTGCTCCTGACACGGTTCTGTCAGCAGCCTCTCACCGTGCCATCCCAATGCGGGCTGGCAGCAATCGCGCTACAGCAGGATCTTGCGGACCAGCCTGAAGGCGACCAGGGCAATGTAGGCGGCGAAGAACAGGCCGAGCGACCAGCCGAAGCCGGTTGGACCGAATGCATCCATGCCGATGCCGATCGCCTGCGGACCGAGAACCATGCCGACGCCGTAGCACAGCACGAAGGCGGCGTTGGCCGACGCCAGTTCATGGCCCGAAAGCTGCGAGCCGAGATGGGCAAGGCCGATCGTGTACATGGCAGCGACGACGCCGCCCCAGACGAACAGTAGTGCGGCCATCAGATGCCAGTTCTGGGCGAAGAAGGGCATGAAGGCCGTGCCGGCGAGGCCAACCATGGCGCAGGCAATCAGCAAATAGCGGCGGTCGCTGACGCGGTCGCTGATCATGCCGATGGGGATCTGCAGCAGCACGTTGCCAAGGCCTATCATGGTCAGGAGAAGGGCTGCGTCGGCCTCGGAATAGCCGATGCGGCTGCCGTAGATCGGGAACAGCGCAAAGCCGCCGGTTTCCACCGCGCCGAATACCAGCACGGCTGCGGTCGCCGACGGCACCAGCCAGATGTAGCGCAGGAAATTGCTGGTCTCGCCGTCGGAGACGATGGTCGGGCTCTCGTTGCGCGCTGCAAGCACCGGTATGGCCGCCAGCGTCACCAGACAGATGATGACGCCGAACGGTCTGAAGCCGGAACTGCCAAGATGGGCGAACAGCCACGGTCCGGCGGCAAAGCCGAGCGACAGAACCGTGGCGTAAATGCCGAGGACAAGGCCGCGCCGGTGCGGCGGCGCCGAGGTGCTGATCCAGAATTCAGACAGGATGAACAGTACCGTCAGCGCGATGTGCAGCACGATGCGCAGTGGAAACCACATCCAGAAGTCGGGTGCGAAATGAAAGCCGACAAAGGCCAGCGCGCCGGCGGCGATCATGGCAATCATGGTCCACGCGACGCCGAAGCGCATCGCAAGCGGTGTGGCCAGCGGTGCACCGGCGATCGAGGCGAGGCCGGCGACGGCCGTGTTGAGGCCGATCATCGAGGCTGAATGGCCGCGTGTTTCGAGGATGACGCTGAGCAGCGGCATGCCGAGCCCGATGGCAATACCGACGACGCTGATCGACGAGATCGCCGCCACCATCGGCAGCCAGTGTACGCGTTCGTCGCCCTGTTGTTGGGTATCGACCGTCATGGGTGCTGATTACTCTGTCTTTTTGATCTTACGCAATTCCGGACGGAAAACCGCGTCACACTTTTCCTGGAATTGCTCTAGAGAAGTTCGCGGGTGAAGCGGTTGCGGACAAGCCGGTAGAAGGGTACGGGGCCGGCCGGACGCAGCAGCGGATCATGGGCGAGGCGCCTTTGCAGCTCGTCCAGGATCATTCGGGTGATGTCGGGTATGTCGGCTTCCCGGGCCTTGGCAAGCGGCAGCCAGACCAGCTCTTCGAGTTCGTTGGTCGGACCGCCACCCGGCAGTTCGACCGCGACATCGTCGCGCCAGGCGCTAAAGAAACGGGTGTCGAAGCGGCGCACCCGGTTGGGCGGCGTGATAGCGCGTGCGATGAAACGCAGCATGTCCAGGGAGGGCTGCACGCCGTGTTCGGCAAAGCCTTGCCAGTCGGGCCGGGCGGTGGTGAAAGCGCCTTTGCGGCCGATCAGCAATCCGGCTTCTTCATAAGTCTCGCGGATGGCCGACAAGGCGATGGCGCGAGCTCGTGCGGTGCTTGTGCGGCCGGGCCCGGCGATCAGCCTGGCTTCCTGCTCCGGATGCAATGCGGCAGCGACAGGGATGCGGCTGTCGGCCGGATCGGTGCGGCCGCCGGGAAAGACGAACTTGCCTGGCATGAAGGCGTGGCCGGCATGGCGGCGACCCATCAGGACCAGCACGTCATCGCGCTTGCGGTCGAGCAGGATCAGCGTCGCGGCATCACGGGGGCGAATTGGCTGGTCGCTTTGGGCGATCATGCTCCGTCCGATCTTGTCGACTTCCGCCTTGGTCATACCGTCCATGCGCAGGAACTAACGGAAACTTCTGGCAAGCGAAAGTGGCCTTTCACGGTCGGGATGTTGCGCCAGGCCGCATTCTTGGTTGCGATTCAGGCTCCGGGATGCGGCTCGATCACATCGTTTTCGTCGCCGAAGCCATGCATATAGAAGGCCCATTGCAGTCCGATGACGGCACCCTTGACCGGCTGCAGCAGCGCGACCGACAAAAGTATGGTCAGCGGCACCCAGATGGCGATGTGCTGCCACGTGGACAGGGTGGACGTTGCCTCCACGCCCATGAAGGCGCCGAGCACGATGTGGCCGACAATGACGATGACGAGATAAGCAGGCAGGTCGTCGGCGCGGTGGTGATGCAGTTCCTCGCCGCAGACACTGCACGCATCGACGGTCTTGGTGAACGCGCCAAACAGCTTGCCATCGCCGCAGTGCGGGCAGCGACCGAGCAGGCCGCGCTTCATCGCCGTCCATAGCGGGCGGGCAGCCCGGCCCGAGTGATGTTCTCCGCCGAAAACCTGTTCTTCCGTGGCTGTTGTCATCATCGTCTCCTGCCGCGCGAACCCGGTCGCGATTGCGACGCGCGGGCGCGGCCTTTGGCCTTGTGAAACGACCGCTTGGAGCCCGGCAAAGGCTTCGGATCGGTCAACATCTCGAAGCGCATCGCGCCGGCCATCGGTGCCACCTCGACGAGCCGGACCTCGACGCGGTCCGCGAGCTGGTAGCCTTTGCCCGAGCGTTCTCCGAACAGGGAACGGGCTGTCTCGTCGTATATGTAGTAATCGCCGTTCAATGTTGACACAGGGATGAAACCATCCGCGCCGTACTGCGGCAATTGGACAAATAGTCCTGATTTGGTGACGCCAGAGATGCGGGCGTCGAAACGGTCGTCGATGCGCTCGGCGAGATAAGCGGCGACAAGACGGTCGACCGTATCCCGCTCTGCCGCCATTGCGCGGCGTTCCGTGCCTGAGATCAGTACCGCGACGTCTTCGAGACGAGCCGCTTCGTCCTGCGTCAACCCGCCCGGACCAAGGCCGAGTGCGGCAATAAGTCCGCGATGCACGATCAGATCGGCGTAACGCCGGATCGGCGAGGTGAAGTGAGCGTAGCGCCTGAGGTTGAGACCGAAATGGCCGATGTTCTTGGGCGAGTATTCGGCCTGGCTCTGCGAGCGCAGCACCACTTCGTTGACAAGGCCCTCATTGTCGGCGCCGCGCACGCGCTCCAGGATGCCGTTGAACTGGCTTGGCTGCATCTGCGCGCCGCGGGCCAGCGACAGGCCCAGCGTTTGCAGGAACTCACGCAGCGATTCCTGTTTGGCGAGCGATGGCGCGTCATGCACGCGGTAGACCAGTTCCTGCTTCTTCGCCTCCAGCGTCTCGGCTGCCGCGACATTGGCCTGGATCATGAATTCTTCAATGAGCTTGTGGGCATCGAGCCGATCCGGCACGATGACGCGATCGACGGTGCCGTCCGGCTTGAGCACGATCTTGCGCTCCGGCAGGTCGAGCTCAAGCGGCTGGCGGCCCTCGCGGCCGCGCTTGAGGATCGCATAGGCTTCCCACAGCGGCTTCAGCACCGTATCGAGGATCGGACCGGTCTTCTCGTCCGGCGCGCCGTCGATCGCCGCCTGAGCCTGGCTGTAGGCGAGCTTTGCTGCCGACTTCATCATGACGCGGTGGAAGGAGTGCCTGAGTTTGCGGCCTTGCGCCGAAAACACCATGCGCACCGCCAGCGCCGGACGGTCCTGGCCCTCGCGCAGCGAGCAGAGATCGTTGGAGATGCGCTCGGGCAGCATCGGCACCACGCGATCCGGGAAATAGACCGAATTGCCGCGTTTCAGCGCCTCGCGGTCGAGCGCCGTTCCATAGCGCACATAAGCCGCGACATCGGCGATCGCCACGGTGGCGACCACGCCGCCGGGGTTCTTCTCGTCGAGATCCGGTGTGGCGAAGACGGCGTCGTCATGATCCTTGGCGTCGGCCGGATCTATGGTGACCAGCGGCAGGTCGCGCCAGTCCTCGCGGTGAGCGAGGGTCGCCGGCTTGACGGCTTCGGATTCGGCGATGACGTCGGCCGGAAAAATATGCGGAATGTCATGTGCGTGGATGGCGATCATCGAGACCGCCTTTTCGCTGGTCAGCGAGCCCAGCACGTTGAGCACCTTGGCTCTCGGCAGCCCATAGCGGGAGGCCCGCGCAGGCTCGACCTCGACCAGGTCGCCGCTTTTGGCGCCGTTTTGGAATTCCTTGTCGACGATCAGTTCGGGCTGGCGCCGTTCGACCGGCTCGATGCGGAATGTGCCGTCCTGCAGGATGCGAAAGACACCGAGCACGGCGTCAGTGCGCTTTTCGAAGATCTTCACCACGCGTCCGGTGTATGCCGGACCTCCCAGGGCGACATTCGTCTCGTCGGCGGGAAAGGTCTTGGCCAGCACGCGATCGCCAATGCCGGGGGCCGGTCCCCCGCCACTGCGCGACAGGCGGATGGAAACGATGGGTGGCGGTCCGTTGGCTGAATGTTCGGTAGGACGCGCCAACAGCACGCCATCTGCATCACGATCAAAAATATCCAGGACCGTGACGTGGGGCAGGGCACCGACGCGGGCCAACCTTTTGCGCTCCTTGGTCAGGAAACCTTCGTCCTGCAGGTCGCGCAGCAGATCCTTCAGCCAGATGCGGTCGTCGCCGCGCAGCGCGAACGCCTTCGCGATGTCGCGTTTTCCGGCGCGATCGGGATTTTCGGCGATGTAGCGCAGGATTTCGTCACGCGAGGGCCGATAGTCGTCCTTGACCTTGGCCCTCGTGTCGGCGGTGCGCGGATCGCCGTGGGTTCTACCGGTGATCTTGCGCGCCACGCCGTCCTACCCTCTTTTCTTCGCTGCCGGCTTCTTGGCTGCGGTTTTCTTGGCCGCGGGCGCCTTGGCTGCTGCCGCTTTCCGGAACGGCTTCTTGGCGCCGCCGCCGCCCTTGGCTTCTTTCTCGGCAATCAACGCCAGCGCGTCCTCGATCGTCACCGACTGCGGATCCTTGCCCTTGGGCAAGGTGGCATTGACCTTGCCGAAATTCACGTAAGGCCCGTATTTGCCGTCGCGTACGACGATCTTGCCACCGCCGTCGGGGTGTTCGCCAAGCTCCTTGAGCGCTGCGGCAGTGCCGCCATTGCGGCCGCCCTTGCCCTTCAACTGCTTCTCGGCGATCACCGACACGGCGCGGTTCAGCCCGATCGAGAACACGTCCTCGATGCTGTCGAGATTGGCGTAGGTGCCGTCATGCAGGACGAACGGGCCGTAGCGGCCGAGCCCGGCCGAGATCATCTTGGCCGTTTCCGGATGCTGGCCGACGTCGCGCGGCAGCGACAGCAGCGCCAGCGCCTTCTCGTGGTCGATCGATTCTGCCGTCCAGCCCTTGGGCAGACTGGAGCGCTTGGCTTCCTTGCCGTCGCCGCGCTGCAGATAGGGGCCGAAGCGGCCGCTGCGCAGCGTGATTTCCTCTGACGTATAAGGATCCTTGCCAATGACTTTGGTACCGTCTTCGCCGCCGCCATTCTCGCCATTGGGGTTGGCAGCGTCGCCGAGCTGGCGGGTGAAGGAGCATTCGGGATAGTTCGAGCAACCGACGAACGCACCGAACTTGCCGAGCTTCAGCGACAGGTTGCCGGTGCCGCATTTCGGGCAGATGCGCGGATTGGAGCCATCCTCGCGCGCGGGAAACACCAGCGGCGCCAGTTCCTCGTTGAGCGCATCCAGCACGTCGGTGACGCGCAACTCCTTGATGTCGCCGACGGCGCCCGAAAAATCCTTCCAGAAATCGCGCAGCACATCCTTCCAGGCGAGCTTGCCGTCGGAAATCTCGTCGAGCTTTTCCTCGAGGGACGCGGTGAAGTCGTACTCGACATAGCGCTTGAAGAAGCTTTCGAGGAAAGCCGACAGCAGGCGGCCCTTGGCCTGCGGCACCAGCCGGCGCTTGTCGATGGTGACGTAGTCGCGGTCTTCGAGCGTCTTCAGGATCGCCGTATAGGTCGACGGGCGACCGATGCCGAGCTCTTCCAGCTTCTTGATCAGCGAAGCCTCGGAATAACGCGGCGGCGGCTCGGTGGTGTGCTGCGTGGCGTTGATTGCCTGGCGGGCAAGCTGCTCGCCGGCGCGGATCTCGGGCAGGCGACGGTTTTCCTCGTCTTCCGCGTCGTCTTCCTTCTGGTCGGTGTAGGCGGCAATGAAGCCGTCGAAGCGAACGACCGAGCCGACGGCGCGAAGCTCGGCGGTGCGCGCGCCGTTGACCGCCTCGATTTCGGCGGTGGTGCGCTCGATTTCGGCCGGCTGCATCTGGCTGGCGATCGCACGCTTCCAGATCAACTCATAGAGGCGCATCTGGTCGGAATCGAGATACTGTCTGACCGATGCCGGAGTGCGCATGAAATCCGTCGGGCGGATCGCTTCGTGCGCTTCCTGGGCGTTCTTGGCCTTGGTCGTGTAAAGGCGTGGCTTTTCCGGCAGGTATTTCGGGCCGAATTCCTTGGCGATGGCATCGCGTGCGGCGTCGATCGCCTCGGGTGCCATCTGCACGCCGTCGGTTCGCATATAGGTGATCAGGCCGGTGGTCTCGCCGCCGATCTCCATGCCTTCATAGAGCCGCTGCGCCACCTGCATGGTGCGGCTGGCCGAGAAGCCAAGGCCCGATGAGGCGGCCTGCTGCAGTGTCGAGGTGGTAAAGGGCGGGCCGGGATTGCGCTTGGTCGGCTTGGCTTCGACCGACACGGCCTTGAAGGTCGCGCCTTCGAGCATCGTCTTGATGTCATCGGCCTGCGCCTTGTTGGAAATGTCGAGCTTTTGCAGCCTCTTGCGATCGAAGGCGGTCAGCCGCGCTTCGAAGTTCTCGTTGCGCGGCGTGCCCAGCAGAGCCGCGATCTGCCAGTATTCCTCGCGGATGAAGCGCTCGATCTCGGATTCACGGTCGCAGACCAGGCGCAGTGCAACCGACTGGACGCGTCCGGCCGAGCGGGCGCCCGGCAGTTTGCGCCACAGCACCGGCGACAGCGTGAAGCCGACGAGATAATCCAGCGCCCGGCGGGCGAGATAGGCATCGACCAGCGGCGCATCGATCTGGCGCGGATTGGCCATCGCTTCCAGCACCGACGACTTGGTGATGGCGTTGAAGACGACGCGGCTGACCGGCTTGTCCTTCAGCGCGCGCTTCTGCTTCAGCACCTCCAGCACATGCCAGGAGATGGCTTCACCCTCGCGATCCGGGTCAGTTGCGAGGATCAGGCCGTCGGCATCCTTGACCGCCTTGGCGATGTCGGCAAGCCGCTTGCCCGAAGCGGTGTCGACCGCCCAGGACATGGCGAAATCCTCGTCCGGACGCACTGAGCCGTCCTTGGCTGGCAAATCGCGGACATGGCCGAACGAGGCCAGAACCTTGTAGTTCTTGCCGAGGTATTTGTTGATTGTCTTTGCCTTGGCCGGCGATTCGACGACGACGACGTCCATGAGGTCTCATATCAGCTGTGGTGCGGCAGAAGAATTCCGCTGCGCGCGACGAAATCTCGTTCATGTGTCGCTCACATGGCGGCGCTTTTGCATCCGGTCAAGGGGAAGCGCCCCAAATTGCGGGGCTCTCTGCAGCAATACACTCTTAGAGTGTATGGAGGAAATCACAGAATTTTGGAAAAGGGAGATGGTGACCCCTAGCCATCGGAAAAGGCGCGATGTCATTGAAAACGACCGATCTGCTTTCCACGCGAGTCGCTGAACCGAAACCGGTGGTTTGCTGCAAGGTGGTCGACGCCCGCCGCATGAAGATTGCCCGGCGACCAGCCCTTGTACCGCCATCAGGCGGCTGGGTACCGAGTACGCTAGTCGGCCTTGACGATATGCCAGACCTCGCCGACGCCGTCGCCGCTCACATCGCCGGGCTTCTTGTCCTTGATAAAGGTATAGACCGGCTTGCCGTCATAGGCCCACATCTTGGTGCCGTCGGTGCGGCCGACAACGCTCCATTCGTCTTCCGGCTTGGCGCCGGCTGCGGCCTTCAGCGGCGGCCAGTTGGTGGCGCATTTGTCGTAGCAGTTGCTCTTGCCCTTCTCGTCCTTGTCATAGGTATAAAGCGTCATGCCGTTGGCGTCGGTGTATATCTTGGTGCCATTGACCTCGGCTTCCTTCCACGCGTCGGCAGCGAAGGATGCAGCGGTGCTGAGCAACAGCGCTGCCAGCCCAACGGTTATGGTTTTCATGGAGATCTCCTTGACTGATATCTGGAGACGCGCGGGAAATCGCGGCCTCACCGCATCAACGCCTGCGCGTCCCCGTTTCTTCCCGGCAAGTGCGCTCGGCAAGGATGATCTTGCCAACACTATGGTGATTGGTGGACAAGGCTGCGCGTCGCTATATCAGCCACGGCACTGGAGTTCTTGGAAATGGCATTGGACATCGGCTATGTTAGCGCGGTCGGGGCGGGAGCGATCTCGTTCCTGTCGCCTTGCGTGCTGCCGCTGGTGCCGCCCTATCTCTGCTATATGGCAGGCGTCTCGGTCGATGATTTCCGCGGCAATGCGGGCGCGACGGCGCGCGAAGGCGCACGTGGCGCGCTGCTCTATTCCTCGATCGCCTTCGTGCTCGGTTTTTCCACCGTGTTCGTTGCGCTCGGAGCCGGTGCGTCGACCATCGGCCGGCTGCTGCGGGTCTGGCAGGAGCAACTGGCGATGGGCGCCGGTGTGCTGATCATCCTGATGGGCCTGAACTTCCTCGGCATCCTGCGCATCCCGCTTTTGTCGCGCGAGGCGCGCTTCCAATCGCAAGGCAAGCCGGCGAGTGTGATCGCCGCCTATGTGATGGGGCTGGCTTTCGCGTTCGGCTGGACGCCATGCATCGGCCCGGTATTGGGGCCGATCCTGACACTGGCCGGCGGCCGCGAGACGGTGGGCGAGGGCGCGCTGCTGCTTGCCGCCTATTCGCTCGGCCTGGGCGTCCCATTCCTGATCGCGGCGCTGTTTTCCGGTGCGTTCATGCGCTTCCTCGGTAAATTCCGCGTCCATCTCGGCCGCGTCGAAAAGGCGATCGGCGCGCTGCTAGTCGTCGCCGGCGTCTTCTTCCTCACCGGCGGCGTGCAGACCGTGTCGTATTGGCTGCTGGAGAATTTCCCGGTGCTGGGAAGGTTGGGGTAGGCACCCGACATAAGATTTGCACTCTGGATCCACTGATGCACTCTGGACCCACTGATTAAGAGTCAGCTGCTCCACCATCTCACCGGAATTTAACCGCATTGGTGCAGCATGGCGCCACTGTTAGCATGTCCTGATTCCCAACCCCTTCATATGGTTGCCTTCCATGAGCCAGAGATCCTGCCTGTCCGTCATCCTCGCCGCCGGCGAAGGCACGCGCATGAAGAGCGCGCTGCCGAAGGTGCTGCACCAGATTGCCGGGCTGCCGATGGTCGCTCATGTGGTGAAGGCGGCGGAAGCCGCCGGTGCCGGCGACCAGGCGCTGGTGATCGGCCATGGCGCGGAAGAAATGCGCAAGGCGGCGGCAAAATTCGCTCCGAAAGCCGAGACCTTTGTCCAGGAAAAGCGCCTCGGCACCGCACATGCCGTTCTGGCCGCACGCGATGCGATATCAAAGGGTTATGACGATGTCCTCGTGATGTTCGGCGACACGCCGCTGATCGATCCGGGCGCGCTGATCGCGGCGCGGCGTAAGCTGGCGGGAGGCGTTGCCGTCGTCGTCATCGGCTTTCGTACCCCCAATCCAACTGGCTATGGCCGGCTGATCGAAAAGAGTGGCAAACTGGTCGCCATCCGCGAGGAGAAGGATTGCAGCGAGGAAGAGCGGAAGATCACTTTCTGCAATGGAGGGTTGATGGCGGTAGTCGGCGTCCAAGCGCTGAAGCTGCTCGACGCGGTCGGCAACAAGAATGCCAAGGGCGAGTATTACCTCACCGACATCGTCGAGATTGCCAGCGCGCGAGGCCTCGATGTCGTTGCGACCGAAGCCAGTTTTGAAAATGCACTCGGCATCAACAACCGCGCCGAATTGGCGCAGGCCGAAGGCATCTGGCAGGCCCGCCGTCGGCGCGAGGCGATGTTTTCGGGCGTGACGCTGATCGCGCCGGAGACCGTGTATTTCTCGCACGATACCGAGATCGGGGCCGATACGATCGTCGAGCCCAATGTCTGGTTCGGTCCAGCGGTGAAGATCGCCACAGGCGCCAGGATCCATGCCTTCAGCCACATCGAAGGCGCCACCATCGCTTCGAATTGCGATGTCGGGCCGTACGCGCGGCTGCGGCCGGGCGCCGATCTCAGGCAAAGGGCCAAGGTGGGCAATTTCTGTGAGGTCAAGCAGGCTGTTATCGAGGAGGGCGCCAAGGTCAACCATTTGACCTATATCGGCGATGCGCGGGTTGGCGCCGGAGCCAATGTCGGCGCCGGCACCATCACCTGCAACTATGACGGCTATTCGAAGTTTTTCACCGACATCGGCGAGGGCGCCTTTGTCGGCTCGAATTCCTCACTGGTGGCCCCTGTCACCATCGGCAAGGGCGGTTATATCGCCTCGGGCAGCGTCATCACCGAAAGCGTGCCCGACGATGCGCTGGCCTTCGGCCGCGCCCGCCAGAAGACGATCCCTGGCAAGGGCAAGGAGCTGCGCGAGCGCTTTGCTTCGGCCGCGGCGGCGAAGAAAAAGTAAACCCGGCCCGGAAAAAACCGAACAATTGCAGTAACCGGATTGCAAGAGCGATCTGTCATGGTGCATGCGTGCAGAAGCGTTCCGTTACACGGGACGAAATGCAATGTGACTTTCGCGGCAGGCCGGCCATCCCTAAATAGCGCTGGTTTTCCATGGGGAATCGGGGGCTGTCTGTATGTGCGGTATTGTTGGGATCGTCGGCCACTCGCAGGTTGCGCCGCTCATCGTCGATGCGCTGAAGCGGCTCGAATATCGCGGCTATGACTCGGCCGGCGTCGCCACCATCGAGCACGGCCAGCTTGGCCGCCGCCGCGCCGAAGGCAAGCTGGTCAACCTCGAGCGCTTGCTGAAAAACGAGCCGCTCGACGGCACGATCGGCATCGGCCACACGCGCTGGGCGACGCATGGCGTGCCCAACGAAACCAATGCGCATCCGCATTTTTCCGACGGCGTCGCCATCGTCCACAACGGCATCATCGAGAATTTCGCCGAGCTGCGCGACGAACTGATCCGCGACGGCTATTCTTTCTCGTCGCAGACGGACACCGAGGTCGTGGCGCATCTGGTGGCGCGCGAACTTGCCAAGGGGCTAAAGTCAGTTGATGCCGCGCACCAGGCGCTGAAGCGGCTGGAAGGCGCTTTCGCGCTGGCGATCATGTTCAAGGGCGATGAAGACTTGATCGTCGGCGCCCGCAACGGTCCGCCGCTGGCTGTCGGCCATGGCGATGGCGAGATGTTTTTAGGGTCCGACGCCATCGCGCTCGCCCCGTTCACCAATTCGATCACCTATCTCGAAGATGGCGACTGGGCGGTGGTGCGCCGCGACGGCGTCACCATCTTCGACATCGACGGCACAAAGGTCGACCGCAAGCGCCAGCAGTCGCTCTCGACCAGTTTCATGGTCGACAAAGGCAATAGGCGCCACTTCATGGAGAAGGAAATCCATGAACAGCCCGAGGTGATCTCGCACACGCTGGCGAATTATCTCGACTTTGTCGGCGGTGTTTCCAAGCCGCTGGACCTGCCTTTCGATTTTGCCAAAATCGACCGGCTGGCGATTTCAGCCTGCGGTACGGCGTATCTAGCCGGCCTGATCGGCAAATACTGGTTCGAGCGCTATGCGCGGCTGCCGGTCGACATCGATGTCGCCTCCGAATTCCGCTACCGCGAAATGCCGCTGTCGAAGAGCGACGCGGCGTTCTTCATCTCGCAGTCGGGCGAGACCGCCGACACGCTGGCCTCGCTGCGCTACTGCCGCAAGGCGGGGATGAAGATCGGTGCCGTCGTCAACGTGCGAGAATCGACCATGGCGCGCGAATCCGACGTCGTGCTGCCGACGCTCGCCGGGCCGGAGATCGGCGTCGCCTCGACCAAGGCGTTCACCTGCCAGCTTTCGGTGCTGGCATCGCTCGCCGTGCGCGCCGGCGTGGCGCGTGGCACGATTTCGAAGGAGCAGGAAAAGATCTTTGTGCGCGAGCTTTCGGAGGCGCCGCGCTTTGCCAACCAGGTGCTGAAGCTCGACCATCAGATCGAAAAGATCGCGCGCGAGCTCGCGCACTACAAGAACGTGCTCTATCTCGGCCGCGACACCAACTTCCCGCTGGCCATGGAAGGCGCGCTAAAGCTCAAGGAAATCTCCTACATCCATGCCGAGGGCTATGCCGCGGGCGAACTGAAGCATGGCCCGATCGCGCTGATTGACGAGAACATGCCGGTCATCGTCATCGCGCCGCATGACCGCATCTTCGAAAAGACCGTGTCGAACATGCAGGAAGTGGCGGCGCGCGGCGGCAAGATCATCCTGATCACCGACAGCAAGGGTGCGGCACTGACGAGCGTGAAGACGATGGAGACGATCGTGCTGCCGGACGTGCCGGAAATCATCTCGCCGATCATCTATGCGCTGCCGATCCAGATGCTCGCCTATTTCACCGCCGTGTTCATGGGCACGGACGTCGACCAGCCGCGCAATCTGGCGAAATCGGTGACAGTGGAGTAAGTTTTGCCCCCAAATCGGGAGGTTGAGCCGAATGGCATCGAAATTCGCACGTCCAGTTCATCCTGGAGAATTCCTGCGCGAAGAATATCTCGCCCCGCTCGGCATGAGTGCCGGCGCGCTGGCAAAAAAGCTTAATCTTCCGCGCACCCGTATCGAGCGCATTGCCAAGGAGGAGATCGGCTTGACCCCCGATACGGCCCTCCGCCTCGCCAGACTTTTCAACACCACACCCGAATTCTGGATGAATTTTCAACAGGCCTATGAGCTTGAAACCGAAGCCAAGAAACTGGCGCCGGAACTCGAGAAAATCGAACCGCTAGACGCGGCGGCATAATCGGCGCTTTAAAAACTTCGCAGTTCCAATGCGCCCTCTGGTTCATTATGTTGCGGTGCAACCCGCGTCCCCGGTGAACCATGTCCGACGCTCCTAAGACCTCCGGCATGACCCGGCTGAGGAATTATTTCCTCACAGGCTTCGTTGTCTGTGCGCCACTGGCGATCACCGCCTACATCGCCTGGTCGTTTATCGGCTGGGTCGATTCCTGGGTGAAGCCCTATATTCCGTTGCGCTACAGTCCTGATACGTACCTGCCGTTTCCGGTTCCGGGGTTCGGGCTGATCGTGGCGCTGATTCTGATCACGCTGATCGGTTTCCTGACGGCCAACATCGTCGGCCGCGCCATCGTCAATTCCGGCGAACGGCTGCTTGGCCGCATGCCGCTGGTGCGAGGCATCTATGGTTCGCTGAAGCAGATTTTCGAGACCGTGCTGTCCAACAAGGGCGATATGTTCCGCCAGGTCGGGCTGGTCGAATATCCGCGCAAAGGCGTTTGGTCGCTGGTGTTCGTCGCTAGCGAGAAAGAGACCGAGATCAACCAGAAACTCGATCAGGAAGGCGATCCGCTGATTGCGGTGTTCATGCCTTGCACACCGAACCCGACGACCGGCTTTCTGATGTATGTGCCGAAGTCGGACATCGTGCTGCTCGACATGACGATCGAGGACGGCGCCAAGCTGATCGTCTCGGCCGGGCTGGTGGCGCCCGAGGTCAAGCAAATGGTCGTCGTGAACGGCGAGCCGATCGAGGGAATGCTGGCCAACCCGTCGGTTGCCGCCTTGGCTCAGCCGGCGCGCAGGAGCCGCACGGCCTCGTCGCGTCCGAACAAATAAAGCAGCAGGCGCAGCGCCTCGCCACGCTCGGATTGCAGCTCCGGGTCGCGCGACAGGATCAGCCTGGCGTCGTCACGGGCGGCCTCCAGAAGGTCGGCATGCGCCTCGATGCGCGCCACCTGGAAACCCGGCGTGCCGGACTGGCGGGTGCCCAGCAATTCGCCTTCGCCGCGCAACTTCAGGTCTTCCTCGGCAATCAGAAACCCGTCTTCGGTCTCGCGCATCACCGACAGCCGGCGTTTCGCGGTCTCGCCGAGCGGGTCCTTGTAGAGCAGCACGCAGGAGGACGGCTTGTCGCCGCGCCCCACCCGCCCGCGCAACTGGTGCAACTGGGCGAGGCCAAAGCGTTCGGCATGTTCGATGACCATGACGGTGGCGTCCGGCACATCGACCCCGACCTCGATGACCGTGGTGGCGATCAGGATGCGTGTCTCGCCCTGCTTGAAGGCGCGCATCGCCTCGTCCTTCTCGGCGCCCTTCATGCGGCCATGGACAAGGCCGATGCGGTCGCCGAACAGCGGCTTCAGCGAGGCAAAACGGTCCTCGGCGGACATCAGCTTGATCTCTTCGGATTCCTCGACCAGCGGACAGATCCAGTAGATCTTCTGGCCGCCGGCAACGGCGTCGACCATGCGGCCGACCAGTTCGTCCAGCCTTTCCAGCGGCAAGGTGACGGTGCGGATCGGCTGGCGGCCGGCCGGCTTTTCCGTCAGCTTCGACACGTCCATGTCGCCGAAGGCGGTCAGCACCAGCGTGCGCGGGATTGGTGTCGCCGTCATCACCAGCATGTCTGGTGCATCGCCCTTGGCGGTGATGGCAAGGCGCTGGTGGACGCCGAAGCGGTGCTGCTCGTCGATGACGGCGAGGACCAGGTCGTGGAAGGTGACGGTCTCCTGGAACAGCGCGTGGGTACCGACGACGATATCGATCTCGCCGCTGGCCAGGCCTGCCAACGTGTCGGTGCGCTCGCGGCCCTTTTCACGGCCGGTTAGAATGGCGATGCGCAGTCCGACCTTGGCGGCAAGCGGCGCGATCGTCGCCAGGTGCTGGCGCGCCAGGATTTCCGTCGGCGCCATCAAGGCGGCCTGGCCGCCGGCCTCGACGGCACGCGCCATGGCCAGCAACGCCACAACCGTTTTGCCGGAGCCGACATCGCCCTGCAAAAGCCGCAGCATGCGTTCGGGATCGGCGAGGTCGGCATTGATTTCGGCCAGCGCAAACTCCTGGCTTGATGTCAGCGAGTAGGGCAGTGCGGCGCGCAGCTTCTCGACGATGCTGCCGTCGCCGACCAGGGGACGACCAGACAGGCGGCGAACTTTTGCCCGCACCAGCGCCAGTGAGACCTGGCCCGCCAGCAACTCGTCATAGGCGAGCCGCCGCCACGCCGCGCCGTCGACAGAGACGTCGATCGGGTCTGCCGGATTGTGGATGCGGGCGAGCGCATCGCCAAAGGCCGAAAAGGTGTGCCGGCGCATGAAGGCGCCGTCCTGCCATTCGGGAAATTCAGGCACGCGCGCCAGCGCCTGGCCTATCGCCCGGCGCAGCACCTTGCCCGAGAGCCCTGCGGTGAGCGGATAGACCGGTTCGACCAGTGGCAGGTTCTCCGCTTCGCTGGCCAGCGCTATATGGTCGGGGTGGACCATGGTCGGGCGGCCGTTGAACCATTCCATACGGCCGGAGACCACCACATGCTCGCCCTCGGGCATCGCCTTTTCGAGATAGGAAGCATGCGCATGAAAGAAGGTCAGCGCGATCTCGCCGGTGTCGTCATGGGCATAGACCCGGTAGGGTATCGACCTGTTGCCGCGCGGCGGCGGCTGGTGGCGGTCGATGCGCACGTCGAGCGTTACGATCTGGCCTTCAGCGGATCCTGCGATACCCGGACGGCTGCGGCGGTCGATGACGCTGTGCGGCAGCACGAACAGAAGGTCGGCGGCGCGGGCGGCGCGATCGCCGAGATCGGCGGTGACGACTTTCTCTATCAGGGCGCCAACCTTCGGCCCGACGCCGGCAAGCGAAGTGATCGGGACAAACAAGGGATCGAGGATGGTGGGGCGCATGATGTCAGCTTATGTTGCGACGGCTACAGCGCAAGGCTGACAGCACCTTCTATCCACGCTATATGCGCCGCAGCAAGCGAGGATGCGGCACAATGACCGGAACGACGAGATCAAGCGAGGGGCTGGACGCTCACCGCCGCAAGCTTCTGTTTCGCTCCTGGCATCGCGGCATGCGCGAGATGGACCTGATCCTCGGCACTTTCGCCGACGCTGAGATCGGCGCCTTGACCGACGAGGAAATCGACCAATATGAGAAGCTCCTCGACATTCCCGACACTGAATTCCTGCCCATGGTCACCGGCGAACGCCCGGTCCCGGCAGATATCGATTGTGCCGTCCTGCGAAAGATCCTGGCGTTCCGCCACTCCATGACATTCTGAACACAAGCAATTCCAGGAAAAGTGCGAAGCGGTTTTCCGTCCGGAATTGCGACAAGCAAGACAGTGATTTCATGAGCCTCATTCCCACCATCGGTCTGCCGAAAGGCCGCGCCGGCCAGTTCATCGTCGACGGCGTCGCCGACGGCTACGAAGCCTTCGCGCTGGTGCAGGCGGCATTCGAGATCGCGCCCGACAAGCCGGTGCTGTTCGTGGCGCGCGACGGCCAGCGCCTGCCGGCGATCATCGAGGCGCTGTCCTTCGCGGCGCCAGGTCTGCCGATCCTCGAACTACCGGCCTGGGATTGTCTGCCCTACGACCGCGTGTCGCCTGGTTCGGATGCCGCCGCCAAGCGCCTCGATGCGCTGACCGCCATGATCGCGCTGGCGAAAAAGCCGCATCGCGCCGTCATCCTCACCACTGCCAATGCACTGCTGCAGCGCATTCCGCCGGCTGAACTGGTCGAGGCACAGACCTTCCACGCCAGGCCCGGCAACCAGATCGACATGAACGCACTGGTGTCGCGGTTGGAAACATCCGGCTTCGAGCGGGTGCCGACGGTGCGCGGCATCGGCGAATTCGCGGTGCGCGGCGGCATTCTCGACCTGTTTGCCCCAGGCTGGACGGAGGCGCTCAGGCTCGACTTCTTCGGCGACACGCTGGAATCGATCCGTGTCTTCGACGCCGCTACCCAGCGCACTACGGGCCAGCGCAAATCGATGGCGCTGCAGGCGATGAGCGAAGTGGCGCTGACGCCGGAAACGATCAGCCGCTTCCGCCGCTCCTATATCGAAGCTTTTGGCGCACCGCAGCGCGACGACGGGCTCTATGCGGCGGTCAGCGAAGGCAGGCGCTTCGCCGGCATGGAGCACTGGCTGCCGTTCTTCTACGAGCGGTTGGAGACGGTGTTCGACTATCTCACCGATACACCTGTCGTCTTCGACCATCTGGCGCATGAGGCGCTGGCCGAACGCCACACGCTGATCCTCGATCACTACGAAGCGCGCAAGAAGCAGGCCGACGGTGCGCTCAGGGATGCCGTGCCCTACAAGCCGGTGCCGCCGGATCTGCTCTATCTCTCGCCGGAAAACCTGATCGCCTCGCTAGGGCCGCGCGAAGCGATCGATTTCACGCCGTTCGATGCGCCCGATGCCGGCGCGAAGAAAGTCTACCACGCCGGTTCGCGGCACGGCCGCAGCTTCGTCGAGGAACGCGCCGACCCCAGCATCAATGTGTTCGACGTCGTGGTCAAACACATCGCCGACGAGCGCGCGGCGCGCCGCCGCGTCGTCGTCGCCGGCTGGACCGAAGGTTCACTCGACCGGCTTGGCCAGATCCTTGGCGAGCACCATCTCGGCAACCTCAAGCAGGTCGCGACCCTGGCGGAAGCCGAAAAGCTCGAGCCGGGGCAGGCGGCGCTCGCCGTGCTGCCGCTCGAATCCGGCTTCGAGACCGAGAAGCTGGTCGTCGTCGCCGAACAGGATATTCTCGGCGACCGGCTGATCCGGCGCTCGAAGCGCAAGAAGCGTCCCTCGGATTTCATTGCCGAAGCCTCGGCGCTGTCGGCGGGCGACATCGTCGTCCATGCAGACCATGGCATCGGCCGTTTCGTCGGTCTGCGTACCATCGAGGCAGTCGGCGCGCCGCATGATTGCCTGGAAATCCACTATGCCGGCGACGACCGGCTGTTCCTGCCAGTCGAAAACATCGAGCTTTTGTCGCGCTACGGTTCTGACACCGCCGAGGCGACGCTGGACAAGCTCGGGGGCGGCGCCTGGCAGTCGCGCAAGGCGCGGCTGAAGAAGCGCCTGCTCGACATGGCCGGGCAATTGATCCGCATCGCCGCCGAACGGCAGATGCGCGCCGCACCGGCGCTGGTGCCGGCCGAAGGCCTCTACGGCGAGTTCTCCGCCCGCTTCCCCTACGAGGAGACCGACGACCAGCAGACGGCGATCGACTCGGTGCGCGACGACCTTGGCGCCGGCAAGCCGATGGACCGGCTGATCTGCGGCGATGTCGGCTTCGGCAAAACCGAGGTAGCGTTGCGGGCCGCCTTCATCGCGGCGATGGAAGGATTTCAGGTGGCGGTGGTGGTGCCGACGACACTGTTGTCGCGCCAGCATTTCAAGACGTTTTCGCAGCGTTTCTCAGGCCTGCCGATCCGCGTTTCCCAAGCCTCGCGTCTGGTCGGTGCCAAGGAACTGGCGGAAACGAAGAAGGGCATTGCCGAGGGCCAGGTCGACATCGTCATCGGCACCCATGCGCTGCTTGGGTCCGCGATCTCGTTCAAGAACCTTGGCCTGCTGATCATCGACGAGGAGCAGCACTTTGGCGTCAAGCACAAGGAACGGCTGAAGGACCTGAAGACCGATGTGCACGTGCTGACCCTGTCGGCGACGCCAATCCCGCGTACGCTGCAACTGGCGCTGACCGGGGTGCGCGAGCTGTCGCTGATAGCCACGCCGCCGGTCGACCGCCTGGCGGTGCGCACCTTCATCTCGCCCTTCGATCCGCTGGTGATCCGTGAGACGCTGCTGCGCGAACGCTATCGCGGCGGGCACTCCTTCTACGTGGTGCCGCGCATCAGCGATCTCTCAGAAATCCATGACTTCCTGAGAGAATCCGTACCCGAACTGAAAGTTGCGGTGGCCCATGGCCAGATGCCACCGGGCGAACTCGATGACATCATGAATGCCTTCTACGACGGCCAGTACGACGTGTTGCTGTCGACCACCATCGTCGAATCCGGCCTCGACATCCCAACGGCCAATACGCTGATCATCCATCGAGCCGACATGTTCGGCCTGTCGCAGCTCTACCAATTGCGCGGCCGCGTCGGGCGTTCGAAGGTGCGCGCCTATGCGCTGTTCACGCTGCCGGCCAACCGCAAGCTGACCGACACCGCCGAGCGCCGGCTGAAGGTGCTGCAATCGCTCGACACGTTGGGCGCCGGCTTCCAGCTGGCCAGCCACGACCTCGACATCAGGGGCGCGGGCAATCTTCTGGGCGAGGAGCAGTCCGGCCACATCAAGGAGGTCGGCTTCGAACTCTACCAGCAGATGCTGGAAGAGGCCGTCGCCGAGGTGAAGGATTCCGGCGAGGTGCTGGATGGCGGCTGGTCGCCGCAGATCGCCGTCGGCACGGCGGTGATGATCCCGGAAGGCTATGTGCCGGACCTGCAACTCAGGCTGGCGCTTTATCGCCGTCTCGGCGATCTCGAAAACACCGAGGAGATAGATGCTTTCGGCGCCGAGCTGATCGACCGCTTCGGCCCGCTGCCCGAGGAGGTCAAGCATCTCTTGAAGATCGTCTTCATCAAGGCGCTCTGCCGCAAGGCCAATGTCGAGAAGCTCGACGCCGGGCCGAAGGGCGTCGTCATCCATTTCCGCAAGCGTGAATTCTCCAACCCGGTCGGGCTGGTCAGGTTCATCGGCGAGCAGGGGTCGCTAGCCAAGATCCGGCCGGACCACAGCGTCGTGTTCGTGCGCGACTGGCCAACGGCCGAGAAGCGGCTGGCGGGCTCCGCGGTCGTCATGACACAACTGGCGCGGCTGGTGGAGAAGGCGGCGGCGTAGGGCAGGGATAGGACACCGCCTCGCCAGGCGCGCATTCGCCACGCAGCCAAATCCGGTCTAGAATAGGAAATCGGCTTCGTGTATGGAGCCGCGATCCCTTTATAGGGCGGGTTGGCGGGCGATGGCGCCCATTTGTTTGTTTGACGCAATTCCGGACGGAAAACCGTTTCACACTTTTCCTGGAATTGCTCGGAAAGAGCGTTGGGTGCAGCGATGACGAAATGGTCGCCGAATTCTTGGAGAGCAAAACCGATCAAGCAGGTTCCTGCCTATCCGGACCTTGCCGCGCTGAAGACCACGGAAGCCCAGCTCGCGACCTTTCCGCCGTTGGTTTTTGCAGGTGAGGCACGCAAGCTGAAGAAGCAGCTAGCGGCCGTCGCTGCCGGTGACGCATTCCTTCTCCAGGGTGGCGATTGCGCCGAGAGCTTCGCCGAGCATGGCGCGGACAACATCCGCGACTTCTTCCGCGTCTTCCTGCAGATGTCGGTTGTGCTGACCTTCGCCGGCGCACAGCCGGTGGTGAAGGTTGGCCGCGTTGCCGGCCAGTTCGCCAAGCCGCGTTCGTCCGACAACGAGACCAAGGGCGGGGTGACGCTGCCCAGCTACCGCGGCGACATCATCAACGGCATCGAATTCGACGCCAAGTCGCGCATTCCCGATCCTGCCCGCCAGGAGATGGCCTACCGCCAGTCGGCGGCGACGCTCAACCTTCTGCGCGCATTCGCGCAGGGCGGCTATGCCAGCCTGGAGAATGTGCATAGCTGGATGCTCGGCTTCGTGTCCGACAGTCCGCAAGGCGAGAAGTATGAATCGCTCGCCAATCGCATCACCGAGACGATGGACTTCATGAAGGCCGTCGGCATCACCTCGGAAACCAACTACGCACTGCGCGAAACCGATTTCTACACCAGCCACGAGGCGTTGCTGCTCGGTTATGAGGAGGCGCTGACCCGCGTCGATTCGACCTCCGGCGACTGGTACGCCACTTCAGGCCATATGATCTGGATCGGCGACCGCACACGCCAGCCCGACCATGCGCATGTCGAATATTGCCGCGGCATCAAGAACCCGCTCGGCCTGAAATGCGGCCCGTCGCTGACGCCGGACGGGTTGCTGGAACTCATCGATCTGCTCAACCCCGAGAACGAGCCCGGCCGGCTGACCCTGATCGCGCGCTTCGGTTCCGACAAGGTCGCCGACCATCTGCCGAAGCTGGTGCGTGCCGTGCAGAAGGAAGGCCGCAGCGTGGTGTGGTCGTCCGACCCGATGCACGGCAACACGATCGAGGCCGCTGGCTACAAGACGCGGCCGTTCGACCGCATCCTGAAGGAGGTGCAGACCTTCTTCGAGGTGCACCGCGCCGAAGGCACGCATCCGGGCGGTATCCATGTCGAGATGACCGGCAAGAACGTCACCGAATGCACCGGTGGCGCGCGAGCCATCACCGCCGAGGATTTGCAGGACCGTTACCACACCCATTGCGATCCGCGCCTCAACGCCGACCAGGCGATCGAACTGGCCTTCCTGGTCTCGGATTTGTTGAAGAAGAGCCACCCGGTGCAGCACAAGCAGGCCGTCAACGGCTGATTTTTCGGCGCGATCCGGATGAGGTCATGAAAAGGCGCCCGAGAAATCGGGCGCTTTTCAGCCCTGCGTTCGTGCTGCCGGCACAAGCCGCGAGGGGCAGGAACCGAAGGTTTCAGTCCTTCTTGTAGAGCAGCCAGCTCTTGCCGGCCCGGCCAGCCATCGTCGAGTGCCTGGTGACGCGGTTGCGGCCACTGACCTTCGAGCGATAGAGCGCCCGGTCGGCCTTGGTGTAGAGGTCCTCGGGCCCCTCGGCCTCGGATGCCATGCAGATGCCCATCGAGACGGTGACAGTGCCGTAATTGGTACCGGTCTGGCTGCTGGTGAACGGCGTCTCCTCGATCAGGGCGCGAATGCGTTCGGCTATCTCGTAGGTGGCATCCTCGCTTGCGCCCTCGATGATCAGCGCGAACTCCTCGCCGCCGGTGCGGGCGACGAACATGTCGCCGCGAATGCCTGTCTGGAAAATGTCGGCTATGATCTGGATGATCTTGTCGCCGACCGGGTGGCCGTAGCGGTCGTTGATGTCCTTGAAACGGTCGATGTCGGCAAGGATCAAGGCGTTGAACAGGATACCCTTGTTGCTGTTGTAGATCTTCGTAATTTCCTTGTCGAAGGCGCGGCGATTCCAGATATGGGTCAAGGGATCGGTATCGGCCAGCCGCTTGTATTCCTCGAGCTTCGACTTGACGCTCTCCAGTTCGGCAGTCTTGTCGCGGAGCGTCGAGGCCACCTGCCGACCGTGATCGATCGTCGAATTGGTGGCAACCGACATGGCATTGGCAATCTTCTGCAAAAGATCCTGAGACAGAAGGCTGCGGCCGCTGAGGCCACTCGATGTCTCATCGAGGATCCTGCCGTATTTCTCGATGTGGCTACGCTCGCTCCGCAACAGCGAGGCGACCTCTTCAAGCTCCTTGGCAATAACGTCCCTGGCATGCTCGACGATGCCGGGGCCATGGTTCTGGGCAAAGAAAGTGCGCCCGATCTGGTCCAGTTCATCCTGTGTCGGCCGGTTGCTGAGCGAAACGACGGCGAGGCTGAGTTCGCGATTGGTGCCGCTCAGGGCCTCGTAGAAGATCTCGTAGTTGCGCGGCAGGCCGAGCACGCCCAGCTGGCGCATTGTGGCGATGACACTGGCTGCGATGTCGGTCTTTCGTTCTGTGGGGACGGCTGCCAGCTGCATGTTCTGATCACTCTTCCCCTCGGATCCCGCCGTAGAATTTGCAGGTTCCACGTGTCGCCGTCCTGGGGAATGCCGCCCGATAGTCCACAATCTGCGACGAGACGCGTCCCCACCCACGACCGTCGCTTGCCGTGACCATAAATGCGCCGGCGCTAAAGTTTCCTTAATTTGTAAAGGCCGGACACGTTTTTCTCTATTTGCGGCTGTAGAAGCTTGAATGAAACTGAATTTCGCGTTCGCGGCGCCAGCATGTGTCGCATTTGCTGGCGCGTGGCTGCCGCAAAGCTGGAAACGTGATGGCGAAGCTCGTGCCAAGCAGAGTTTTCTCCAAGAAGGAGTCGCCATGAGTGATGGTCATCGAGGCTCGTGTCTGTGCGGAGCGGTCCGCTTCAGAACGCACGGAGCGCTGCGTGGCGTCGTCTATTGTCATTGCTCGCAATGCCGCAAGCAGAGCGGACATTTCTACGCCGCGACCAATGTTGCCAATGCCGATATCGTGATTGAGGGCAAGGAAAACATCACCTGGTACGAGGCGTCTGCCTTCGCAAGGCGTGGTTTTTGCAAGGCGTGCGGATCGGTGATGTTCTGGGAGCCGCGACACCAGGACTACATCTCAGTCATGGCAGGGTCGTTCGACAAGCCGACAGGCCTTGAGGGCGAATGCCATATTTTCGTCGGCGACAAGGGCGACTATTATTCGATCGACGACGGCCTGCCACAGTTTGAGAAATCGACACCGTCCATACCGGTCGCCGAATGATTCTTGGAAAAATCGCCTTATTTCGTTGATCTGGCCAGCAATTGCATTATCCCGTGCCGGTGATTCGGAAAGGGGTTTGGCATGCAGCGGCTGATCGGCGCTTATTTCAATTCGGTGCGGGCGTTTCGCAAGCTGGCGGCCAGCGAGAAGGCTTTCCAGCAGGAACTGGTGCTGCTTGCGCTTGCCTTGCCGCTCGGCTGGTTCGTTTCGATCTCATGGCGCGGTTATGCCTTGTTGATCGGCGCGGTGCTGCTGCTGATTCTGGTCGAAGTGCTGAACACCGGCATCGAGGCGGCATGCGATGCCTTCAGCCGCGAGTTCAATGTCGACATTCAACTGGCGAAGGACTGCGGTTCGCTGGCGGTGCTGATTTCGGTGCTCATCGTCGCCGGCGTCTGGGGCATCGCCATCATCGAGCGGATCACGGGCCTACCGATTTAGCAGGAGGTGCTGGAATATCCGGGTGATGGCGGCATGACCTGAATCTCAAGCACATCCAGCTCAGCTCTCCCTGGCGCGCTCCCTGTTAGCGATGTGACGGGCAACGAACCAAGCAAGGATCGCCACGGTCAGGCCGATGCCCAGCCCGACCAGCAACCGCTCGTGGCGCATCAATGCCTGGCCGATGAAGTGCTCGGCTCCCAGTCCAAAGACATAACCTATCGTGCCGAACAGCACCGCCCAGATCGCCGACGAAATAGCGTTGAGGATGACGAAGAGCGGCGCGGGGATATTGGAAAGCCCGGCCGCGATGCCGCCGACGAGGCGCATGCCGTAGATATAGCGGTTCGACAGGACGAAAATGTTCGGATGGGTGTTGAGCAGGCGAAAGGCGCGGCGAAAGCCGGGTCGCTTGCGCAATCTGACGACATAGCGATGGTCGGCAAAGCTACGTCCAAGGATGAAGAAGAAGGTATCGCCGACGAAGGCGCCGAGGCCAGCCGCGACAAAGGCGTGCCACAGGACGAAGACCTGCTGATGCGCGACGAAGCCGCCGAGGATGGCGGCACTTTCACCCTCGGCAACGCAGCCGAGAAATATGGCAAGCAGTCCATATTGTTCGATGAAATGATGGATGGCCTCCGTCATGAGGGCTGGGTCTGGGGGGCAAGTCGCTCGTCAATCCGCTTCACCTGTTCGGCTATCTGCGCGATCTCGTCGCGCATGCCGATGATCTGGCTGTGGCGCAGCTCGTCCAGCTTTTCGTGCAGCGCCATGATCTCGATCTCGGCTTTAAGGTTGACCTCGTAATCGTGCGCGGCGTCGAGACGGTCGCGCGCCGCTTGGCGGTTCTGCGACATCATGATCACCGGCGCCTGCAAGGCGGCGATCATCGAGAGGACGAGGTTGAGGAAGATGAAAGGGTAGGGGTCGAACGATTCTCGCCCCAGCAGCCACCAATTGGCACCGATCCAGAGGATCAGGAAGGCGATGAAGGACAGGATGAACGTCCACGAGCCGCCGACGCGCGCAATGGCGTCGGCGATACGGTCGCCCATGCCCTGAAGGCCGGCAAGATTGACATTGATGTCCTGCGCTATGGGCTTGCGGTCGACGGTACTCTGCAGCACCCGCCTCTCAAGTTCGCTCAGGCTCTCCGGGGTTCGCCTCAGCCAGCGATTGGCGAGTTCCGGCACGGTCTTGTTCATGGATGTCTCCATACAAAGCATCGGCTTGGCAGCCTGATTTCCATATAGGAAGATGCCGGTCGTCAAAAGCATGACGCGAGGACGCAAGCAGAATGGCCGATTTCGCAAAAATCCGCGCACGTGCCGCAAAACGCAAGGGTGGCGAAGCGGAGCTTTCGTCACTGCTGGGCCCCCTGCCCGACAATGCCGCCATGGCTGAGATCGCGGACGATCGCATTCTGTCTGTTATGGCCGAGCGCGTGTTTGCCGCCGGTTTCGTCTGGCGCGTCATCGAACAGAAATGGCCGGGCTTCGAAGAGGCGTTTCTCCACTTCGAGCCGAAGCGGCTGTTGTTCCAACCCGATGATTTCTGGCACGATCTGGCTTCCGACCAGCGCATCGTGCGCAATCCGCAGAAGATCAAATCCGTTCGCGACAACGCTGCCTTCGTCGAGCGCGTGTCGAAGGAGCATGGTGGCTTCGGCGAATTCCTCGCCAAATGGCCGGCCGACGACCAAGTCGGCCTGATGGCCTATCTCGGCAAACATGGCAGCCGGCTCGGCGGCAACACCGGCCAGTATTTCCTGCGCTGGCTAGGCTGGGATGCCTTCGTCATTTCGGGCGACATGGCGGCGGCATTGCGCGACTCGGGGCTCGAAATCGCCGAAAGCCCGACCTCGAAGAGAGATCTCGACAAGATCCAGGCCCAGATCAATCAGTGGGCGGCGCAGACACGTCTGCCGCGCCGCCACATATCGCGCATCCTGGCAATGTCGATCGGGGAGAACCATTCTCCGCAATCGTTGCGCGAATATATGGGTGACGACTGATCGCCGGCAGTGCGGCCACAATCAGTCCGAATTGGTCCAAACGAACGCCATTGCCCGACGAAATTTGCCGCGCTAAGTCAGCAGGCATGACCAAGATCCTCGACATCCTGCGCATTGCAATCGCCCAGCTAAACCCGACCGTCGGTGACGTCGCCGGCAATCTCGCCAAGGCCCGCGCGGCGAGAGCCGATGCTGCCCGCCAAGGCGCCGATCTCGTGCTCTATACCGAGCTTTTCCTTGCCGGCTATCCGCCGGAAGATCTGGTGTTGAAGCCGGCTTTCCTGAAGGCCTGCGAAAAAGCGGCACAGGACTTTGCCGCCGATACCGCCGACGGCGGTCCGGGCGTCATCATCGGCACGCCATTGAAGCGCAAGAGCGGCACGCACAATTCGATTGTCTTCGCCGATGGCGGCAAGATCATCGCCGAGCGCTACAAGCTCGATCTGCCGAATTACGGCGAATTCGACGAGAAGCGCGTTTTCCAGGCCGGGCCCGAAATTCAGGGGCCGGTCAATTTCCGCGGCGTGCGGATCGGAATTCCGATCTGCGAGGACATCTGGGGCGATGTCGACATTTGCGAGACGCTGGCCGAAAGCGGGGCGGAAATCCTGCTGGTGCCGAACGGCTCGCCCTATTATCGCGCCAAGATCGATGTTCGCCACCAGGTCGTCATCCGCCAGGTCATCGAATGCGGGCTGCCGATGATCTATGCCAACCAGCTTGGCGGCCAGGACGAGCTGATCTTTGACGGCGCCTCGTTTGCCATAGGTTCTAACAAGACACTGGCCTTCCAGATGAGCCAGTTCGAGGAAGCAATCGACGTCACCACCTGGAAACGGCAAGGCGAAGGATGGGTCTGCTCGGAAGGGCCGATGTCGAAAATCCCGGATAGGGAAGAGGCCGATTATCGCGCCTGCATGCTCGGCCTGCGCGACTACGTCAACAAGAACGGTTTCAAGAATGTCGTGCTTGGTCTCTCGGGCGGCATCGATTCGGCGATCTGCGCGGCCCTTGCCGTCGATGCACTCGGCGAGGAGCGCCTTCGCGCGGTGATGATGCCTTACCGCTATACCTCGAAGGACTCGCTGAAGGACGCCGAGGACTGCGCCCGTGCGCTCGGCTGCCGCTATGACATCGTGCCGATCTTCGAGCCGGTCGAAGGCTTCCTGCACGCTTTGACGCAGATGTTCGAAGGAACCAAGGAAGGCATCACCGAGGAGAATTTACAGAGCCGCGCGCGCGGCACCATCCTGATGGCGATCTCCAACAAGTTCGGCTCGATGGTCGTCACCACCGGCAACAAAAGCGAGATGTCGGTCGGCTATGCCACACTCTATGGCGACATGAATGGCGGCTTCAATCCGATCAAGGACCTCTACAAGATGCAGGTCTATGCGCTGTCGCGCTGGCGCAATAGCCATGTGCCGCCGGGCGCGCTCGGGCCTTCTGGCGAGGTGATCCCGAAGAACATCATCGACAAGGCGCCGTCGGCGGAATTGCGCGAGAACCAGACCGACCAGGACTCGCTGCCGCCCTATCCGGTGCTGGACGACATCCTCGAATGCTTGGTCGAGAACGAAATGGGCGTCGACGACATCGTTGCGCGCGGCCATGACCGGGCGACGGTGACGCGCATCGAGCATTTGCTCTACATCGCCGAATACAAGCGCCGGCAGGCGGCTCCGGGGGTGAAGATCACAAAGAAGAATTTCGGCCGCGACCGCCGCTACCCCATTACCAATCGTTTCAGGGATGGAGGCTAGACGCTGAAAGCCCGCGGCTGGCTTACATCAGCCATTGTTGCAAAATAATCGCAGTGGTTGGGCCAGATACACTTTTGGCGTGCGCTGATCTTGGCGATGCATCGGGGCGTCTCTATAAGGGGCCTCTCCGCGATTCATTTGCGGGAGGTCTGAATGGCAGTATTTCAAATGGTAATGCGAGGCCGCGAAGCTTAGGTCTCACCCGGCGCTCCGCGAAGGTTTGCCCTTCGAGCCGATGCCGGATTGAGCACAGGCTTATGCCGATGCCGGTCGCCGCCCGATTACGGGCGAGACGCCAAATATGCCACTCCGCTTTCCGGGCACTCATTGGCCCCTTGCGCGGCTTCTTCAATTTTCGACCTTACTGGGATCGGGCTCGTTTGCGCCCGAATGACATCATGGCTCGTTTTCGAATCGATTTGCGCGCGGGCGCGTTTCGCAGCGTTCTTGGCTTCACGCTCACCCATTGGCGGCGCCAGCCGTGGCGGCTTTCGCTCATCATGGGCGGCTTCCTGCTGTCGACGCTGGCCGATGTCCTGACGCCGCTCTATTCCGGCCGGCTGGTCGACGCCGTCGCCAGCAGCGCCGGTGCCGACGCGATTGCCTGGAATGCCGCGATGACGGCGTTTTCGATGCTGATGGCCCTTGCATTGACCGGCGTTGTTTTGCGCAACCTTGCCTTCATGGGCATCGTCGAATTGACGCTGAAAATGATGGCGGATATCGCTGCCGACGCCTTCCATCGCGTCCAGCGCTTTTCCACCGACTGGCATGCCAACAGCTTTGCCGGCTCGACCGTGCGCAAGGTGACACGCGGCATGTGGGCGCTCGACCTGCTCAACGACACGATCCTCATCGCGCTGCTGCCGTCCGTCGTCATGCTGGTCGGCTCGACGCTGCTGCTCGGCTGGTTCTGGCCGCTGATGGGCGCGGTCGTTGCCGCCGGTTCGGTGCTGTTCATCATGGTCACGACGATGCTGTCGCTTGGCTATGTCGCCCCGGCGGCAAGGCTCGCCAACACCTGGGACACGCGCCTCGGCGGCTCGCTGGCCGACGCGGTGAGTTGCAACGCCGTGGTCAAGGGCTTTGGCGCCGAGGAGCGCGAGGAGCGACGCCTCGCCAGGGTCGTCGCCAAATGGCGTGCGCGCACGCGGCGCACCTGGGTGCGCGGCACCATCAACGGCACCACACAAGGGGCGCTTCTGGTGGCCATGCGCGCCGCGGTGATCGGCCTGGCGCTGATGCTGTGGTCGTGGGGTCAGGCGAGCGCCGGTGACGTCGCCTTCGTTCTGACCTCGTTCTTCGTGCTGCAGGGCTATCTCAGGGATATCGGCACGCATATCCGCAATCTGCAGCGCTCGATCAACGATATGGAGGAGCTGGTCGATTTCCAGTCCGAACCGCTCGGTATCGAGGACCGGCGCGGCGCTAAGCCGATCCGGATCACTGAAGGACGGATCGGCTTCGATAACGTCACCTTTCACTACGGCAGTCACCGATCGGCGCTCTATCGTGATTTTTCGGTCGACATCGCGCCGGGTGAACGTGTCGGCCTGGTCGGCCATTCGGGTTCGGGCAAGACGACTTTCGTCAAGCTGATCCAGCGCCTCTATGACGTGAATGCGGGAAAAATCCTGGTCGACGGCAAGGACATCTCGCAGGTGGCGCAAGCGTCGCTGCGCGGGCAGATCGCCATCGTCCAGCAAGAGCCGATCCTGTTTCACCGGTCGCTGGCCGAAAACATCGCCTATAGCCGGCCGACCGCGACGCAGGATGAGATCGAACATGCCGCAAAGCTGGCGAGCGCGCATGACTTCATCACCAACCTGCCGAAGGGCTACGGCACTCTGGTCGGCGAACGCGGTGTGAAACTGTCGGGCGGCGAGCGTCAGCGCGTGGCGATCGCGCGAGCCTTTCTTGCCGATGCGCGCATCCTGATCCTGGACGAGGCGACATCGAGCCTCGATTCCGAATCGGAAGTGCTGATCCAGCAGGCGATGGAGCGGCTGATGGTCGGTCGCACCACGTTGGTCATCGCGCACCGGCTTTCGACGGTGCGGGCGCTTGACAGGCTGCTGGTCTTCGATCGCGGCAAGATCGTCGAGGAAGGCTCGCATGACGAGCTGATCCGGCTGAAAGGCGGCATCTATCGCCGTCTGTTCGAACGCCAGGCCCTGGAACTGACCAAGGGTCTGGTGATCTGACACTGAGGTGGCCGCCGGCTTCGGCCGACGGCCAGTTCGATTAGGCACTATCAGCCCGCGGAAGCGGGCAGCGCACATCTGTCGCCCAGAGTATACTGGCCAAGCAAATCCGACTGTGGAGTGCCTTTCCAGCTCCTGGGTTTGAGACGTCTGTTTACGTTACCCATCGAAGATGCGTTGTGTCCGTCATTGCCTAATATAAGCATACGCAAGCAACCGGAGCAGTCCTTACGATGCATCTTGTTTCCGCAAATGGCGGTCCCGAACAGCTTGCTGCGCCGTCGGTGCTGGAATCTCGGCACGGCTCGGTTCGGCCGCTCGCTGCCTCAGATATCGAGGGCGTCGCCGCACTCTTCCTGACCAAGTTTCGCCGGAGGCGCCGTCGTCTCCTCGAACGCGCGATCGCGGAGACGGCCGATTATATGAGAGAGATTTATCTTGACCCTGCCAGCCAGACCGGCGTGAGCAGCGCTCTCGTCCAGATCAACCGGCAGGGTCGTCTGGGTGGTTTCCTCGGCGTCCTGAAGGCCCGCTACGAGCTCAAGGGAGCGGCATTGAACGCGGCGATCATCGGTCCACTCATGGCCGACCCCGGCACCGATGACGGTACGGCCGGACCGCAATTGCTGCGTGCCTTGCACCAAGGCGAATTCGATCTGCAGCTGACCGATTCGGCCAACCGGACATCTTTGGCCTTCGCGCGCCCGATGAAATATCAGCTTCTGCCGGTGCATTGTCTCGGATGGACCTATGTTTTCCGGCCGGCCGCGATGGCCGCCGCCACGCTGCACCGTAAATGGCCCGGCCTGCCTCGCTTGGCGCTCGATCCCTGCGCAAGAGCATTGGATAGTCTTGCGAAAAGAAGGTTCGAGCCCCCCGTCCAGGCTTCGCCGTCGCAACGCGTCCACTGTGAGCCGATCGATGCCGCGCAATTTGCCGAGCGGCTGCCGACCCTCCTGTCCGATTACTCCCTTCGTCCGAGTTGGAAGAATGGCGAGTTGCCACGGCTGCTCGCACTGGCGGCCGAGAAGCGGGCCGACGGCCCACTTCATTTTGGTGGAAGCTACGACGAAACGGGCAAAATGCTCGGTTGTTATGCCTTCTACGGTCAAGCCGGGGACATCGCGAGCCTGTTGCAAATCCAGGCGTCCGGATCGCACTGGCGCGCGACGCTGGATGGTCTCATCGCGGCCGCGTGGGAAATGGGCTGCGTGGGCATCACCGGGCAGACTCAGAGCAGATTCATGCCTCAACTCTTCGGCTACAAGAATCTCTTCTTCCGCTATGCCGGGGGGACGATGGTCCGCTCGCGAATCGGCGAGGTTACGGAAGCGGTCCGCTCCGGCGATGTCTTTATCGGTGGGGTGATGGGCGACCGCTGGACCCGCCTCAGTTCCGATGACTTCGGCCGCTGATCGCCTTCAACGACCGTTCGGCGGCGCCACCGGCTGGCTGCGCTCGGACGTGGCGGGCGCCGCCGGACTGGCCGCCGCCTAAGCGCCGACCAGGCGCACACCGCCCGGTCTTTTCATTCCAGCCGCCATGTTCTATGTCTGCCGGGCAGCGTGGGGGCGCGTCTTGTCAATCGCAAAAGCATCCGGTACGCCCCGTTTATGACAGTTACCGTTCGTTTCGCCCCGTCGCCAACCGGCCGCATCCATATCGGCAATGCGCGCACGGCCTTGTTCAACTGGCTGTTTGCCATGAACAACAAGGGCCGCTTCATCCAGCGCTTCGACGACACTGACATGGCCCGCTCGAAGCAGGAATTTTCCGACGCCATCCTCTATGATCTGCATTGGCTGGGCATTTTCCCGGACGCCACCGAGTACCAGTCGCGGCGTTTCGAAATCTATGACGCGGCGGTTGAGAGGCTGAAGGCATCAGGTGTTCTTTATGCTTGCTACGAAACGCCGGAGGAGCTCGATCTCCGCCGCAAGGTGCGCCGAACGCGCGGCCTGCCGCCGGTCTATGGCCGCGAGGCGCTGGCCCTGACGCACGAGCAGATCGCCGAATACCAGGCCGATGGCCGCCGGCCGCACTGGCGTTTTCTCCTCCCAAATTTCTCGGTCGATCCGCAACAGCCGGAACGCACCGAAATCCAGTGGAACGATCTGGTGCGCGGCGAGGAAACGGTCGACCTTGCCTCGCTTTCCGATCCAGTGCTGGTTCGCGAGGACGGTACTTATCTCTATACGCTTCCCTCCGTGGTCGACGACATCGAGATGGGCATCAGTCATATCATCCGTGGCGACGACCACGTCACCAACACCGGCGTGCAGATTGCGCTGTTTAAGGCGCTGGCGGCCGAGCCGCCAGTATTCGGCCACCACAATCTGCTGACCACCGCATCGGGCGAGGGGCTGTCGAAGCGCACCGGCGCGCTCTCCATCGAAAGCCTGCGCGAGGACGGCATCGAGCCGATGGCGGTCGCTTCGCTGGCCGTGCTGGTCGGCACCTCGGAGAATGTCGCGGCGATGCCGACGATGAGTGAACTCGCCGAACATTTCGATCCCTCGGCGACATCGAAATCCGCGGCCAAATTCGATCCGGACGAGCTGTTCGTGCTCAACCGGACGCTGCTGCACCACATGCCATTCGCCGAGGCGCAAGACCGGCTGATCGTGCTCGGCGTCTCGGGCGAAGAGGCCGAACCGTTCTGGCTGGCAGTGCGTGGCAATCTCGACAGGCTGGCCGATGCGGCCAACTGGTGGCGTATCCTGCGCGAAGGACCGCAGGAGAAGCCGGAATTTTCCGATGACGACCGCAATTTCCTTCAACAGGCGTTCGATCTGCTGCCGGAGGAACCCTGGACCGCGACGATCTGGAAGGATTGGACGGGCAAGATAAGGGAAGCGACCGAGCGCAAGGGCAAGGCCTTGTTCATGCCGCTCAGGCTTGCCCTTACCGGGCTGCCTTCGGGGCCTGAGCTTGCAGATCTATTGCCGCTGATGGGTCGGGAAGGAACGTTGGCCCGACGACCCTGATTTTGCGCTGGTCCGGCGGCAAGGCTGATACCGGCGACGTCACTGGTTTGGCGGAAAGCCTCTTGATCGCCTCGCGGTCGAGCCCACCTTGCAGATTGGCCAAGGTTTCCGGATCGGAACCGGGGTCCGGCTTGGAAATCGGGACTGGGATGATCGGTGCAGCATCCGTTTCGGGCTGGGATCGTTCCGGATTTGGCGGGTTGCCGGCGATGATCTGGAAATTCTGCGCCGCGTTGCAGCCGCAAGCCGGCGGCCGCGACATGTCTGGCTGCTTGTAGAGATAGGCGGTCGGCAATTCGCTGTAGGGCCGGCCGGTGACTGACGATGTCATCGAGGCCGAATCGTCGTCCATGCCGCGCGAATAGAAAACCTGCATCTCGGTGCCGGGGCAGCTCGATTCGCAATTCTTCTGGTCACGTTCGAAATCGCCTGCCGAGGCCGAGTTCGACATCGGGAAGAAGTAGCCGTCGCAGGTGCGCACGCAGGAGGTGTGGAATTCGCCGCCGACGCTCGGAAAGTCCGGTATGCCGGGCCGGTTGAGCACCCGGCGGACGCTGCGCTCCTCGCCGGGATCGTCAAGCTGATCAAGAGTATCCGATGTATCGAGCTGCTGGCTGTTGCCGCCGAAAAGCTGATCGAACAGATTTGTGCTGCCGCCTTCGCGGTTGGCTTCCTGCAGCGGCGCGCGCCTTGGCGCAACTGTGTCGTCGCGGCAGCCATTGGCATCAAGCGATGCCAGGATGCGTCCACGGTCACGGCGCGAGCCGCCGTCGGCCAGCCGCTCGCGCTTGCTCTGCAGCGCATCGAGATTGGCATTCATACGGTGGATGGTGGCGTTGAGCCCGGCACATTGATCGACGTTGCGGCCAAACAGCGAAAAGACGCACCCAGCCCGGCTCGCTTGGCTGCGAGCCTTCGAAATCTGCTCGCGTTGCCGGGCAATTGCGGACTCGTATTTCCGGATCAGCGCCGGACCGCCACCGCCACCGCGAGAGGCTGCGGCAAGGTCGTTTTCCAACTGGCGGCAGATTCGCGAGGCGGCCTGTGGCTCGGCTACCTCCCATGTTGCGGACAATAGAAGGCCAAGCAGCACGGCAGCATGCGCCTGCTTCCACCCTCCGCTTGGCATCCACCCAAACTCCGCCTGCCCAAATCCCGCCCGCTGGCCCGCAAGGCTACCGTGTTCGCGGTTAACTGCAGTTTACCGCGAAATCCGCGTTCAGCCCAGGTTGACGACTGCCTGCGCCTTGTGGGCGGCTTCGACCACGGCCAGTGCCGTCATGTTGACCACGCCGCGTGACGTGACCGAAGGCGTCAATATGTGCGCGGGCATGTCGGTGCCGAGCAAGATCGGCCCGACATGCAGTGCATCCATCATGGTCCTGAGCGCGGTCAGCGTGATGTTGGCCGAATCGAGGTTGGGGAACACCAGCAGATTGGCTTCGCCCTTCAGCCTGGAGTGGGGATAGACGCGCTGGCGCAGATGCTCCGACAACGCAGTATCGGCATGCATCTCGCCGTCGCACTCCAGCTCGGGCGCGATGCGCGCCAGGATCGCCGCCGCTTGCCGCATCTTGATCGCGCTCGGCGAATCGCGCGAGCCGAAATCGGAATGCGACAGGAGTGCTGCCTTCGGCTCGATGCCGAAACGCTGGATTTCTTCTGCTGCCAGCACCGTCATCTCGGCGATCTCCTCCGCCGTCGGGTCGACGGAGACGTGCGTGTCAGTGAGAAAGATGATGCCGCGCTGCGAGATCAGCATCGAGAGCGTGGAGAGGTCGCGATCCCGGACGCCGGTGCGCGCGCCTATGATCAGTGTGACGTTGCGCAGATGTCGCTCGAAGCGTCCTTCGAGGCCGCAGACCATGGCGTCGGCATCGCCGCGCTTCAGCGCAAGTGCTGCGATCACCGTGTTGTCGGTGCGCACCATGGTGCGCGCGGCCTCCGTCGTCACGCCGCGGCGGCCGGCGAGTTCGATCAGCAGGTCGACATAGTTGCGATAGCGCGGATCGTCCTCTGGATTGATCAGACCGAAATCGACGCCGGGCTTGATGCGCAGCCCATACCGCTTCAGGCGCACCTCGATCACATGCGGGCGGCCGATCAAAATCGGTTCGGCGATACCTTCCTCGAGCACCACTTGGGCAGCGCGCAGCACGCGCTCGTCCTCGCCGTCGGCGTAGATGACGCGCTTGGCGGTCGATGCCTTGGCCGACGAGAACACCGGCTTCATCACCAGGCCGGAGCGGAAGACGAAGCGGTTGAGCTTGTCGATGTAAGCGGCGAAGTCGGTGATCGGCCTGGTCGCGACACCGGTATCACAGGCAGCCTTGGCGACCGCCGGGGCGATGCGCAGGATCAGGCGCGGATCGAAGGGCGAGGGGATCAGGAACTCGGGGCCGAAGATTGGCGTCTCGCCGGAATAGGCACGGGCGGCGACATCGGAAGGTTCTTCACGGGCGAGTGCTGCGATCGCCCGCACCGCTGCCATCTTCATCTCCTCGTTGATGGCGCTGGCGCCGCAGTCGAGTGCGCCGCGAAAGATGTAAGGAAAGCACAGTACATTGTTGACTTGATTGGGAAAATCGGAACGGCCGGTGCAGATCATCGCATCGGGGCGCGCGGCGCGCGCCACCTCCGGCATGATCTCGGGATTCGGGTTGGCCAGCGCCAGGATCAGCGGCTTCGGCGCCATATGCTGGAGCAGTTCCGGCTTCAGCACGCCTGCCGCCGACAGGCCGAGAAAGACGTCGGCGCCTGATATGACATCGGCCAGCGTGCGTGCGTCCGTGTCCTTCACATAAGGATCTTTCCAGCGGTCCATCTCGTCGGTGCGGCCCTTATAGGCGACGCCGAAACGGTCGGTGACCCAGATGTTTTCCACCCGCGCACCAAGCGAAACCAACAGGTTGAGGCAGGCAAGGGCGGCAGCGCCGGCGCCAGAGCTGACGATCTTGATGTCCGTTATGGTCTTGCCGGCGAATTCCAGTCCGTTGAGCACGGCGGCGGCGACGATGATGGCGGTGCCGTGCTGGTCGTCGTGGAAGACCGGAATGCCCATGCGGGCCTTCAACTGCTCCTCGACCTCGAAGCACTCCGGCGCCTTGATGTCTTCGAGGTTGATGCCGCCGAAGGTCGGCTCCAGCGCCGAGATCGTCTCGACCATGCGCTCTATCCCCGGCGCGTCGATCTCGATGTCGAAGACGTCGATGCCGGCGAACTTCTTGAACAGGACGGCCTTGCCTTCCATGACCGGCTTGGAGGCCAGCGGGCCAATATTGCCGAGGCCGAGCACGGCCGACCCGTTGGAGACGACGCCGACCAGATTGGCACGCGCGGTGTAGTCGGCGGCGCTCGCCGGATCGTCGCGGATTTCCAGGCAAGGGGCGGCGACGCCTGGCGAATAGGCGAGCGCGAGGTCACGCTGGTTACCGAGCGGCTTGGTCGCCTGGATCTCGAGCTTTCCCGGCCTTGGGTGCTTGTGGAAGTAGAGGGCGGCTTCGTCGAGGTCCGAACGTGCCGTCTTTTTGCTCTCGCCTTCCATACGGCTGCTCCCTCGGAATCTGCGTGAAGACCCCTTTTAGCATGCAGCCGAGGTTTTTCGCGACGCTAAATGACGCGCCGACAGCTTTACCCGACGGTGCGCCTAAAACAGTTAACTATCAATGATTTATGCCGATTTGATAGCAAATGAGTACTGCTGGTTGGCAGGCGCTTCGATCAGAAGGCGCTGACGTAGAGACCGCCATCGACCGGTATGTTCTGCCCCGTCAGATAGCCGGCATGGACCGAGCACAGGAAGGCGCAGATCTGGCCGAATTCCTCCGGCGTGCCGAGCCGCTTGGCCGGAACATCGGCACTGATGCGGGTCTTGCGCGCAGCGGCGGCGGCGGGATCTTCAACTGTACCGGCCTCGTGCGGTCCGCGCAGCCGGTCGGTGTCGAGCTTGCCCGGCAAAAGACTGTTGATGGTCACGTTGCGATCCACCACCGTCCGCGCCACGCCGGCCAGGAACGAGGTCAGGCCGGCGCGCGCGCCGGACGACAGGTCGAGGCCGGGAATGGGCACGTAGACCGATAGCGAAGTGATGTTGACGATACGGCCGAAGCCGCGCGCGGCCATGCCGTCGAGGACGGCCTGGACCAGCTCGATCGGCGTCACCATGTTCTGGGTGACGCCTTCAAGGATCTTTTCGCGGTCGAGCGTGCGAAAATCGCGAAGCGGCGGTCCACCATTGTTGTTGACGAGGATATCCGGTTCCGGACAGGCCGCGAGCAGCGCCTTCTGCACCTCGGGCTTGGAGACGTCGCCAACGACTTCCGTCACCGTGACGCCGTAACGCTGGCGCAACTCCGCGGCGGTTTTCGCCACCAGATCTGCATTGCGCCCGTTGACGACGATGTTGCATCCGGCTTCCGCCAGCGCCATCGCGCAACCGCGTCCAAGTCCCTTGCTCGAAGCGCAGACGATAGCCTTTTTCCCGCTGATGCCGAGATCCATGATGATTTCTCCTTGTGAGCCGGCGGCAAGCTAGTCCTTCGGCTGGACCAATCGCAACCGTCATACGGTTGTTGCATGAATCGGGGCATAGGCTCTCGCGAAAGCAACGGTGAAATCGCGATGTCCGGCCAAGAGCCCCGCACTTTCCGCAGCATGTTTATCTCCGATGTCCATTTGGGCTCGAAGGCGGCGAAGGCCGAATTCCTGATCGACTTCCTGCGCCATCACGATGCCGATATCATCTATCTGGTCGGGGACATCGTCGACGGCTGGCGGCTGCGGCGGAACTGGCACTGGCCGCAAAGCCACAATGATGTCGTGCAGAAATTGCTGCGCAAGGCGCGCAAGGGCGCCAACATCACCTACATCGCTGGCAACCATGACGAATTCGCCCGCCAGTTCCAGGGTGTGCATTTCGGCGGCATCGTCGTCGCCGACCGCGCCATCCACGAGACCGCCGACGGCAAGCGCCTGCTTGTCATCCACGGCGACCAGTTCGACACCGTCGTCCACAATGCGCGCTGGCTGGCCTATCTCGGCGACCACGCCTATGACGCGGCCATGCTGGTCAACCGCGTGGTGACGCGGCTGCGCCAGCTGCTCGGACTGCCATACTGGTCGTTCTCCTCCTGGGCCAAGGTCAACGTCAAGAAGGCGGTCAACTTCATCGGCTCGTTCCAGACGATGCTTGCGGACGAGGCGCGCCGCTCGCATGTCGACGGCGTGATTTGCGGCCACATCCATCATGCCGTCATCGAGAATTTCGGCGATGTCCAGTACATCAACACCGGCGACTGGGTGGAAAGCTGCACGGCAGTGGTCGAACATTTTGACGGCCGGATGCAAATCCTGACCTGGGCACAGGTGCTGCCCGAGGCGCCGGACGAGCCCTTTATCCCGCTGCTCATCGAAGAACGGGTAGGGCAGGCGGCATAGCGCCGGCGGTCGTCCCGGGTCCGGGATCAATCGATTGGTCCAACCGGTTCCGCCGGGTTTTTGCCCATGTTAAGGGATCGATACACGTTGCCGTCAGGTCGAGTGCAGCGTGATTGGATCGATTCATGTCCCTGCCGCCGCTTTCGCCCGAACAACTCGTCAAGCCGCGCCATTTCGAACTGCGCATGAGCATGATCTTCGCGACGCTGTTCGTGCCGCTCGGAACACATCTGCCATATTTTCCGCTGTGGCTGCAGGCCAAGGGTTTTCATGCCGAGCAGATCGCCGTCATTCTGGCGGCGCCCATGTTCCTGCGCATGGTGACGACGCCATTGCTGACCGCGCTCGCCGACCGTGCCAAGGACCGCGCCGATGTCTATGTCGCGCTGGTGGCTGCGTCGCTGCTCTTGTCGGCCGGTTATTTCCTGGTGCCGACCTATGCCACGGTGCTGGCGGTGTCGTTGGCGCTGACAATCGTGTGGACGCCGCATTCGCCGATCGCCGATTCGCTGGCGCTTTCAGGCGTGCGCCGCTTCGCCTCGAACTATACGAGCATGCGCAAATGGGGCTCGATCTCCTATCTGTTCGCCAATGTCGCGGGGGGCTTCATTCTGTCGGCGACAGGCTCTCGGGCCGTTCCGGTGATCATTCTCGTGGCGTTTGTCGCCGCTCTTGCCGCCGGCCTGCTGGCGCCGCGTCTTGGCCGTCCGCGGCGCGCCTCGCCGCTGTCGGCCACCGATATCCAGCACGCCGCGCCGAAGCTTCTCAACCCATATTTCCTGTATTTTTCGATCGGTGTCGGCGTCATCACCGCCAGCCACGCATTCCTCTATGGCTTCGTCTCGATCTACTGGAAATCGATCGGTATCAGCGATTCGGTTGTTGGCCTTTTGTGGGCGTGGGGCGTGGTTTCGGAAGTCTGCATGTTCATGATGTTCACCCGCTTTTTCGACCGCTTCTCCGTCGTGTCGATCATGGCGATGGCGGGGATCGGCGCGATCGTGCGCTGGATCGCCTTTCCGCTGGTCTGGCCGCTCGGCCTCGGCATTGCCGGATTTTTCGGCGTCCAGACGCTGCACTCGGTCTCGGTGGCGCTGGTGCTGATCGGCCTGCAGAAGATGATCGGCGAAACGGTCTCCGAGGAACGAACCGGTGCCGCGCAAGGCATCGCCTATTTCTCCAATGGCTTCTTCATGGCGGTAATGACGCTGGCATCCGGCCCGCTTTACGAGCGGTTCGGCGTCGACGGCTTTTTTGCCATGGTCCCGATCGCCTTGATCGGCCTGGTGCTGATCGGGCTTGCGGCGCGCTCAGCCCCACAGCGCCTTCTCAGGCGGTGACACCAGCGATCCCTGATAGACAAGGCCGGGCACACGGTCGCGAGCGAGCAGCAGCGGACCGTCGAGGTCGACGAAATCGGCATCCTGAGCGAGCAGCACCGCCGGCGCCATCGCCAGCGACGTACCGACCATGCAGCCGACCATCACGCTGAAACCGAGTTCGCGGGCGCGATCGCGCAACACAAGGGCGGCTGTCAGGCCGCCCGACTTGTCGAGCTTGATGTTGACGGCGTCGTAGAGGCCGATAAGAGCTCCGAGGTTCTTCACCTCGTGCACGCTTTCATCGGCGCAGACCGGCACCGGATGCGCAATATGGCGCAGAATCTCGTCATGGCCGGCCGGCAGCGGCTGTTCGATCAGCGCAATGCCTTGCTCGGCGGCAAAAGCGAGGTTGGCAACGATATTGTCGTCTGTCCAGCCCTCGTTGGCGTCGAGGATGATGCGGCTGTCGGGCGCTGCTTGCCTCACGGCACGGATGCGCGCGACATCGTTGTCGCCACCGATCTTGACCTTGAGCAGGGGCCGCGCCGCATTGGCGCGGGCCTGTGCCGCCATCGCCTCCGGTTCGCCGAGCGACAGCGTGTAGGCGGTTTCGAGCGTCCGTAAGGGAGCAGCACCTATGGCATCGGCTACGGATGTTCCGCTGACCTTTGCCTCCAGATCCCACAGGGCGCAGTCGATGGCGTTGCGGGCAGCTCCGGCCGGCATGGCCGTGAGCAAGGCGGTTCGGCTGATGCCGCCGGCGATCCGGTCGCGCATGGCCTCGATCGCCTCGCGCACGCCGTCCATGGTCTCGCCATAGCGCTTGTAGGGAACGCATTCGCCGCGGCCGGCGTGGCTGCCCTCGCTGATCGTGCAGGAGATCACTTCGGCTTCGGTCTTGGAACCGCGCGAAATCGTAAAGGTTCCTGCGATTGGAAAACGCTCGGCCTCGACCGAAATGACACGCGCCATATTTTTCTGCTCCTGCTATGCGACAAGGGTTGTCGGCAAATCGACAGGTCAGACCCGTCAAGCTAAACAGGATGCCATGTTCAACATCGGCAAGCGCGACGCAAGCGGCACGACCGCAGGGAAGATTGACCACGAACCGCGCGTGGCGATCGGCGAGGAGGACGGCGTTCTCGGCTGCGCCTTCTCCGGAACCTGGACCACACGGACCGTGGCGTTGATCGACGCCGACCTGCGCAGAATAGAGAAACGCAGCGGTTTCAAGACTTTGGCACTCGATCTTTCCAAGATCGAGAAGATGGATACCGCCGGCGCCTGGCTGATCGACCGGCTGGTCAGCGCCTTCGAGAAGAAGGGCGTCAAGATACAGTTGCAAGGCCAGAGCGAGATCGCGTCGATCCTGCTCGACGCGGTGGGCGAAGCTGTACGGCGCGACCGTGAATCCGGCCCGGCGCGACCGCCCAACATCGTCATTCGCGCGCTGGAGGCGGTCGGCCGGCGCGTCTACGAGATGCGCGACGACTTCCTTTCCTCGATGAACATCCTCGGCGCCACCATCCGCGGCGCGCAGATGAAGCTCGGCCGTGGTCATGCCGTCAACCCGGCGGCGATCTTCAACCAGATCGACCGCATGGGTGTCGGCGCCATTCCTGTTGTGGTGCTGATGTCGGCGATCGTCGGCGCCATCGTTGCCCAGCAAGGCGCCTATCAGCTCAGCTATTTCGGCGCCGATATTTTCGTCGTCGATCTCGTCGGCGTGCTGATCCTGCGCGAGCTCGGCGTGCTGATGACGGCGATCATGATCGCCGGCCGCTCGGGCAGCGCGATCACCGCCGAGATCGGCTCGATGAAGATGCGCGAAGAGGTGGATGCGCTGAAGGTCATCGGGCTCAACCCGATCGGCGTGCTGGTGTTTCCACGGCTGGTGGCGCTGGTGATCGCCTTGCCGTGCCTGACCATCATCGCCAATTTCGCGGCACTTGGTGGCGGCATCGTCGCCGCTTGGCTCTATTCCGACATCCCGCCCGCCGCCTTCCTCGACCGGTTGCGCGTCGCTATCGATCTGAGCACCATCTTTGCCGGCCTGATCAAGGCGCCGTTCATGGCGATGATCATCGGCACCATTGCCTCGGTCGAGGGCATGAAAGTCGGCGGCAGCGCGGAATCACTTGGCCAGCACGTGACCGCTTCGGTGGTGAAGTCGATCTTCGTCGTCATCATCCTCGATGGACTTTTCGCCATCTTCTACGCAGCGATCGAGTTCTGAGATGAAGCTGCGAAACCGGAAAAAGGCAGGTGCGGTGGCGGACCACACGGGCGAGGGCGACATCGTGCTTTCCGCGCATGACATCACCGTGTCCTTCGCCGACAAGGTCATCCTCGACAAGCTGTCGCTCGACATCAGGCGCGGCGAGATTCTCGGCTTTGTCGGTGCCTCGGGTGCCGGCAAATCCGTTCTGTTGCGCACCATTCTCGGCCTGACGCGCAAACAGTCGGGCACGATCAAGCTGTTCGGCCTCGACATCGAGAAGGCGAGCGAGGTGGAGCGCCTGCGCGTCGATATGCGGCTTGGCGTGCTGTTCCAGCACGGTGCGCTGTTTTCAGCGCTGACGGTGCTGGAGAACGTCCAGGTGCCGATGCGCGAATATCTCGACCTGCCGAAAAAGCTGATGGACGAACTGGCGATGCTCAAGGTCGAGCTGGTCGGATTGCCGCCGGACGCGGCGCATAAGTTTCCGTCGGAACTTTCCGGAGGCATGATCAAGCGAGCGGCGCTGGCGCGGGCATTGGCGCTCGACCCCGATATCGTCTTCCTCGACGAGCCGACATCCGGCCTCGATCCTATCAGTGCGGCGGAATTCGACGAACTGGTCGTCAAGCTGCGCGATACGATGGACCTGACCGTCTATATGGTGACGCATGATCTCGACACGCTTTTTACCGCCTGCGACCGCGTGGCCGTGCTCGGCAACAAGAAAGTACTGGTCGAAGGAACCATCGACGACATGCTGAAGAGCGAGGAGCCGTGGGTAAAGTCCTATTTCCGCGGAAAACGCGCCCGGCAACTTGATCTTGCGGCGCGCGCATAGCCATAAGTGGGACAATGGAAACCAGAGCCAACTACGTCATCGTCGGCATTTTCACGCTGGCCGCGATCCTGGCGGCGTTCGCCTTCGTCTACTGGACGGCGGCGATCGGCGAAAAGGGCGAGACGACGGTGCTGCGCGTGCGCATCCCGGGTTCGGCGTCCGGGCTTGGCCGCGGCAGTTTCGTGCTGTTCAACGGCGTCAAGGTCGGCGATGTCAGGCGCGTCTATATCGACGTCGACAATCCGACAGTCGCCATCGCCGACACCGAGATCGATCGCCTGACGCCGATCACCAAGTCGACGCAGGCCGATATCGGTCTTGCTGGCCTCACCGGACAGGCCAATATCGAGCTCAAGGGCGCCGACCCCAAGGAAGTAAAACTCCTCGACCAGGCGGAAAAGGAAGGCAAGGTCGCCGAGATCATCGCCAATCCCTCCGCCGTGACCAACCTTTTGCAGACAGCGCAGAACATCTTCACCCGAGCCGACAAGGTGCTCACGGAGCTGGAAGGCTTCACCAAGGACGTTCGCGGACCGCTGACCCAGACCGTGCACAACGTGCAGACCTTCTCCGACGCGCTGGCCAAGAATTCGGACGGCATCGACAAGTTCCTATCCGCCACCAGTGCGCTGGCCGATGAGCTGAAAGGCGTTTCCGGCAAGCTCGACGGCACGCTGAAGGCAGCCGAAGGCCTGCTCAATGCTGTCGACAAGGACAAGATCAAGAGCATTGTCGCCAACGTCGACACGGTGACAGGCAACCTCAAGGAAACGTCGCGGCAGCTCGACGGCGTGATCAAGAACGTCGACACGGCGGTCGGGTCGGTCAACGATTTCGCCAAGCAGACGCAAGGCACGCTGGCAAAGGTCGACGGCGTGCTCGACGGCATCGATCCGGCGCAGGTGCGCACAGCGCTTGCCAACATCCAGAAGGCCAGCGAAAGCGCCAACAAGGCCGCCGCCGACATCGCAGAGGTGACTGACAAGTTCGCCAACCGGGCCGACGACATCAACCAGACGATCAAGGATGCCAAGCAACTGGCGCAGCGGCTCAACGATGCCTCGGTGCGTGTCGATGGCATCCTCGCCAGGGTCGACCACTTGCTCGGTTCCGGGCAGGCCGATGGCGTGATGGCCGACGCCAGGGCCACCCTGAAATCGTTCAAGCAGGTTGCCGACACGCTGAATGCCCGCCTTGGCGTCATAACCGACAATCTGGCGCGTTTCTCGGGCCAGGGGCTGTCGAATGTCGAGGCACTGGTGCAGGACAGCCGCCGCTCGATCAGCCGCATTGAGGAGGCGGTGACCGATCTCAGCCGCAATCCGCAGCGCATCCTTTCGGGTGGCGAAGGCGAGGTAAGGCAGTTCGATGGCAGGGCGCGGCGTTGACTTCGGAGTTGGTGCGCCCCAATAACATGAGCCGCAAAAGCGGGTTGATCTTACGATCCGGGGACAACGGGGATCGCGCGTGAAGTCTGTGTGGTTGAGAACGGGCGGGTTGACATCGGCTGCGGCACTGCTTGCCCTGACGCTGGCCGGCTGCGCGGTGTTTGGAGGCAAGCCTGCGCCACTCGACACCTTTGAGCTGTCGGCGCCTTCGGTTGCTGCGCGCGGCCACAGCCGTCGCCAGATCCTGATCGCGCAGCCGTCGGCGCTCAAGGCACTGGACAGCCAGAACATCGTCATCAAGCCATCGGATCGCTCGCTCCAGTATCTCAAGGGAGCGCAGTGGGCCGACCGGCTGCCGCTGATCGTGCAGGCGCGGCTGGCCGAGACGTTCCAGCGTTCGGGCAGTTTTGCCGGCGTCGGCAAGCCGGGCGAAGGCCTGGCCATCGATTATCAGGTGATCGTCGAGATCCGTTCGTTCGAGGTGAGCGTCGACGGCGGCGAGCATGCCGAGGTCGACCTGTTCGTGCGCATCCTCAACGACCGCAATGGCGAGGTGCGTGCCTCCAAGAGCTTCACCGCCTCAGCGCCTGTTTCAGGCAGCGGCAATCCAGCCTATGTCAGCGCACTCGACAACGCGTTCGGCGATGCGGCCAGGCAAATCGTGCACTGGACGGATTCGGTGATCTGATTCCGTAAAAGGCTTGATCGCATAACACTTCTGCCAACGCTGTAGTCAGAGGCGCTGCAACGGCCGCGGAGCCGTAAATGCGCCAATAATACAAATCGGTCGACATGAAAAAGGCGGGAAATTTCCCGCCTTTGTTTGTTGAAGCAACCGTCCCTACTGCAGGCGGCCGCTGGCGTGGGCCAGCATGGTGTAGACCTTGCCGGTGTCCGACGTCAGGTAGGTCTGCGCCATGATGTTGTCGCGGTCGTTGCGCGAGACATCCTTGAGCAGCTTCTCGAAATCGTCGCAGTAACGGTCGACGGCGGCGCGGAACTCGGCCTCCGCCTGGTACTTGCGACGGATCTCGTCGAACGTCTGCTGACCCTTCAGCGTGTAGAGCCGCCGCGTGAACACGTCACGCTCGCCGCGCCGGTAGCGGTTCCACAACTCGATCGATGCGTCGTGGTCGATGGCCCGCGCGATATCGACGGACAGCGAGTTCAGCGATTCCACGACATGCAGGGGCGAGCGCTGGGCAGGCGCCGCGCGCGGCGCTTCCGCCGGCCCCGAGGGTGCCGCAGGCCTCAGATCCTCGTCATTCGACGCCGCGGTCAGCAGATCGCGCACCCAGCCGCCCTGAGGCGTGCGGGCATTGGCGTCGGGCCGCGGACGCGGTGCCGCGTCGGCCGGACGCTCAAGGTCGAGCGTGCCGCGCAATGCAGGGCCGCCCAAGGGCGCCTGAGGTGAGCGCAGCTCCGGCTGCGGCGCTTCCGGTGCGCGACGCGGCGGCTCGGCGGCGCGTGCGGCGGGCGCTTGCGGCGCCGGGCGCAGATTGCGTGGCTCGGATCCCTCACCATTGCGGGCAGATTTCGCTACGATCTCGGACAGCTCTTTCAGCGCATTGATCTGCTCGGAAACGGCGCGGCGGATGGCCGAGGTCGATTCCTTGGCCTCCTCCGGCATTTCGATAACGCCCTTCTTGAGCTCGGCGCGGGTCAAGTCGAGTTCGCTCTTGATCGAGCCCGCGGTTCGCCGCATCTCCTCGGTCGCATCGGCGAAGCGCTTGGTGGCCGAATCGACGACGTCGGTGATCGCGTTGCGGATCTTGTCGGCCGACTCCATCGTCTTGCCTTCGGCGTTCTGCAGCGTCTGGCCGACGAGATTTTCGAACGAGCGCATAACCCTTTCGAGATCTTCCGACTTCTTGACCAGGCCGACGGCGAGGTCTTCGAGCGACGACTGCCGTTCGAGCGTGTGTTCCAAATTGCTCTGGGCCGAGCTCAACAGGTCCGAAGCACTGGAGAGCAGGCGGCTATGTTCGTCGAACTTGGTGGCGATCGACGCGACCTCGCGCAAGGTGGACGACGACAGTTCCGTCAGCCTTGTCGTGTTCGAATCGACCAGACGCGCTGAGCTGGCAAAGGTCTGCGCGGCCTTCTCGGTGGTGGCGGCGAAACTTTGCGTGCTGCCGCTGAGGCGTTCATCGACCTGGCCAAGATTGACCGCGGCCTGCTCGATCAACTGACCGAGCTGCGAGCTTGACTTGGTCATGCGGCCGATGAGATCGGCGACGCTGTCGGACAGCGACGAGCGGGCACCCTCGACCGCCGACAAGGTCTCGGCGGTACGGCTGGCGAGTGCGTCGACAAGTGCGGCATTCTCGCTGCGCAGCTTCTCGGTGGCGCGTTCGGTGACCGCTTCCATGCTCTTTTGCAGTTCCGAGCCGCCTTGCGCGAAGCGCTCGACCAAAGGCCGTGCCGTTTCGTCGAGGATCTTCGACATTTCGGCCGAACGTGCCGCGAGCATGGTGTTGAGTTCGCGGGTGTTGGCGCCGATCGTCTTGGCGGCATCGTTGGTGCTCTGGCCGATATGCTGGCCAACCGCGGTGAACGTTTCCGCGATGACATTGGCGCGCGAGACGAGTTGCGCCTCGGCATTCGACACCTGCTCGTTGAGCTTCTGGCCCATCGTCTCGGCCGTGTGGGCGAGACGGTTCTCGACGCCAGAGACCTGCTCTTCGACACGGGCGGCCGTAGCCGCAGCGCTCGACGCAAGCCGCTCGTCGGCACCGGCCAGCGCCTGCTCGATTTCACGCGCATGCACGGCCATTTCCTGGCCGGTCCGCCTTGCGCGTTCGGCGACCCGTTGCTCGGTATCGGCAAAGGCACCGACGATGGTCTCGGCGTGCTCGCCGATCGTGGCGGTGCTGTTGGCGATGCGCGACACCAGGCGCTGATCCGCGTCGTCGAAGATGCGGCCGATTTCCGAGGCACGGCTCGACAATGCTTCCGACCCTTCGGCGATGCGCGAGACCAATTGCTGGTCGGCGGCATCGAAGATGCGGCCTAGGTCCGATGCACGGGCGGCAAGCGCTTCGGCCGACTCGCCGATGCGCATGCCGAGCTGCTGGTCGGCGCCTTCGAAATTGCGCAAGATGTCGCCGGCGCGCGCGGCCAGCGACTGGGCCGTTTCGATGGCACGGGCGACCAGCTTTTGGTCGGCTGCATCGAACGTGCCGGCGATCTCGCTTGCACGGGCGGCCAGATGGTCTGCGGTGTCCTGGGCCCGGGCGGTCAGTTGGTCGGCGGTTTCCTGGACGCGGGCGGCGAGCTTCTGGTCCGCCACGTCGAAGGCGCCGGCGATCTGGCTTGCACGAGCAGCCAGCTGGTCGGCGGTTTCATGGGCGCGTGCCAGCAGCGAGCTGGACGTGTCGTCGGCGCGGGCGAGCAAGGCGTTCGACGTATCTTCAGCGCGGGCGTGCAGGCGACGGTCGGCGTCCTCGAAGGTGCGGGCGATGTCTTCGGCCCGTGCCAGCAGGGCGGCGGAGGTCTGCTCGGCGCGCTCGGCGATCTTGCGGTCGGCGTCACTGAACGCGGCACCGGCCTGCTCATGCAACGTGCTGGTGACTTCCAGCACCTTCTCACGCAGGGCGCCGGCGACAAATACGGCGCTCTTCTCAAGTACGCCGCGGATATTGTCGACGCCTGTCGAGAGGGCACGCTCCATGGTGCCCGCGCGTTCTTCGATGATACCCGTCTGACGGTTGAACGCCTGCTCTATCTTCTCGACGTCGCCGGCGATTGCCGCTGAGATATCGGTGCTCCTCGCGGCGATCTGGTCAATGTGGCCCGACAGCGAGCGATCGACGTCCTTGCGGGTCTCGGCGAGCTTGCCAAGATCGTCTTCCAGCGCGCGCGTCAGCATGTTGCGGCCTTCAGAAAGCTTGCCGACATGCCCGGCGATTACCTCATCAATGTCGCTGCGGCTTTCGGCCAGCCTCTGCAGGTCCGCTTCGAGGGCTCGTTTGAGGATGTCGCGGCCCTCGGCCAGCTTTTCCACCTGACCAGCGACCAAACCGTCGATGCTGGAGCGGCTTTCGGCCAGCTTGGCCAGATCGGCTTCCAGCGCGCGCTTGAGAATATCGCGGCCCTCCGCGAGTTTCTCGACCTGGCCGGCGACCAGGCCATCGATGCTGGAGCGGCTCTCGTCGAGCTTGGCGAGGTCGTCTTCAAGCGCCTTCGACAGGGTCGACCGCTCCTGGACAAGCCTTTCCGCGTGGCTGTTGACGAGGCCACCGACGTTCTCGAGATCGGCCTCAAGCGACCTCGACAGGGTCGAACGATCCTGGGCGAGCCGTTCGGAATGACTGTTGACCAGGCCGTTGACCCTGTCCAGATCAGCCTCGAGCGACTTCGACAGGGTCGAGCGATCCTGGGCGAGCCGTTCGGAATGGCTGTTGACCAAGCCGTTGACGCTTTCGAGATCAGCCTCGAGGGCCTGGGCGAACTGTGCCCGGTCGTCGACCAGTTTCTGCGACTGGTCGGCAATGGTGCCCTTGATCGCGTTAAGGTCGGCTTCCAGGGCGCGCCGCAGGATGTCGCGGCCTTCGGCAAGCTTCTCGACCTGGCCGGCGACCAGCCCGTCGATGTTGGAGCGGCTCTCCGCCAGCTTGGCGAGGTCGTCCTCAAGGGCCTTGGACAGGGTCGAACGATCCTGCACCAGCCTGTTCATGTGGTCGGCGATGACGCTGTTCACATTCTGCAGGTCTGTTTCCAGCACCCGCGAAAGCTGGCCGCGATCCTCGGCCAGCTTTTCCGACTGGCTCGATATGACGCCCTTGATCGTGTTCAGATCGGATTCCAGCGCGCGTTTGAGAATGTCGCGGCCTTCGGCCAGCTTCTCGACCTGGCCGGCGACCAGCCCATCGATGCTGGAGCGGCTCTCCGCCAGCTTGGCAAGGTCGGCTTCGAGGGTCTGCGACAGCAGGCTGCGGTCTTCGGCCAGCCGTCCCGAATGGCCTTCGATCAGGCCGCGTATGCCGGACAGATCACTCTCCAGCGAATGGGAAAGCTGCGTGCGGTCTTCCTCCAGTTTGGCGGAATGGGTTTCGATGAGGCTCTTGATGCCGACGATGTCGTTCTCCAACGCCTTGGCGAGCACGGCGCGGCCTTCGGCGATCTTTTCCACCTGACCGGCGACCAGACCGTCGATATCGGCGCGGCTGTCGGACAGTTTGCCGAGGTCGGCTTCCAGGGCGCGCGACAGGATGTTGCGGCCTTCGGCGAGTTTTCCGACATGACCGGCAACCATTTCATCAATGATCGTACGGGCTTGCACCAATTTCCCTGAGTCTTCATTCAGGGCAGCGGAGAGCCTGTTGCGGCCTTCTTCCAGCCTTTCGAGATGGCTGCCGAGCGACGCGTCGATAGCCGCCCGCGATTCATTGACCTTGCGCAGATCCTCTTCGAGCGCACGCGAGATCAGGCTGCGGCCTTCGGCCAGCTTCTGCACCTGGTTCGTCACCGCCGCATCGATGCCGGCGCGGCTTTCGTCGAACTTCGCCAGATCGGCCTGCATTGCCTCGGCCATGCGCTCGCGGCTTTCGGACAGCTTTCTGCTGTGGTTCTCGACGGCTTCCTCGATGCCGACGCGGGCGTCGGCGAGGCGCTGGATGTCGCTGTCGAACGAACGCGAAACGACGTGACGGGCGGCTTCCATGCGCCCGGCGAAGTCGCTGGCGCGGGCTTCGAGCATGGAGGAGGTCGAGGTGACGATGTCGGCCATATCGGCGCCGATCTGGGTCTTGCCTTGATCGATCATCGCCGACAGCGTGTCCTTGCTCTCGGCAAAGGTGTGGGCGATTTCGCGGGCGCGCTCGACCAGTGTCTCGTTGATCTGACGGGCGCGGGCCTCGAGGGCCGCATTGAGCTTCTGCGTTCCGGTATCCAGTGCCTCGGCGCGGGTCTGGAACTCGCTGATCAGCGCCTGGCCGCGTTCGGCGAGCGTGCGTTCGATGCCGTTGAGGCTAGCCTCGAATTCAGAATTGAGGGTGCGCGCGGCGCCGCCAAGCAGCGACACCATGCCGGTGGTGCGATCGTCGAGCAGATCGGTCAACGACCGCGTCAGGCCGTCCGTGGTGTCCGTCAGCTTGGCAATGCGGGTGTCGAGAAGGCTGGCGAAAGCCTCGCCGGAGGTCGACAGGCGGTCGGTGATCGAATCGAGCCGGCCTTCCACAGAATCGAAGATCGACATCGAGCTTTCGTTGATGCGGTCGATGAGCGTGTCGCCAGAATTGGTGATGGTCATCGACAATTTGGTCGACGCATTGAGGATGCTGTCGCGGATGATGTCGGAGGCGGCGCCGATCTCGTCCTTCAGCGTCTCATGCGCGCCGCTGATCGAGGCGCGGACGCGCTCGGCATGGGTGACGACGGCTTCGCGTTCGCTGCCGAGCCCGTCGACCAGCGAACGGATGCGGGATTCATTCTCGGAATAGGAGCGTTCGATCTGGTTGACTTCGCTGTGCACCAGCGTTTCCAGTTCGACGGCGCGGGCAAGCGTGCGTTCGATGCCTTCGCCCATGGCCGCGACCTCGCGGCGAACAGCCTGGCCGATCATCATGACGCGATCCTGGGCAAGGTTTTCCGGCTCCGTCAGGCGGAAGGCCACTTCGGTCATCGACTGGGCGGCCATGCGCATTTCCTGGGCGCGGCGAATCATGGCCGCGAAGGCCCAAAACAGGATGACGGGCACGATCGCCGCAACCGCCAGACCGATCAGCTCCGGACGGGCAAGGAACTGGTCGAGCGTGCGGATCGTCCAGATGCTCGGTCCGAAAAGGACATTGGCCAAGCCGCCGGCGCCGGCGAACCAGGCGAGCGAAACGAAGGCGACAACCCAGTAAATGGTGTTCGAGGCACGCCTGTTGAGGCTGTGCAGGAGCGTTTTGTAGTCCTTCTGGCGATCGTCATTGGCCGGCGAGAAACCCCCGGGCTGGGCACCATTGCGTGTTTCCACGGGGCGCAACTCGGCAGGCTTGGCCTTGGGCGCGGGTTTCGCGGCCTGGCTCTGGGCCTGGCTCTGATTGACGACGGACTCAGGTTTCTGATTGCGTCCCTCACGTGCCAACTCGTCGGCGGCCTGGGAAATCTGCGCTTCCAGATCCTCCATCGAAGCCGCGATGTCGAGGTCGCCGCTGCCGACATCATTGCTGAGGTCGATATCAAGCGCCTTCTCCAGTTCCCTGGCCACGTCGCTGTCGAGAGTTCTCGTCGTCGTTGGTTTCTTTGCCATGCCTTCGCTACCCTGTACTAGCTGCCGCGGGCCTTATAATTCTGTTTGTCGTACCACGCGCAGGAGGCTGAAAATGGACCCCTCGTATCGTAATGACACAGGGGGGTAAAGAAAACATGCATTCCGCGGAATACGTAAAACTTTAAATATAAGGTTAACGCAACCGTGATTTGGGCGCCGTTTTCGCAACATTTTTCGCGGCCATCCATTAACCCGTTGTCCACTGGAATCGCCTAGGTTTTTGGGGCAATCGAAGAAACGGAGTTCGAGTTCATGCGTGGCGAAAGCGGCATTGCCTTCTCAATGCCCGGGGGTGACGTATCCGGATCGAGGCGGTCACGACCGGTCGATTTGGCACACCTTGCCCGACAGACGATGGGCGACCGCAGCCTCGAACAGGAGGTGCTGGCGCTCTTTGTACAACAGGCACTGTCGGTGCGCGACAGAATAGTCGACGCCGACATCAAGGACCGGCTTCTGCTCGCCCATGGGCTCAAGGGCTCGGCACGGGGCGTGGGTGCCTTTGCCATCGCAGATTGCGTCACCGAGATCGAGCGCCGGCCGGAAGACAACCAGACGCTCAAGCAGCTCGGCACCCTGATCGACGAAGTGCGCGATTTCATCGCCGCCATCAGTCGCTGAATCCGACGCCAAACCCGGTTTGCGGAAAAACGTCGCGGGGCGGCGCTTTCGCGCGGCAGTTGACTTGCTCGCCGGAGTGATTATCTCGGCTGCAACTCCCTTCAGGTGACAAATGACCAAGCTGACTTTCATCGCCCATGACGGCACGCAGTTCGACGTGGACGCCGAAAACGGCTCGACGGTCATGGAGAACGCGATCCGCAACGCTGTGCCCGGGATCGAGGCGGAATGCGGCGGCGCCTGCGCCTGTGCAACCTGTCACGTCTATGTCGATGAAGCATGGACGGCTGAGGTCGGCGAGCCGGAAGCGATGGAAGAGGACATGCTGGACTTCGCCTACGACGTCCAGCCGAACTCACGCCTGTCCTGCCAGATCAAGGTGCGCGACGCGCTTGACGGCCTGGTTGTCCGCGTGCCCGCCCGCCAGGGCTGAGACTTTGGTTTTTTGCCGGCCGCTGCTTGGCAGCGGCGGCTTGCTCATGCAGTGTCTCGACAACACGCAGCGGGGCACATCGCATGACCGGCACCATCACCACAGACGTCCTCATTGTCGGGGCAGGGCCCATCGGCCTCTTCGCCGTGTTCGAACTCGGCCTGTTCGACATGAAGTGCCACCTGATCGACATTCTCGACCGGCCGGGCGGCCAATGCGCGGAACTCTATCCGGAAAAGCCGATCTACGACATTCCCGGCTGGCCTTCGATCTCGGCGCAAGGGCTGGTCGACAAACTGCTCGAGCAGATCGCGCCGTTCAAGCCTGACTTCACCTACAACCGCATGGTTTCCAGCCTCGAAAAGCTGGAGGACGGCAGCTTTCGCGTCATCACCGACGAGAACGAGGTGTTCGAGGCCAAGGTGGTGGTGATTGCCGCGGGCGGCGGCTCCTTTCAACCCAAGCGTCCGCCGATCCCAGGGATCGAGCCCTATGAAGGCAAGAGTGTCTTCTATTCGGTGCGCCGGATGGAGGATTTTCGCGGCCACGACCTCGTCATTGTCGGTGGCGGCGACTCGGCGCTCGACTGGACACTGAACCTGCAGCCGGTGGCAAAGAGCGTGACGCTGGTGCACCGGCGGCCTGAGTTCCGTGCCGCGCCCGACAGCGTCAACAAGATGTATGCCATGCAGGAGATGAAGCAGTTGCATTTCCAGGTCGGGCAAGTGACCGGATTGACCGGCACTGAGGGCCAGCTGTCATCGGCCACCATCAAGGGGCCGGACGGCGATGTCGAGGTGCCGTGCACGCGCATGCTGCCGTTCTTCGGCCTGACCATGAAGCTCGGACCTATCGCGGAGTGGGGCCTCAATCTTCACGAGAACCTCATTCCGGTGGATACTGAGAAGTTCCAGACATCGGTGCCCGGCATCTTCGCGGTCGGCGACATCAACTGGTATCCGGGCAAGCTGAAGCTGATCCTGTCGGGCTTCCACGAGGTGGCGCTGATGGCGCAGGCCGCCAAGCGCATCATCAGCCCCGGCGAGCGTATCGTGTTCCAGTACACGACCTCGTCGACCAGCCTGCAGAAGAAGCTTGGCGTGGTGGAAGCTTCCTGAACGCGTCGCTTTGATTCAAATGCAGCCGACGCGCTTCACGTCTTTTGTCAGTCGGCCAGCACCGGAGCCTCGGGATGGCCGCGCAGCGTCTTCTCCGGCATCAGCATCAGCGCGACGAGCGCCATGACCAGCATCGCTGCCGCGGTGATGAAGATCATCACGAATGCCTGTGCCTCGACGGCCGTGCTGGCCGCCTGGGCGCTTTCTCCGGCAAGCGGCAGGCCGTAGCCGAGCGCGACCGCACCAAGGATGGCGACGCCAAGCGCGCTGCCTAAAGAGCGAAGGAAGGTCAGTACGCCGGTGGCGACGCCGAGATGGGCCCGATCGACGGCATTCTGAACCGACACGGTGGCAACCGGAAATGTCGTGCCGCTGCCCAAGCCGATGCACGTCGTCAGAACCTCGACGATCAGCAGGGAAACATGCCCCGCCACAAGGCTGAGTATGCCGAGGCACAGGATGGCGAAGGCCACCCCCATCATCGCGATCCGCTTGTAATGAACGAACCGGGGAATCGTGCGGCCGCTGAATGTCGCACCCGCAACGGTGCCGAGCATGAGCCCAAGCATGGCGGTTCCCGATTCACTGGCCGAAAGCCCGAGGATGGACTGCAAATAGACCGGCAGGTAGACCGCGAGCCCGATATTGGCGGCCTGCAGCAGGAACAATGACAACGTGCCGGCAAGGACGATCGGGTTGCCAAGCACTTCGAGCGAGATCAGCGGTTCGGCTGCACGCAGCAGCCGCAACGCAAACGCGCTCCAGATGACAGCCGAACAGGCGAGCAGCCCGAAGATTTCACGCGACAGCCATGGATATTCGCTGCCACCCCAGTTCAACGCCAGCAACAGCAAGGCGGTGGCCGCGACGAGCAACAATGCGCCGAGGCCATCGATGCGATGGTGCTTTGCTGCGATCGGCAGCTTTCTCAGCGGCTTGTTGATGATGGCCATGGCGATGAGACCAAGCGGCATGTTGATCCAGAAGATCAGCGACCAGTGGAGATGCTCGGCGAAGGTGCCGCCCAAAAGCGGGCCTGCGATGCTGGCGACCGCCCAGGTCCCCGCGATCCAGGCCGAGTAGCGCGCGCGCTCGCGCGGCGGCACAAGGTCACCGATCACGGTCTGCGCCAGCGCAAACAGGCCGCCGCCGCCGGCGCCCTGGATCGCGCGACCGACGATCAGGACCAGCATGTTAGGCGCCATAGCGCTAACCAGTGATCCGGCAAGGAAGATGAGGATTGCCGCGTAAATCGTTGGCCGGCGACCATAAACGTCCGATATCTTGCCATAGAGCGGCGCCATCGCTGTGGCGGTCAACAGGTAACCGGTCACGATCCAGGGCAGATATTCGGCATGGCCGAGCAGGCGCGCCATGGTCGGCATTGCAGGTGCGACAATGGTCTGGTCAAGCGCTGCCAGAAGCATCGACAGGAGTACGCCACCGATGATGGCGTTCTTTTCGCTTTCGCTGAGAGGCGAGTCGGTCTTCACCACCGTCTGCCTGTCGACAGTCTGGTCCATGTCCATTCATCCGTATGCTTGCGACTGGCCGCCATTCAGCCCTTCCGGCGTGTTGACCGCGTTAGCCGCATTGACATATGTCGTCCCGTATAGGCCGATTTCGACCGGTGCTCGAAAAGTTTTCGAAGCTGGCACTACGCTTCAGTGCAATTGGCCTGCGCCGCCATTCAACGCCTCGGCACGGTTCACGTCGGCGGCAGTTTGCCGTTCCCGAAGCGCTCCATCCGGTAGCGCAGCAGCCTGAGGATGCGGCTTTCGAAATTGACGCTTTCGACACGGTCGAACTGGACCTGGGCACGGTCATGCCTGGCCAGAACGGCCGCCGTGATTGCGGCTGCCTTGGCCTTGGCGGCGTCGCAGTTTCTTTGCGGGTAGGTGGCTTCCAGCGCCTCTTCGAGTTCGCGGCCATAGTTCTTCGCGATCTCGACGTGGCGCTCCTCATGTCGCTTGATGTCGGCCGACAAGGTGTCCCAAAACAGCCTTACATCGGCATCGGCCTTGCGTGTCCGGCGCCATTCGGGAAGGATCACCTTCACCTTGACGGTCACCACGGCATCGGCGATCCGGCAGGAGCTCGATGTCCGCGCATAGCTGATGCGGGTGGTGAAGGCCATTTGCGTGGCGCCCGGGTGGCGCGTGCCCGTGCTTTTCACCTCCGGCCCGCGTTTGAAGAGCTGTACCTCGATTTCGTCGAGCGTGCTGCCGCCAACGGCGAAGTAGCTGTACGTCTTGACGAGATTGGCCGCACCCGCCGGGATCGGGGTCATGGCGAGCAGCAGCGCGCCAAGCAGGAGTTGTTTCATGCCAAGCATGGATCGTTTCATTATGTTGCCTCTTCGATCACCTTGCTTTACGGCCGTTGCCGGCGCAACGGAATTGATCCGCTGGGGATCACACATGATTGATGAACTCCATGGTTGATGAGCGATGACGGCCAGGCGGTGGCAGTTGGCGCATGGGCGCCATCTCGAGCTTGGCGGCAAGGCCGTGGTCGTCGGCATCCTCAACGTCACGCCCGACAGCTTTTCCGACGGTGGTCTGTTCGACGCCCCCGAAAAGGCGCTGACCCAGGCACGGCGCATCGTCAGGGAAGGGGCATTGGTCGTCGACATCGGCGGAGAATCGACCCGCCCCGGTGCCGCCGCGGTATCGGCAAGCGAGGAACAGGCCCGCATCCTGCCGGTGATCGAAGCGCTGGCGAGCACCGGCGAGGTGCTGATTTCGGTCGACACCTATCGCGCCGACACCGCGCGGCTTGCGGTTGCCGCCGGTGCGCATATCGTTAACGATGTCTGGGGTTTGCAGCGTGAGCCCGACATTGCGCGTGTTGCCGCCGATACTGGCGCCGGGCTTGTCATCATGCATACCGGACGAGATCGCCAGAAGCTGCCGGACGTGATTGCCGATCAATTGGCGTTCCTGCAGAAATCGCTGAAGATCGCCCGCCAGAACGGTATTGCCGACGATCATATCGTGCTCGATCCGGGATTCGGCTTCGCCAAGGAGACGGCGGAGGAAAACCTCGACCTGATGGCTCGCTTTTCCGAGTTGCATACATTGGGCTTGCCGCTGATGGCCGGTACGTCTCGAAAACGCTTCATCGGCACGGTTACCGGCCGTGATGCGGCCGACAGGGGGGTTGGAACTGCGGCGACCAGCGTCATCTTGCGGCTCAAGGGCGCCGATCTGTTTCGCGTCCATGATGTCGCATTCAACGTGGACGCGTTGGCGCTCGCAGATGCTATGCTGGCGCGTCAAACCGACCGGGCGAGAAACTGAGCGATGTATGTCATCCGCATGAAGAACTGCGCTTTCTTTGCCCGGCACGGTGTGCTGGACGAGGAGGAGAGGCTCGGCCAGCGCTTCTATGTCGATGCCGCTCTCACCGTCGATCCCGGCCGGGCGCTTGTCGAGGATTCCATTGAGGACACCGTCAACTACGGCATTGCGTTCACGGTGATCGAAAGGATCATCACCGGGCAGCGTCGCTTTCTGATCGAGTCGCTGGCGCTCGAAGTGGCCCGTGCGCTGACGGCGCGTTTTCCGCAGATCAAGAAAGCCGAAATCACGGTGCGCAAGCCGAACGCTCCGGTGCCCGGCGTGATCGATTACGTCGAGGTGACCGTTGTCTGGCCCGAATAGTACTGTCTATCTCAGCCTCGGCGGCAATCTTGGCGACCCGGCAAAATCAATGGGCGCGGCATTGCGCATGCTGGATGCCGATGCAGACACGCGTGTCACCGGCGTCTCCTCGCTTTATCGCACACCGCCCTGGGGCAAGCTCGATCAACCCGACTTTCTCAACGCGGCCGCGGCAATTTCCACCGGGCTTGCTCCGCGTGCCTTGCTCGACCTCTGCCTTGATGCAGAGCGCAAGCTGAAGCGCGTACGCGAGGAGCGCTGGGGGCCGCGGCTGATCGACATCGACATTCTGGTTTTCGGCGAACGCGTCATTCACGAGACCGGGCTGGAGGTGCCACATCCGCGCATGCTGGAGCGCGCCTTCGTGCTGGCGCCGCTGGCGGAGATCGCGCCCAGCCTGGTGGTCAGCGGTCGCAGCATCGCGGACCGGCTGGTCGCCGTCGACACCTCTGGCATCGAGCGATTGTCGTCCGGCCGCGATTGGTGGTTGGCCTGACATCCAAACGAGGTGGCAGCCGAACTTTCAGCCCGAGAATCCGCCGCCGTCCAGGAACGACTGCTCCCGCGGGGTGGTTTCGCGGCCAAGCATCCTGTTTCGGTGCGGAAAACGGCCGAAGTTCCGAATGATATCGCGGTGTTCGACGGCATAGCTGAGATAGGGTTCGGCCCGGGCCTGGGTCAGATCGACCGATATGTGCTGGTCGGCGAGCAGTTCCGAATGCTCGTACGGCAGATAGAGGAAAACGCGGACTTCTACTTCGAGCGCCAGATCATGACCGGCCGCGATCGCCTTTGCGGCAAAATACCTGGCGAGCGGGTCGGTCGCGTACATATGGCCGGTGCCGCGAAAGCAGTTCCGCGGAAACTGGTCGAGCAGGATCATCAGCGCCAGCGAGCCTTCGGCATGCTCCAGCCAGCCGTCGCATTCACGCCGCGCTGCTGCGTAATGCAGATCGAGAAAGCGGTCGCGGAAGTCGGCATCGAAGGCCTCGTTCTTCTCGAACCACGCGTCCTCGCCGGCATCGCGCCAGAACTTGGTGACCGACAGGGCTCTGCTGTCCAATTCCATGCCTAATTCCTTGCTCAGTCGGCGGGTTCGGGTTTGTGCAGCACGCCAGCCGTCTCTTCGTTGAGCGCCTGGCCAGCGCGGCGCGGCGTGGAGAGCGGCGTCGGAATCGGCGTGCCGATATTGCCTTTTAGGAAGCGCTGTCCGGCGCGGACGCCTTCAGCCAGTTGCGTCTCGAAACGGGCGGTGTCGCGGCGCCGCACGTCCTCGATCACTTCGGCGACGTCTTCGGGATCGACACCAAGCGATTCCAACGCCGAGCCGCCAAAGACCAGCGCCGACTCGAAGGTTTCACGCAGCTGGTAGTCGACGCCGGCGCGAATGAGCTGTAGCGCGGTGCCGCGGTCGAAGGCCCGCGCCAGCACCGTCAGAAGAGGAAACTCGGCCTTGACCAGCTGCGCGATGCGGACGGCGGCATCCGGCTTGTCGACGCAGATCAGTACGGCGCGCGCCCGACCGGCGCCGGCGGCATGCAGGATGTCCAGCCGGGTGCCGTCGCCATAGTAGACCTTGAAGCCGAAATCGGCCGCCGCCTGGATCATCTCGACCTCATTGTCGATGATCGAGACGTCGATGCCGCGCAGCAGCAGCGGCTGGCTGGCGATTTGCCCGAAGCGGCCGAAACCGATGATCAGCACGCTGCCGGTCAGGCCATCGGCGACATCGACGCCGTCGAGCGATTGTTCGTCGCGCGGCGTCAGATAGCGCAGCGCGATGATCGCCAGCGGTGTCAGCACCATGGAGATGATGACGATCGCCGTGAGCGTCGCGTTGGCGTTGCCGTCGATGATACCGACCGCCGCCGCGGACGAGTAAAGGACAAAGGCGAATTCGCCGCCTTGCGCCATGAAGACCGCGCGCTCCAAGGCTTCGCGATGACCTGACTTCAGGATGCGGGCGACGATGTAGATGCCGAACGCCTTCATCACCATGTAGGCGACGACATAGATGGCGATCAGCCGCCAGTTCGCGGCGACCACATGCAGGTCGAGTGACATGCCGACCGCGAGAAAGAACAGGCCGAGCAGGATGCCGCGGAACGGTTCGATGTCGGCTTCGAGCTGATGGCGGAAGGTCGATTCGGACAGCAGCACGCCGGCCAGGAAGGCGCCCATCGCCATCGACAGGCCGCTGAGCTGCATGGCGAGCGCGGACCCGAGAACGACCAGAAGTGCTGCCGCCGTCATCACCTCGCGGGCACGGGCTTCCGCCAGGATGCGGAAGAATGGATTGAGCAGATAGCGGCCGGCCACTACCAGGCCGACGATCGCGGCGAGGCCGATGCCGACCTCCGTCAGCCGCTCCGACAGGCTGGTGTCGGCCCCACCGGGCGCCAGGAACGCGATCAGTGCCAGCAGCGGCACAATGGCCAAATCCTCGAGCAGCAGGACCGATACGATGCGCTGGCCTTTCGGCGTGGCGATTTCGCCGCGCTCCTCGAGAAGCTGCATGACGATCGCCGTCGAGGTCAGCACGAAGCCGGCGCCGGCTACGAAGGATTGCGCGATCGGAAATCCTCCCGCCACGCCGACGCCGGTCAGCAGAAGCGCGCAGACGCCGACCTGCAGGGCGCCGAGGCCGAAAATCTCGCGGCGCAGGCCCCACAGCCGCGACGGCTGCATTTCCAATCCGATGATGAACAGGAACATCACCACGCCGAGTTCGGCGACGTGAAGAATGGCTTCCGATTCGGAAAAGACGCCGAGACCGAACGGACCGATCACCACACCGGCGGCGAGATAGCCGAGGATCGAGCCCAGTCCCATGCGTTTAAAGATCGGAACCGCGACGACACCCGCGGCAAGCAGCGCCACCACCTGAATAAGCTCGCTGCCCGATGCTTCCGCCGCCATGCCTCTTTTCCCTGTGTCTGACAGCACTCCTTGCATGCACCGGGAGCGGGAGGCAAGGGCACAAAGCTTGACAGGAAGGGTAGGTGCCGTTGACGCGATTTCCTTGGTGGAACAGCGGTCTCCGCTTGCCTGCCGGACGTTCGGCATCTATATCAGCCATATGCCTGACTATTCGTCCCGCCCGTCGTTGCCGCACATCCCGATGGACGCGCTTAGCGAAGTTCTGCAAGACTTTCGCTTGAGTGGTGTCAACTATGGCCGCTGCGAGCTCCGGCATCCATGGAGCATAGACTTTCCGCAACAAAAGCTGCTTCGTTTCCATTTTGTCGGCCATGGTCCATGCTGGATTCATACCGAAGCGCAAGGCTGGCAGGAGTTGCGCAATGGCGATCTGGTGCTGCTGCCGCAAGGCATCGCCCATCGGTTGGCGAGTGCGCCGGATGTTGCAGGCGACTCGCTCCAGGGTTGCCAGGTGATCGAGTTGGGGGGCAACGTCTGCGAGGTGGTGCGGGAAGGAACGGGCGCGACGAGCACCCTTTTCTGCGGCTCCATGACCTTGGGCTCCTGTGCGCTTAACCCATTGATCTCGTTGATGCCGCCTATCATCAAGGGTTGCGACGTGGCTGGCAATGACTCGGTCGTTGGTCCTTTGCTGGCGGCCATGACGGCGGAGGCCGCACATCCGCAGATGGGCAGCGCCACCATCTTGTCGCGTATGGCGGACTTGCTGACAGCCCGGCTCATCCGCTGCTGGGTCAATTGCTCGGGAGCCTCGACCACGGGTTGGCTCGCAGCCATCCGCGATCCCCATATTGGCCGCGCGCTGGCAGCAATGCACCGAGAACCCGGCCGTAACTGGACGCTGGAAAGCCTCGCCGGCGTGGCAGGCCAATCGCGCTCGATTTTCGCCGAGCGCTTCAGCGCTGTATTGGGGGAGGGTGCTGCACGCTACCTCGCTCGCCTGCGTATGCAGCTTGCCCGCGAGTTGCTGGAGCAAAACGGCTTGTCGGTTGCCGAAGTCGCTACCCGTTTGGGCTATGATTCCGAGGCATCCTTCGCTCGCGCGTTCAAGCGCATCACCAATGTCTCGCCGGGCGTTGTGCGTCGCACAATTTCCGGACGAATAGACATGAATTTCGGATTTTGAGATACATATCATCCGGAAGGACTCGTCTATGAAGATCTCTAAACCTTGGAGATCCTTCAGTGACTGACACAACATTACAGCTTGAAGATGCCGCGATTGGCCTTGATGCCGACGCGCCGGTCGCGTGGAGCGCGGCCACCTGGTTCGCGGTCCTTTCATTGGCGGCCACCAGCTTTGCCCTTGTATCAGCCGAATTCCTGCCGGCAGGTCTGTTGACGCCAATGGCGCGTGATCTCGGCATCAGCGAGGGGACGGCTGGACAGGTCGTCACCGCCACCGCCTCCGTCGGCGCCGTGACGGCCATGTTGAGCAATGTTCTCATCGGCCGATTGAACCGCAAGACGGTGCTGGTTGGCCTCATGGCCTTGGCGGTCGGTTCCAATATTCTTGCAGCGTTGGCGCCCAATTTCTGGCTGTTGTTGCTAGGCAGGGCCGGACTGGGGATTGCTCTCAGCGCTTTCTGGGCACTTTCGGTTGCTGTCGTTGCAAGGCTGGTCGGCGCCAATGCGACAGGTCGAGGCATGGCTATCGTCACCCTCGGGGTCTCGCTCGCCACCATTGCCGCGCCCTCGATGGGTGCGTTGATCAGCGACTGGCTGGGATGGCGCAGCGCCATGGCCATGACGGCGGGGCTGGCCGTGATTGCCATGCTTTTGCAGTTGCTTAGCCTGCCGACCTTGCCTTCAGCAGCAAGCAACAGTCTTGCAGACGTATTTCGGCTGACACGGCGGCGTGGTATTCAACTCGGCATGCTTGCCATTGTCTTGCTGATGACAGGGCATTTTGCTGGCTCTGTCTATGTGCGTCCCTTCCTCGAACAGGTGACGCTCCTTGCAACCGGGCCAATTGCCCTGGCTCTGCTCGGATTTGGCATCGCCGCCGTGATTGGCAATATTGCCGGCGGCCGCATGGCCGACGCCAATATCCGCATTGCTCTCGTGGTGACCGCCGCGTTGATGGCGTTTGCGGCGCTGGCATTGGTGCTTTGGGGCGTGCACATCGGCGTTGCCTTCGGGTTCGTTACACTTTGGGGCCTCGCCTTCGGCATGGGGCCGGTGGTGCTGCCGACCAATCTGTCGCGTGCGGCGCCTGATGCGCTGGAAGCGGCGGGTAGCCTGATGGTCGTCTCTTTCCAGGTTGCCATCACGGTCGGCGCGGTTGTCGGTGGTTATGTCGTGGACACCTATGGTGCCACGGCGCCCTTGACTCTGACCGCTGTCCTTGCGGCGGCGACGGCCCTGCTGGCGCTGCTACAGCCTCGCGGCTGAACCTTGCTCTAGCTGACCTAAACTAGCTGTTAAAATGAGGCGGTGACCATGGGATCGCCGCCTCTTTTGCTTTCAGCGATCGACGATTTATCAGTTCGGCGCGATGGAGCCGACTTCCACGGCGTCGACGCGCTTCAGGCTCATGCCGATCACCGGCACCAGTTGGTCGTCGACGCGCACCGCAATGGTCACCGTCATCGAATTGTCGTCGGGGATGCGGGCCTGCATGACGCCGCGCAACTGATTGCGGTTGATCGTGAAGACCACCTTGTGGGGATCGACCACGTTGCCGCCGATTATGTCGAGCCCGGAGCCGCTCGCGCCGCCCATGAAGCTGCCCTTGTAGCCCTCGCGGCCTTTACGTTCGATCTTGGCCGACATCTGCTGGGTGAACATGCCGACACGGCAGCCGCCGTCGAGCGACATGCCGACCTTGCCGTCGGGCGTTGAGCCGGTGAAGCTGCAGTTGAATTTGGTGCCCTTGTACTTGCCGGCGACGATTTCGCCGGGACCGATCCATTTGCCTTCGGCCGACTGGAAGAATTGCTTGTCCGGCTCTGCCGAGGCGGCCGCTCCGGCAATGCCGACGACTGTAGTGATCACGGTTGCCAGGGGCAGGAGGCTGGACAGAATTACACTTTTCATCGACGACACCCGGCAACAAAGAGGCTGTTTGGAACCCGTCTGACCATGAACAAGATTGGTTAATGCTTCGTCACTACGGTGCCGCCACAAAGCAGTCCGGTAACAATTCCGAAGGTCCAAACGCTCCGGCCCGGCTCACTTGCCAGGCGGGGCAGTTTCACCGCCTTTCCTGGTGGCAAACGATGTCAGCGCGGAGAGGAAATCGCCCAGTCCGGGACGCTTCGCCGCGCTGAAGGGCAGGGGGCGCGCCGTTTCCATCGCCGCGATGCCGATGCGCGCCGTCATCATGCCGTTGACGACGCCCTCGCCAAGCTTGGCCGAAAGGCGCGCCGCCAGGCCGTGGCCGACGATTTGCTGGACGAAACTGTCGCCGACCGCGATCGAGCCGGTAACCGCCAGATGCGCCAGCACGCTGCGCGCCAGGCGGAAGAAACCCAGCGTTCCCGGCCGTCCGCCATAGAGTTCCGACAGGCGGCGAATGAGCCGCCCGGCCTCGAACACGACATAGGCGACGTCGACGAGTGCGCGCGGGCTGACCGCCGTCACCAGCGAGACGCGTTTGGCGGCCTCGAGAATCATCACCTTCGCCCTGGCATCGAGGGGGCCGAGAATCTCGGCTTCGGCCAGGCGCACCAGATTGCCGCCGTCGATGATTTCGCCGCGCAGTTCGGCCAGCGCGCGCCGGCCGGCCGCAGTCTCGGGTTTGGCCGCGACAAAGGCCGACAATTCGTCGACGACCGATCGTGCTGCCTTGGGATCGTCACGCGCGATCGCATCGAGCGCCCGCTTCTGCAGTTTTTCGACCTCGGCGAGGCGGGCGATCGCCAGGAATTCGCGAATCAGGATCACCACAAGCGCCAGCACGGCGATGGCAGCCATGCCCGCGGCCAGCCAACCCAGCCATTCGGCGCGCGCGAAGAGGTCGCGTATGAGCTGGTCGGTCCACAGGCCGACGGCCAGCGAGACCAGGACGCCAAAAGCGCCGAAGAAGATGCTGCCGAGCAGTGAGCGTTTTCTGGGGGCGATCGCTGGTGGCGGCTCTGCGGCGATGATGTCGGGCTCGTCGAAGACGTCGACTTCCGCCGGTATGATCATCGCGACATCGGTTTTCATCGCGCGGGGTTTGCGCTGGGTGTCGGTCTGGGCACGAGTTTCGGCCTGGGCGTTGCGCGGCTCAGGGGCCGATTGCCTCGATGTGGCTTCCGGCTCGATGCGGAATGCTGCCGGCTTGCGGGGCGCGGTCATGCCAGATGATCTCCGATCAGGAACTGCAAGGCACGGTCGAGCCTGATATGCGGCAGCGACAGCGTGACACCTTCGGCCGTGCGTTCGAGCTTTGGTGGACGGAAACGGACGAAGCGGATTGCCGGGTCCGCAGGGTCCTGCTTGTGATCGGGGCCCGAAACATCGAACACCGCATCAATTTTCTCCGGTAAGTCACCAGGAAATATGGCTGTTTCCGTCTTTCCATCAAAGGTTTCGCCATTGATCCTCTCGTCGGCGATCGGCGTGCCGATGATGACCGGCAACGTCTCTCGACCTTGCTTGACGGTGCCTTCGCGGGTCGCGCGCATCGCTGCCATGGCGACGACATTGACATCGGCGCCGGTGAAATTCGCGCGCGCCACCGCGCGGTCGGCAAGCCGCCGCACGATCGCCTGCAGGCGGTCATGGCTTTCGTGGTGCAGGTGATCGGCCTTCGTCGCGGCAACCAATATGCGGTCGATGCGCCGCGAGAACAGGTCGGCGAGGAAGCTGCCCCGGCCGGGACGGAAACAGCTGAGAATCTCGGTCACCGCGCGCTCCAGGTCGGCCATGGCGCCGGGACCGGCGTTCAGCGCCTGCAAGGCGTCGATCAGCACGATCTGGCGATCGAGGCGGGTGATGTGTTCGCGGAAGAACGGTTTGACGACATGCGTCTTGTAGGCCTCGTAACGCCTGTCCATCATGGCGTGCAGCGACCCGGGTCGCGGACGCTTGTCGCCAATCCCTGCCAGGGGCGCGAAGGTTAGTGCCGGCGAGCCTTCGAGATCGCCGGGCATCAGGAAACGGCCGGGCGGCAAGGTCGAAAGCGCCCGTTCGTCGAGCTTGCACGCTTTCAGATAAGCGGCGAAGCTCTCAGCCAGGCGGCGCGCCGCCATCTCGTCGGCATCGGCATTCGGATCGATCTCCGCCGACAGCGCCCGCCAGGCCCGCGACAGGTCCTCGCGCACAGGCAGGACGGCCATTTCGAAGGCTTCGTGCGAAAAATCGGCGAAGGATTTGCCCAGCAGCGGCAGATCGAGCAACCATTCGCCGGGATAGTCGACGATGTCGATCGACAGTCTGCCGGAGGAGAACAAACGGCTCCAGCCTGAGGCCGATTCATATTCGATAGTCAGCCGCAGTTCCGAAATGGCGCGCGTGGAATCGGGCCAGGCGCGGTCGCTGACCAGCGCGGCGATGTGATCCTCGTACTGGAAGCGCGGCACCGCGTCGTCCGGCTGCTGCTCGAGGAAGGCGCGAGCGATACGTCCTGATTTCTGCGCGGCAAACAACGGCAGGCGCCCGCCATGGATCAAATTGTGGACAAGGGCCGATATGAACACAGTCTTGCCCGCGCGGGACAATCCGGTCACGCCGAGGCGCAACGATGGAGAAAAAAGCCCGGTGGCGCGTCCCGACAGCGTGTCGAGGGCAATCCTCGCCTCGTCGGTGAAGGTGGTCAGCGATGATGCCAAAATGTGATCTCTCGGGCTTGCTTGTGTCCGATATAGGCCCTGCAAACAGGCTTTGAAATGGCTCAGAGATCGGCCGGAGTCAGGAACGCTTCGAGATAGCCGGTGCCCTGGGCGGCCTTGGCAAGATCGCCGTCAAAGCGGACGACCGCCAGGCCCGAGGTCGGGAACCCATGGTTGAGCGTTGCCCGTGCCGTCTCGTCGCCGTCGCCCGAAACCGCCATGGCGAGATCCTCTGTCATCGGATTGTGGCCGATGACCAGCAACGAACCCGATCCGCCATTGTCGCGGATGAGATGGAGGTAGCCGGTGGCGTCCGCGCTATAGAGCGTGTCGAAGAACAGGACCCGGCCGGTGTCGGTCTGGCCGGCCAGGCCTTCCAGCGTCTCCTTGGCGCGTTTGGCATTGGAGCACAGCGTCAGGTCCGGAACATAGGAGCGGGAGCGCATGGCGGCGCCCATCGTTTCGGCGTCGCTGCGGCCCGATGCATCGAGCGGGCGATCGAAATCGCGCATGCCGGGCAGTGCCCAGCCAGCCTTCGCATGTCGCAACAGATACAGCCTGCTCACCCAACCTCCGAATGCCGAAGCCTCCCAGGATTAGCCACGAGAACGGCATTGCGCACAATGGCCCGTGTTCCTCGACTACAGCGAATCACCATGCTGCGGCGCAGCAAAAGGTGGTTGGCCTGGGTCGAAAAGCACAGGCGATATTGCGACAGCATGTTTTACCGGATCCAAAGTGTCACAGCGAAGTTTGGTGTCAAAACGAGCGTACGCCCCCGCAAAGGCGCGCGCCGGCGCGCATTAACAATTGCGTGAGACAGCGGCCGATTGCGCTTGTGCAGGCGTCGGACGGCGAATATATAGGCGCCAAATTTGGGGCAGTTTGGGTGAGTCGAATGAACGACATCGTTACCGCCGATTACACACCCTCCGAAGACGAGCCGTTCATGAACGAGCGGCAGAAATCCTACTTCCGCTCAAAGCTCGTCACCTGGAAAAACGACATATTGCGCGAAGCGCGCGAAACACTGGAAATCCTGCAACAAGAAAACGCTAACCACCCCGATCTAGCCGATCGCGCCTCTTCGGAAACGGACCGCGCCATCGAACTCAGGGCCCGCGATCGTCAGCGCAAGCTCATCGCAAAGATCGATTCGGCCTTGCAGCGCATCGACGAAGGCACTTATGGCTATTGCGAAGAGACCGGCGAGCCGATCGCGCTGAAGCGGCTCGATGCGCGTCCGATCGCGACGTTGTCGATCGAAGCGCAGGAGCGGCATGAGCGCCGCGAAAAAGTCTACCGCGACGACTGAGGGTCGAGGCCGGCGGCGCACAACCAGCCGCCATGATTGACGTTGAGTTTGAAATGGCCGGTTTTCCGGCCATTTTTGTTGGCACGTTCAAAGCGGTCGAAATCTACAACCGTCGAAGCGCAGGCCCTGATTCTTAAGCCCCCGAAAAGGGGTCCGGCAGTCGAACCGGGTACGATTTTCGCGCGGGATGGCTCAGCGGCCGCTCATCGCTTCTGGCTGGAGAGTTCGCCGAGAAGCTTGGTCATTTCATCATCGAGCGACTGCGGTTCCTTCGCCGCCGGTTTGCCGGCCGGGCCGGCCGAACGGGGCTGATGGAGCGATACTTCGAGTTCCCTCATCAGCGTGTCGTCGATGCTGTCCTGCGCAGGTGGCGGCGGTGGTGCATTCCGGGCGACATTGGCAGGCGCGGATCCGTAGGCGGGCAGCGGCGTGATATTGGTCGGCTGGTAGCTTTGCGCCGCCGGCCTCGGCGCAGGTGCCGGTGCTGTTTGGCGTGGGCGGGCCGGCGGCACCGCATTCACCGGCTGCGGAGCGGGTGCCTGTCTCGCCGGCGATGGAGCGGGTTGCGGCGGACGCGGCCTTGCCGCCGGGGCCGCGGCGGCCGGGACCGGCTGCAAGCCGCTGTCTCCGGTCAAGGCCGGACGGCGCGGCGCCGAGAGACGGATATCGCGCTCGACGACGAGGTCGGTCGGGCCGCCGATCAAAAGCAGATGCTCGATGTCATCCCGGCGCACCAGCACCAGCCGACGATGGCTGTCGACGGCGGTGGCGTCCATGACGGCCAGCCGTGTCTTGCGGTTCCGGCCACCGGCAACGAAGGTTCCGAACGTCAGATTACGCACCAGTTTGACGATGACGAGAACGATGACCAGCAGGACAAGTGCTGCAAACGTCCACAACAATGCTGCGGCATAACCGGGGCCCGCCACGCTATCCAGCCATTGCATCGGTTTCCCCTGATTGCCCTTGGAAGAGACGTGACACTAGACCGTTGCGGCGGGCCACCGCAAGTTACGTTTCACGCTGGTGAACAGCTTGAAAACTCCAAGGGCCGGAAGACATCATTTTTATCGGACATTTGCCGCCCAGGCCTTTTCGGGACTAGGAGAATGTGATTCAACCCGCTAGGGGCGGGTGGTCGGAACACCGGAATTCACGAGCAGGGGGCACATGGCCAAGGAAGCGCGCGGCGATTTCTATCCGGTACCGATCGTCGACCAGAACACGCGACCAGGCGCGGTCACCCGGCTCATCATTTTCATCGTCGTTCTGACGGGGGCGGCGATCGTCTTCGGCCTTTTCCGCGAGCGGCTCGGCGATCCTTTTCTGCTCGGTATGCTCGGCGTGCTGGCGATGATCGGCGTCGGCTTCCTGTTTGCCACGGCGATCGGCTTCGTGCAGGTGACACCGCGCTCGACAGGTGATGAACTGTCGAAATCCTTCGTCGATTCGATGTCGCAGGGCCTTCTCGTCACCGACACCAAAGGCCGTGTCGTCTATGCCAATCGCGCCTATGCCGACATGACCGGAGCGTCGTCGGCGGCCGACCTGAAGACAGTCGAGGGGTTGCTCTCGGATGTCCCCGAAGCTTCGGTGACGATTTATCGCCTGGCGTCCGGCCTGCGCGACGGCCAGCCGGGCGACGGCGAGTTTCGGCTCGCGCAATCCATTCGGCCCGGAGCCGATCCGGGCGCCCGCTGGTACCGGGCGCGCGCCCGCACCTTCAGTGTTCCAGGCCAGCGGCTGCCGATGCTGGCCTGGCAGCTTGCCGACATCTCCCAGGAACGGGCCGAGCAGGAGCGGTTCTTTCTCGATTTGCAGCAGGCCATCGATCATCTCGACCACGCGCCGGCCGGTTTCTTTTCTGCCGACCAGGAGGGTCGCGTCACCTACATCAACGCCACGCTGGCCGAATGGCTGGGCATCGACCTCACCAGCTTCACGCCCGGTGCGGTCTCCTTGGCCGAGATCGTGGCCGGCGACGGCATGGCGCTGGTCCGTTCGGTCAAGGCCGATCCCGGCACAACGCGCAACGCGGTCATCGATCTCGACTTGACGACGATGACGGGCGAGGCGCTTCCGGTGCGCTTCATGCATCGCGTTTCGGCCAGCCGCGAAGGCCTCAACGGGCCGACACGCACGATCGTGCTCAACCGTACGCAAGGCGAGGACTCGTCTGCCGATTTGCGGGCCTCGGAAGTGCGCTTCACCCGCTTCTTCAACTCGACACCGATGGCGATAGCCGGCGTCGATCACAACGGGCGCATCCTGCGCACCAATGCGCCGTTCCTGTCGCTGTTCTCGACCGTCGTCGATCGCGACGCCGTCGATCGCCGAGTGCGGCTCGACACGGTGATCCATGAACGCGACCGGCCGGCCTTCGCGGCTGCTTTCGAAAAGGCGCAGCAGCGGCAGGCCGATATCGAGCCGATCGACACGCTTCTGCCCGGCAATGACGAGCGGCACATTCGATTCTACGTCAACGCCGTCGCCGACGGGACCGGCGGCGAGGGCGCCGAGGAGTCGGCCATCGTCTATGCCGTCGAGACGACGGAGCAGAAAGCCCTCGAAGGGCAGATGGCGCAAAGCCAGAAAATGCAGGCGGTGGGCCAGCTTGCCGGCGGCATCGCGCATGATTTCAACAATGTGCTGACCGCCATCATCATGGCATCCGACCTTTTGTTGACCAACCACCGTCCGTCTGACCCGTCCTTCCCCGACATCATGAACATCAAGCAGAATGCCAACCGGGCGGCGTCGCTGGTGCGGCAGTTGCTGGCCTTCTCGCGCAAGCAGACATTGCGGCCGGAAGTGCTCAACCTGACCGACGTGCTGGCCGATCTCAGGATGCTGCTGGCCCGCCTGGTCGGCAACGACATCAAGCTGAAGGTAGACCATGGCCGCGACCTGTGGCCGGTCAAGGTCGATATCGGGCAGTTCGAGCAGGTGGTGGTCAACCTTGCTGTCAACGCACGCGACGCCATGCCGGCGGGTGGTGATCTCACCGTGCGCACCCGCAATGTGACTGCTGAGGAGTGCAAGGCCTTTTCCTACCGCGAACTCACCCCGGCAGACTATGTCGTGGTCGAAGTCGAGGACACCGGCAGCGGCATCGCGCCCGACGTGCTGAAGAAGATCTTCGAGCCCTTCTTCACCACCAAGGAAGTCGGCAAGGGCACCGGCCTTGGCCTGTCGATGGTCTATGGCATCATTAAGCAGACCGGTGGCTTCATCTACTGCGATTCCGAGGTCGGCAAAGGGTCGACTTTCCGCATTTTCCTACCGCGTCATGTTGCGGAACTGAAAAAGGCGGGCGACCCCGACGATGTACCGGCAGCACCGGCGAAGATCGCCGATGCGGCCAAGGATCTATCGGGCTCGGCCACTGTGCTGCTCGTCGAAGACGAGGATGCCGTGCGAATGGGCGGCATGCGGGCGCTGACCTCGCGCGGCTACACCGTGCATGAGGCGTCTTCGGGCGTCGAGGCGCTGGAAGTGTTCGAGGCGCTGGGCGGCAAGGTCGACATCGTCGTTTCCGACGTGGTGATGCCGGAAATGGATGGGCCGACGCTGCTTGGCGAACTGCGCAAGCGCCAGCCGGACATCAAGTTTGTCTTCGTGTCCGGTTATGCGGAGGACGCATTCGCCAGAAACCTGCCGGCCGACGCGCATTTCGGCTTCCTGCCAAAACCGTTTTCGCTCAAGCAACTGGCGACGATCGTCAAGGACATGCTGGAGTCTTAGTACTTCCCTATGTTCTTGCCTGTGCGCAACACGGCCCTCTGCGCGGAGCCAACAGGGTTCCGCGCTTTTTGGCATCTCAGTTCTTCGTACAGGTCGAGGCGGTGAAGGCGCCGTCGGGCTGCTTCATGATGATGTCAAAGGAGGGTGTGCCTTGGCCGTCCAGCGTTGCCTGGGTCAGCGACAGCGAGTTTCCGCCGGCGGTATAGCCACCCAACGGCCCGAGCCAGGAGATCACCCCGTTTGCGTCCATTTGATAGTTGTAACCCTGCTGCGCGGTCGCGAGGGTACCGAGGCCGGTGTAGAACGGACCGCTGTAGACAGTCCCCTTGATGGTGATGTCGCCGAGGTTGAGGAACATGCCAAGCAGGTACACTTCGCAGCGATAGGTGCCGTCCGGAAGCTTGCCGTCGCTGAAGTCGGCTCGCGCGGCTCCGCCTGCTGCCGCCAGAATCAATATGCTGGTAAAAATGCGTGAAATGCCTGAAACCATGACGTCGCTCGTTTGCGGAGCGAGCTTGCCCTATTTTTGCACGGCGCCGCAACATCGGTCGTTTGCGATACCCCTATGAAGATCAAAATCTAGGCAATTGGGAACATTGAGCGAAAATTGGGCAGATAGTCGCGGGTCTGCGCAAATTTCTCTCAATCAATTTTGAGCGGCTCTCTTTTTCTTTGTAAGCCTAAAATCCCAACGCGCTGGCAATGCTCGATTTTTCGCCCCCATCGGCGCCGCCACAGCGATTGGCATGGGGGTTGCTTTGTAGTGTTGCGGTGCAATCAACCAGCTTGGGAGTCTGTAATATGAGGGGTAATTTCTCGACAATAACAAAAATGTTTTCGGCGAGCGTGGTTGCCGCCGGCCTGTTGATCTCCGCGCCTGCCAAGGCGGCTGACGACACCATCAAGGTCGGCATTCTCCATTCGCTGTCGGGGACCATGGCGATTTCGGAAACGACGCTGAAGGACGCCATGCTGATGCTCATCGACGAGCAGAACGCCAAGGGTGGCCTGCTCGGCAAGAAGCTGGAGGCGGTCGTCGTCGATCCTGCTTCCAACTGGCCGCTGTTCGCCGAAAAGGCACGCGAGCTGATTTCGAAGGATAAGGTTGCGGCGGTGTTCGGTTGCTGGACCTCGGTGTCGCGCAAATCGGTGCTGCCGGTATTCAGCGAACTCGACAACATCCTGTTCTACCCCGTCCAGTATGAGGGCGAGGAAAGCGAGCGCAACGTGTTCTACACGGGTGCGGCGCCAAACCAGCAGGCCATTCCGGCGGTCGACTATCTGATGAGCGAGGACGGCGGTTCGGTGAAGCGCTGGGTGCTCGAAGGCACCGACTACGTCTATCCGCGCACCACCAACAAGATCCTCGAAGCCTATCTGAAGGCCAAGGGCGTCGCAGCGGAAGACATCATGGTCAACTACACGCCATTCGGCTTCTCCGACTGGCAGACCGAGGTTTCCGCGATCAAGAAGTTCGGATCGGCCGGCAAGAAGACCGCCGTCGTCTCGACCGTCAACGGCGATGCCAACGTGCCGTTCTACAAGGAACTCGGCAACCAGGGCGTCAAGGCCGAAGACATCCCGGTCATGGCCTTCTCGGTCGGCGAGGAAGAGCTTGCCGGTCTCGACACCGCGCCGCTGGTCGGCCATCTCGCCGCCTGGAACTATTTTGAAAGCATCGACACGCCTGAGAACAAGAAGTTCATCGCCGACTGGCACAAGTTCATCAAGAACGACAAGCGCACCACCAACGACCCGATGGAGGCCCATTACATCGGCTTCAACATGTGGGTGAAGGCGGTCGAGAAGGCCGGCACCACCGATCCGGACAAGGTCATCGACGCCATGGTTGGCGTTTCGGTGCCGAACCTGACTGGCGGCTATTCGACGATGATGCCGAACCACCACATCACCAAGCCGGTGCTGATCGGTGAAATCCAGGCCGATGGCCAGTTCGAAACCGTCTCCCGCACGCCGGGCCTGGTGATGGGCGACGAATGGTCCGACTATTTGCCTGACTCCAAGGATCTGATCTCCGATTGGCGCGCGCCTCTGTCCTGCGGCAACTTCAACGTTGCCACCGGGAAGTGCGGCGGCAAAGGAACGAACTGATCCTCCCCGGGCTGGACCGTAGGTCCATGACCCGGGCTGATCTAGTCAGACCGCGCGCGTGGCCCGCGCCTGCGGGAGGCGGGCGGCGGGCCACATAGAAAGAACCGTGGGGGTCATACGCCACGCACGATTCGGCGCGCCGGGCCGGGGGGGGTGTTTAAAGGGGCGGCCGGT